>NZ_JBHRSQ010000004.1:0-177368 GCF_042643535.1 Halomonas tibetensis
ACTATCAGCAGCTGATCGACGACGTCGCCCCGGGCGATCGCCTGCTGCTCGACGACGGCCGGGTGGTGCTCGATGTCACCGCTATCCGGGGCCGCGAGATCCACACCACCGTGGTGGTGGGCGGCAAGCTCTCTAACAACAAGGGCATCAACAAGCAGGGCGGCGGCCTCTCGGCGCCGGCGCTCACCGACAAGGACCGCGCGGATCTCACCACCGCCGTCGAGATCGGCGTCGACTACCTGGCGGTGTCGTTTCCGCGCTGCGCCGCCGACATGCAGGAGGCCCGCGCGCTGCTTGGCGAGGCCGGGGCCGAGATCGGCCTGGTGGCCAAGTTGGAGCGCGCCGAGGCGGTGGCCGATGAGGCCACCCTGGACGGCATCATCGAGGCCTGCGAGGCGGTCATGGTGGCCCGCGGCGATCTCGGCGTTGAGATCGGCGATGCCAAGCTGATCGGCATGCAGAAGCGCATCATCAAGCGCGCCCGCACGCTGAACCGCGCGGTGATCACCGCCACGCAGATGATGGAGTCGATGATCGAGTCGCCGCTGCCCACCCGGGCCGAGGTGTTCGACGTGGCCAACGCGGTGCTCGACGGCACCGACGCGGTGATGCTCTCCGCCGAGACCGCCGCCGGCGACTTCCCGGTGGAGACCATCGAGGCCATGGACCGGGTCTGCCTGGGCGCCGAGCGCGAGAAGATCGCCCAGGAGTCCGGCCACCGCATCCACGAGGGCTTCTCGCGGATCGACGAGACCATCGCGCTCTCCGCCATGTACGCCGCCAACCACCTGTCGGGCGTGGCCGCTATCGCCTGCATGACCTCCACCGGCTACACGCCGCTGATCGCCTCGCGCATCCGCTCGGGGCTGCCCATTGTCGGCCTGGCCCACAGCGCCATCGCCCAGCGGCGCATGGCGCTCTACCGCGGGGTGGTCTCGCTGCCCTTCGACACCCGCGACATGACCCCGCTCGAACTCAACGAGCGGGCACTGTCGCTGCTGGTGGAGAAGGGTATCGCCGCCGCCGGCGACCATGTGATCCTGACCCGCGGCGACCACATGAACGCCCACGGCGGCACCAACACACTGAAAATCCTGGAGGCATAACAACATGAATGTAATCCGCCCCCGCCAGACGGTGACTCGCATCTTGCCGGCGCGCAAACGCATCGCCCTGATCGCCCACGACGGAAAGAAGGAGGAATTGCTGGCGTGGGCCGGTCGCTGGAAGGAGACTCTGGCCCGACATGCGCTCACCGGTACCGGCACCACGGCCGGGCGCGTGGCCAGCGCGCTGGAGCTGCCCGTGCGAGGAGTGATGAGCGGCCCCCTGGGCGGCGACCAGCAGATCGGCGCGCTGATCACCGAGCAGGAACTCGACCTGCTGATCTTCTTCTGGGACCCCTTCGCCCCGCAGCCCCATGACCCCGATGTCAAGGCGCTCCTGCGCCTGGCGGCGCTGTGGAACGTGCCGGTGGCCTGCAACGCCGCAAGCGCCGACTTCATGGTGAGCTCGCCATGGCTCGATGAGGCCTATGAAATGACCATTCCCGATGCCAGCGCCTGGGTCTCCGACCGCACCGCCGACTGACACGCTTAACCCCCACCGACTCCAGGAGGCGAGGCTTCCGATGTTTCAGCTGACCCGCAGCGTGACCTGGCAGGCCCTCAAGCGCCTGCATGATCAGACCGTCAATGAACGCATCCGCGACTACTTCACCGCCGACCCGCAGCGCTTCGAGAAGATGAGCCTGCGGGTGGGCGGCCTGTTCCTCGACTACTCCAAGCACCAGGTCTCCGACGCGGTACTCGACAAGCTGATCGAACTCGCCAATCACTCCGCGCTGGTACAGCGCCGCGCCCAGATGTTCTCGGGCGACATCATCAACGTCACCGAGAACCGCCCGGTACTGCACACCGCCCTGCGCAACCTCGGCGAGGGACCGCTGATGGTCGACGGCCAGGACGTGATGCCGGAGATTCAGCGCACCCGCGAGCAGATCCGGCAGTTCTCCGAGGCAGTGCGCAGCGGCGAGTGGCAGGGCTACAGCGGCGAGCGCATCAAGGACGTGGTCAACATCGGCATCGGCGGGTCGGACCTGGGACCGAACATGGCCAGCCGAGCCCTGCTCAAGTACCGCCATTCGGAGCTGAAATTCCACTTCGTTTCCAACGTCGATGGCACCCACATCCAGAAGGTGCTCAGCCGTCTCAACCCGGCCACCACCCTGTTCATCGTTTCCACCAAGACCTTCTCGACCCAGGAAACCCTGCTCAACGCCCATACCGCTCGGCGATGGTTCCTGGAGAACGCCGGCCCGGACGCCGACGTGGGGGCCCACTTCGTTGCCGCTTCTACCAACAAGAAGGCGGCCATGGCGTTCGGCATCCGAGAGGAGAACGTCTTCGAGTTCTGGGCCTGGGTCGGCGGGCGCTACTCCATGTGGTCGTCGATCGGCCTGCCCATCGCACTCTCCGTCGGCTTTGAAGGCTTCATGGCGATGCTGGAGGGGGCCTACGAAATGGACCAGCACTTTCTCCAGGCCCCCTTCCGCGAGAACATGCCGGTACTGATGGCGCTGATCGGGATCTGGTACATCAACTTCGTCGGTGCCGAAACCCAGGCCATCGTGCCCTACGACCAGGCCCTGCATCAGCTGCCGGCCTTTCTGCAGCAGCTCGACATGGAGTCCAACGGCAAGTCAGTGGACATCTTCGGCCACCCGGTGGACTACAAGACCGGCCCTATCGTCTGGGGCCAGACAGGCTCCAACGGCCAGCACGCCTTCTTCCAGCTGCTCCACCAGGGCACCCGCTATGTACCCATCGACTTCATCGCCTCGCTGAAGCCGGAGCCCGGCGTCGAAGAGCACCACTTCGCCCTGCTCACCAACATGCTGGCCCAGGCCAACGCCTTCATGGAGGGCAGCCAGAGCGGCAGCCGGCTGGACCCCTACAGCTGCCCCGGCAATCGCCCCTCAAGCGTGCTGCTGCTCGACGAGCTGACGCCGAGGAACCTCGGCGCGCTGATCGCGCTTTACGAGCACAAGGTGTTCGTCCAGGGGGTGATCTGGAACATCAACTCCTTCGACCAGTGGGGTGTGCAGCTGGGCAAGCAGATCGCCGGCGAGATCAGCGAGCGGATCGACGAACAGAGCCAGGACTTCGACGCGTCTACCCAGGGCCTGCTGGCGCTAGTGCGCGGTCACTTCACGACCGAAGCAACGGCCGGGGCAACGGTCGACGCCGCCGGGCCTGCCGAGCGCTCCCGGGGCAAGGGCGGCAAGCCGACAGGGCGCTGAGTCAGGCGCTGAGGCAGACGTGCAGCGGAAGGGCCGGTGAAAACCGGCCCTTCCTGGTGGTTACTGCTCGTTACGGGGGCAAGAAACCCGGCCACAGGGGCCGGAAAGAGAAGGCAGCGACAGGCTGTCGAGCGAGCACAGGGTGACCGAAACAGGCAGACCGGTCAGTGGTGGAAGCGCTGCGCCGCCTCGCGAGCCAGATGGCGGATTCCGTCCCAGTCTTCGGCCTCCACCAGGGAGTTGGGCGTCAGCCATGAACCGCCCACGCACATGACGTTCTTGAGCGCCAGATAGTCCTCGGCATTATCGAGATTGATGCCACCGGTGGGGCAGAAGCGCGCCTCAGCGATGGGGCCGGCGAAGGCCTTGAGCGCCTTGACGCCGCCGCTGGCCTCGGCGGGGAAGAACTTGAAGCGGCGGTAGCCATACTGCCAGCCGGTCATCAGCTCGGAGACGGTGGCTATGCCGGGCAGCATCGGCACCGGACTGGTCACGCCGTAACGATAGAGCGCCTCGGTGGTCCCCGGGGTGACCACAAAATCGGCGCCGGCCTGCTCAGCCTGTCGGTACTGGGCCGGCGTCAGCACGGTGCCCACCCCGATACTGGCCTGGGGCAGCGCCGCCTTGATGCGGCGGACCGCTTCCAGAGCGCAGTCGGTGCGCAGGGTCACCTCCAGCACGCTAAGGCCCCCTTCCACCAGAGCCGCGGCCAGGGGAACGGCGTCTTCGACGCGCTGGATGGCCAGCACCGGGATCACCTCGGCCTTCAGGCAGATGCTGTCGAGTTCGGTGGTCCGGGTGGACGGCAGCTGCTTTTCGATGCTCTTGTCGAAGGTCATTGATGTCTCTCCATGGGATCAGGGCGCCCAGTAAACGGCCAAGGGGCAGGCAAGGAAGGCGCGTATCGGCAGCTCGCGGCTGTCGTCACCGGCCAGCGCCCTCGCCAGCACGTTGCGCTTGTCGCCGCCGGTGATATGCAGAAAGTGGCGGTGGGCCCTGTGCAGACGGTCGGCGCTCAGGGTCAGCCGCGGCTGAGGTTGACTCGCGGCACGCACCGCCACCGCCGGTTCGCCGGTGGAAAGCGCCAGCGACAATTCATGGCTGTCGGGAAACAACGAAGCGGTATGGCCATCGCCACCCATGCCCAACACCACCGCGCTGGCCGGCCAGGCCAGGCCGGCGATGCGCTGGACCAACGCCTCGACGCCCTGCTCCGGGGTGACGTCGCGGGTGGTCAGGGGCACAAAGGTCGCCTCGGCCGCGGGCCCCTGCAGCAGATGCTCGCGCACCAGCCGGGCGTTGCTGTCGGCATGGTCTTCCGGCACCCAGCGCTCATCGGCCAGGGTCACCTCGACCCGCGACCAGGGCAGCGTGCAGAGAGACAGCGCACGAAAAAAGGGCAACGGCGTGGTGCCACCCGACACCACCAGCAAGGCACGCGCCTGCCGGGTCAGATCCTGTCGCAGCGCCTCGGCGACTGCCTCGGCCAGCTGGGTGGCCAGCCGTTCTCGGCAAAGCTCGCTCATCGTTGGGAATCCTCAATAGTCTTCATACCAGCTGCGGCCGTCCTGGGTGATCATCGCAATGGAGGCCACGGGGCCCCAGGAGCCCGCCGGATAGCGCCGCGGCGGCTCGTCGCGATCGGCCCAGGCGGCGATCAGGTTGTCGCACCACTGCCAGGCGTGTTCGACTTCGTCGCGGCGCACGAAGAGATACTGCTGCCCTTTCATCACTTCGAGCAACAGACGCTCATAGGCATCGGGAATCCGCGACTTGGGGAAGGCGCTGTTGAAATCCAGGTGCAGCGGGCCGCGTCGCAGGCGCATGCCCTTGTCCAGGCCGCTGTCCTTGGTCAGCACCTCCAGGGCAATGCCCTCCTCCGGCTGCAGGCGGATCACCAGCTTGTTGGCTGCCAGGCCGCGCTGGTCCGGGTCGAAGATATAGTGGGGCTGCTGTCGGAAGTGGATGATGATCTGTGAAAGCTTCTCTGGCATGCGCTTGCCGGTGCGCAGGTAAAAAGGCACGCCGGCCCAGCGCCAGTTCTCCACACCGGTCTTCATCGCCACAAAGGACTCGGTATGGCTCTCGGTGTTGGCGCCCTCTTCCTCGAGATAGCCGGGCACGCCCTTGCCGTCGATGCTGCCGGCGATGTATTGCCCGCGCACCACATCGCGTCCCAGCATGTCCTCGGAAAAAGGCCGAAGCGCCTTCAGCACCTTGACCTTCTCGTCGCGGATGGCGTCGGCGTCGAGATTGGCCGGCGGGTCCATGGCAATCAGGCAGACCAGCTGCAGCAGGTGGTTCTGCACCATGTCGCGCAGTTGGCCGGCATCGTCAAAATAGCCCCAGCGCCCTTCAATGCCAACCTGCTCGGCCACGGTGATCTCCACATGGGAGATGTGGTTCTGGTTCCATTGGGTGCCGAAGAGCGGGTTGGCGAAACGCAGCGCGATCAGGTTCTGCACCGTCTCTTTCCCCAGATAGTGGTCGATGCGATAGATGCGTGACTCGGGGAAGACGGCGCCGATGGCATCGTTGATTTGCGCCGACGACGCCAGGTCATGGCCGATCGGCTTTTCGACCACCACCCGGCTCTGATCGTCCAGGCTACCGCTTGCCTCAAGGTTCTGACAGATGTCGCCGTAGATCTTCGCTGCCACCGACAGGTAGACCACCATGGGACGCTCCCGTCCCGCCTTACGCCATTCATGGATCGCCGCATAGCCCTCGGCGCAGGTAAAATCGAGGTGGCGATAATCGAGTCGCGCCAGGAAGCGCGTCAGCGCCTGGCGATCGAGTTCCTCGGCCTTGACATGGGTTGTGAGCGTCTGCTCGACGCGGGCTTTGAAGGCGTCGAGGTCAAGCGCCTGACGCGCTAGACCCATCAGGCGCGTACTGGGGTCGAGCAGCCCCTCGCGGTCAAGGTGGAACAGCGCCGGAAAGAGCTTGCGCTGCGCGAGGTCGCCAAGGGCGCCGAACAGGGCCAGGTCGATATCGGTCCTGACCGCCTGACTGGACCGGCTGGAGTGACTCATGCTCGACCCTCTTTTCGTTGGATTACCAAAAAAATACCCAAAGCAACGCAAAAAAGCAATCTAATAAAGTAAACTTACATAATAATTTGCCGCTTTACGCGGACAATTGGCCGCGGTCGCTCTCCGCACGCTAAGATAATCAGCATAATGTAGTTAAATCACTACATCACCTGTTCAGGCGTCATTCTGCGGCCTCACGCCGCCCATCACGGAGAACCCCAACGCGCCATGGCCCGTCATGACCTAATCGATCGCATGCGTCAGCGCCTCGAGGAGCTCAACCGCTCCGAGCGCAAGGTTGCCGATGTCATCCTCGCCGATCCGGCTGCCGCCACCGGCATGAGCATCGCCACCCTGGCACAGGCCGCCTCGGTGAGCGAGCCTACCGTCAATCGCTTCTGTCGCAGCTTCGAGGCCAAGGGCTACCCGGACTTCAAGATCAAGCTGGCCCAGAGCCTGGCCGGCGGCACCCCCTATGTCAGTCAGGCGGTGGAGCCCGACGATACGGCCGCCGATTACACCGAGAAAATCTTCGGCGCCACCATCGCCGCACTGGACAACGCACGCCGTCAAACCGACCCGGTGCGCATCGAGCGAGTGGTGGACTACCTGATCCAGGCCAGGCAGGTGCACTTCTTCGGACTGGGCGCCTCAGGCGCCGTGGCCCAGGACGCCCAGCACAAGTTTTTCCGCTTCAACCTGCCGGTCACCGCCTATGTGGACGTGCTGATGCAGCGCATGGTGGCCGCGAGCTGCCACACCGGCGATGTGGTGGTGGTGCTCTCCTGGACCGGCCGCACCCGGGAGCTGGTGGATATCGCCCGCCTGGCCCGGGAAAGCGGTGCCGTGGTGCTGGGCATCACCGCGCCCGACTCGCCGCTCGCCAAGGAGTGTACCGAGACCCTGGAGGTGGCCACGCCCGAGGACACCGACTACTACATGCCGATGACCTCGCGGATGATCCAGCTGGCGCTCATCGACGTGCTGGCGACCGGCGTGACGCTGCGCCGCGGCGAGGACTTCCTCGGGCATCTCAAGAAGATCAAGGATAGCCTTAAGGATACCCGCTACCCTGCCACCAGGCGGGACTGAGTGCCTCCGCAGGCTTGCCAGACACCTACCCAGCGACAACAATAGCGGCCCGATTCCCGTTACCGGAGCCGCCACATGCGCCACATTGCCCTTGTCGCCGCCGCAGTCGTCCTGTTCACCCAGGGCGCGGCCGCCGAGACCTTCCGCTTCACCGCCATTCCCGACGAGGACCAGGCGCGCCTGGTGGAGCGCTTCGGCCAGGTCGCCGACTACCTGGCGGAGCGTCTCGGCGTCGAGGTGGAGTACGTGCCGGTGAAATCCTACAGCGCCGCCGTGACCGCCTTTCGCAACGACCAGGTCCAGCTTGCCTGGTTCGGCGGCCTCTCGGGCGTGCAGGCACGACGCCTGGTACCGGGCTCCCTGGCCCTGGCCCAGGGCAGCGAGGACGATGCCTTCAAGAGCTACTTCATTGCTCATGCGTCCAGCGGCCTGACGCTGACCGACGAGCTACCCGACGAGCTCGAGGGGATGAGCCTGACCTTCGGTTCGCGCACGTCGACCTCCGGGCGGCTGATGCCTGAGCACTTCTTCCGCCAGCGCTTCGACAACGTCGACCCCGGAGACTTCTTCTCCCGTGTCGGCTACTCGGGCGACCACTCCCGCACCATCGCCCTGGTGGAAGCAGGCACCTGGGACATCGGCGCGGTGAACTACACCGTATGGGAAGCCGCGGTGGCCGATGGGCGCGTGGATACCGACAAGGTCTCGGTGATCTGGGCCACCCCGCCCTACCCCGACTACAACTGGACCCTGCGCGGCGATGCCGACGAGCGCTTCGGCGAGGGCTTCACCAACCGGGTGCAGGCCGCCTTCCTGGAGATGGACGACCCCGATCTGCTGGCCAGCTTTCCCCGGGAAGCCTTCATCCCCGCCGACAACGCCCTCTACGCGCCCATCGGGGAAGTGGCCGAGGATCTCGGTCTGCTGCGCTGAGGGCTGACGTCATGGAGAGCGAGCCATATCACTCCCGGATCGGCCAAGCCCTGGTCACCTTCGCAGGCGAGGACCTTGGCTACGGCAGCCAATCCGGCCGAAAGGCACGGCTCGACAGCGTGGTACTGCCCCGGCTGACGCTGACCCTGCACGCCGGTGAACGAGTGGCGTTGCTGGGCCAGAGCGGCTCGGGGAAATCGACCCTGCTCGTCGAACTGCGTGCACGCCTCGCTCACCAAGCTGCCTGGTGCCCCCAGCACCACGGGCTGGTACCGGCACTTGCCGTCTACCACAACATCTTCATGGGGCGGCTACCTGAGCACTCGATGCTGGCGGGCCTGTGGAATCTGGTACGCCCCCTGGCCCGCCCCTGGCGGGAAGTGGGCGAGCTGTGCGCGCTGCTCGGCCTGGAGGGGCTCGAGAGGCGCCCGGTCGGCCAGCTCTCGGGCGGCCAGCGCCAGCGGGTGGCCATCGGCCGCGCGCTCTACCAGGGCCGCACTCTCTTTCTCGGCGATGAACCGGTGGCCAGCGTCGACCCCCACCAGGCACTGCGCCTTCTGGCGCTGATCGATGAGCGCCACACCACCTCGGTGGTCGCCCTGCACCAGCGCGAACTTGCACTCACCCACTTCGATCGGGTGTGGGGTCTACGTGACGGCCGTCTGGTGATCGATGCGCCGGCGTATGAGCTGACGCTGGCCGACCTCGATAGTCTCTATCCGGATGCCGAGGCGCCCGCCTCTTCTCCCGGCGAGGAAGCCCCCGCGGTCATGCCGGGCCCGGAGGCCCTGCCCTGCTCTCGGGGCCGCCCGTGAGCACCGCGCACTCGCACCAGCACGGTCACGGTCGCCACTGGTGGCTGGGGCACACGCCAGGGCTGAGACTGGCCCGCCACACCCTGGCGCTGGTGGCGCTGGCCGTGGTGCTTGCCCCCTTCGCGGATCTTGCCATTCACACCCGAGACCCCTGGACGGAACTGGGTCGCATGGCCATGGGCATGGCCTGGCCCGCCTGGGGCTCGCTGGAGTCACCGCTCACCGCCATCGGGCTGACCGTGGCGGTGGCGATCTGGGGAACACTGGCCGGTGTGGTGCTGGGCTTTCCGCTGGCGCTGCTGTTCGCCCACTCGCGGCTGGTGCGGGCCGGCTGCGCCTTCGTGCGGGCCATCCACGAGCTGTTCTGGGCCCTGCTGTTTCTGCAGGTGTTCGGGCTGTCGGCACTGACCGCGCTGGCCGCGCTGGCGATTCCCTATGCCGGCATCTTCGCCAAGGTCTATGCGGAGATCCTCGAGCAGACACCCCGCGCGCCACGCGATGCCCTGCCACCGGGCACCGGGCGCCTCATGCGCTTCGTCTATGCCGAGCTGCCGCTGGTCTGGTCGCAGCTTCTGGCCTATACCCGCTACCGCTTCGAGTGCGCCCTGCGCGCCAGCGTGCTGCTGGGCTTCGTGGGGCTGCCGACGCTGGGCTTCCACCTGGAAACCACCTTCCGGGAGGGGCGCTACCACGAGGCGGGCGCGCTGATGTGGCTCTTCTACCTGCTGATCGCCAGTCTTCCCTGGTGGAGCCACCGCCGGCTGATTCCGGTGCTGCTGATCGGGGGCGTCTGGCTGCTGGGGCCCTGGCCCAGCGTGGATGGTGCCCTGGTGTGGCGCTTCGTGTCGGAGGATATCTGGCCGGCGGCGCTGCTGGCCGGCGACTGGGCGGGACTGGCCGAATGGTTCGCGCGCATACCGGACCTGGGCCCCGCCATCGGGAACACCCTCATGCTGGGGCTGCTGGGCAGCGTGGGGGCGCTGCTGGTGGCCATGGTGCTGTGGCCCCTGGCCTGCCGCCATTTCGGCAACCGCGGCACCCGCCTGGCCGGGCACGGCCTGCTGATTTTCCTGCGCTCCACCCCGGAACTGATGCTGGCGTTTCTCTTCCTGCTCCTGCTGGGGCCTTCGCTGCTGCCGGCCTGGCTGGCGCTGGCGCTGCACAACGGGGCGCTGATCGCCTTCCTGGTGGCGCGCCATGCCGATGCCCTGACGCCCGGCATGCCGGGGCTTTCCGGCTCAAGCCGCCTGGCCTACGAGCTGCTGCCGCGACTCTACCCGGGAATGCTGGCGCTGCTCTACTACCGCGCAGAAGTCATCCTTCGCGAGACGGCGATCCTGGGGATGCTGGGGGTGGCCACGCTGGGCTTCTACATCGAGGAGGGCTTCGACTACCTGATGTTCGACGTGGCCTTCTTCCTGCTGCTGATCACGGCACTGCTCAACATCGCCGTGGACGCGCTGTCGCGGCGATGGCGGCCGCGGGAGGGGGTCGTCATGGACGACCCCTGTGCGCGCTAGGGCCCCATTTCAGAAGCTGTATTCGCCGTTCACCACCGCGGCGGTGACGGTAATCTCGACCCGCAGCTCGTCGGCGGGCAGCGGTGCGCAGACGCAGGTGCGCGCCGGGGCGTGGCCAGTGGGTATCCAGGCGTCCCATACCGCGTTCATGTCGGCGACGTCGTGGCCGTCCTTCAGGTAGAGGGTCGCGGTGAGCAGGTGCTCCCGGCCCGAACCGATGTCGGCCAGCAAGGCATCGACGCGCGACAGCATGCTCTGGGTCTGTTCGGTGATATCGCCGTGGCGCGCCTCGGGGCCGGGCACCTGGCCGCACAGGTAGGCAATGCCGTTGTGAATGACGGCACGGCTCATGCGCGCCTTGGTGTCGTGACGAACGATAGTCATGGGCAATCTCGCAGCGTTAGAGGTTGGATAAAAAGAAGGGTAGAGAGACGATCATGAAAAACACGAGGGAAAGTATCGCCGCATCACCGCGCGAGGTCGATGCCTGGAGGCCACTGCACCCATGAGCTACGCCATTCTGCTGCGCCACCATCGAGGCCTTGTTGGCATCGCCTTCCTGGCGATGTTCACCTCGAGCCTGGGCCAGAGCTTCTTCATCGGCCTGTTCCAGGCGCCGATCAGCGAGCATCTGGGGCTCTCTGCCGGGCAGTTCGGCGCCGCCTACGCCACGGTGACCCTGGTGTCGGGTTTCGCCGTGCTGCGTCTGGGCCCCAGCATCGACTGGGTGGCCCCGCGCCGCTTTGCGCTGCTGGTGATCGCCGCGCTGCTTGTCGGTATCCTGCTGCTGACCGCTGCGCCCTGGTGGGGACTGGGGCTGCTCGGGCTCGGCCTGGTGCGCTTCTGCGGCCAGGGGATGATGACTCACCTGGGCAACACCCTGGCGGGTCGCGAATTTACCGCCTTGCGCGGCCGTGCCCTCGGGCTGGTGGGAATCGGGGTCATGCTTGGCGAGACGGTGCTACCGCCGCTGATGGCCACGCTGCTGGTGTGGCTGGGCTGGCGAGAGCTGTGGTGGCTATTTGTGGCCTTTCTTGCACTGCTCTGGGTGCCGCTCCTGCTGTTCGCTCCGTGGCCATCTGCGCCCGGCCAGCGCCCCCGCAAGGGAGAGCGTCGCGACGGCCCACGCCCGTTCCGCGAGGCACGCTTCTGGCGACTGCTGCCCCTGTTGATGGTGCTACCGATCACCATGACCGGGCTCTTTATCTATCAGGCACAGATGACCGCCGACCTCGGCTCCACGCTGGGTGTCTATGCCATGGCGCTGGCCGGCATGGGCATCGCCAAGCTACCCGGGGCCCTCTTCGGCGGGCGCTGGGTGGACACCCTGGGTCCCATCCGCCTGGCGCGGCTCTATCTACTGCCCTACGCGCTGGCCCTGGTGTTGGCGATCTCTGTGGGAGGCGACCTTGGCGTCTGGGCACTGATGGTGGGGGGCGGCTTGGCTATCGGGGCCCAGGAGCCCATTGCCACCAGCATCCTGGTACGCATCTGGGGCGTCGAGCATCTCGGCACGGTACGCGCCACCCTGAGCGCGGCCATGGTCTTCTCCACCGGCCTGGCGCCCGCGGTGCTGGGAATCGCCCTGGATCTCGGCGCCGGCTTCACCGCGATCCTCGCCGGCATGCTGGCCTTTCTGATGCTGAGTTGGTGGCTGGCTCAGGGCCTGCTCGGCAGGCTAAAGACGCAGGGCGGATAAACGACAACGCCCCGGGCTCCCTTGATCAGTTCAGGGGCACCGGGGCGTCGTGGGCCGGGGATCGCCGCGATCAGCGCAGAAGCAGCACAGGCACCTTCGCCTTGCGCAGCATCTCGGTGGTGGTGCTGCCCACCAGCAGGTGGCGAATACGGGAGTGGCCGTAGGCGCCCATCACCAGCAGGTCAATGCCCTGCTGCTCCTGGTAGCCGCGCAGTGTCGCCTCCACCTCACCGGCGCGGATGGCACCTTCGGCCTCATGGCCGGCATCGCGCAGGGTCTTCAACGCCCAGTCGAGCTGGGAACGGTTATCGCCCGTCTCGGCGCCGACGATCACCACGTGCACCGGGATGCCATCGAACAGCGGGCTCTTCGCCAGCATCTCCACGCCCTTGCGAGTGGTCTTGCTGCCGTCGAAGGCGAGCATCACCGTCTTCGGGGCCTGGAAGGCGTCCGGTACCATCAGGATCGGCCGGTGCAGGGTGCGCACCACCCGCTCTAGGTTGGAGCCCAGGTGACCGCTGTCCTGGTGGGCCGTCTCGCCGCGCTTGCCAATGACCAGCAGACGAATCTCTTCCTGAAGCTCCTCCAGGGTCTCCACCAGGGTGCCATTGCGCTGGCGGGTGCCCGGTTCGGCAATCCTCACCTCGATAGCCCGCTCCTTGGCGGCCTTGAGCGTCAGCCGGCCCTGCTCCTGGGCCACCTTGGCGCGCTGCTCATCAAGCTGGGAGAGCTCCTCGAGCAGGTGCTCCCGCGAGCCCAGGCCGATATTGCCGGAGAGATCGGCCTCGACGGTCTGAGGATGGTTATCCACCACGTGCAGGAAGGTCAGCGGCGCGCCGAGGGCCTGGCTGGCCCAGGCGGCGGAGTCGCACACCCCTTCCGAGAACTTCGAGCCGTCGATGGCGGCCATCACCTGTTCGGTCATCGTGTCACTTCCTGGCTGGCGTATGTCGTTATCTGTCCTGACGTTTCTACCCCATCACCGGTGCCTTGCATAGGACGTGGATCATCGTAACGACGATTCGTCCAGGAAGGAGGTCAGGGGACCGGCATGGGTCAGCGCCAGCCGGTGCATGGCCCGAGTGCAGGCCACATAGAGCAGGTTGCGCTCCATGTCGGTAGCGTAGTTGCCGGCCGTGACCTCGGGCACGATGACCCGGTCGAACTCCAGGCCCTTGGCCATATGGGCGGTACAGACGACGATGCCCTGACCGAAGGCGGCGCTCTTCTCGCCTAGTATCTGAAGCCGCCGGAACTCACCGTGCTCACCACCCTCCAGAGCCTCGAAGATCCGCTTCGCCTGCTTCTGGGTCTTGCAGACGATGCCAAGAGTATTGTGCTCGGAGGTCGTGAATTCGCGGGCCAGCTCGCCGATGGTGGCAAGCTCCGTCTTGCGGGTGCGGGCGCGGATCACCGCGGGCTCCTCACCTTGTCGTTCGATCGCCTCAAGGTCGGGGTTGGGTGAGATACGCTGGGCGAAGCGGGTAATCTGGATGCTCGAGCGATAGCTCTTGTTGAGGGTCACGCAGGAGGACTGGCGCAGCACCCGGCGAATATCTTCCACCCCGGAGGCGCTGTGGGGATTCACCGACTGGAAGGCGTCGCCGAGGATGGTCTTCTTGCAGGCGAAGAGCCGACCGATCACCGCGTACTGGACCGGGGTGTAGTCCTGCATCTCGTCGACCAGCAGATGCTTGACGTCTCGCCAGCGCGAGCGCACGCCTTCCAGGCGCATCTTCAGGTAGATCAGAGGGAAGACGTCGGCGTACTCGAGCCGCCCCCTGGAGGCGGTCCTGAAGAGCTCGGGCCGCTCCAGCCAGTCATAGAAGCCCTTGTAGGTCTCGCGCAAGGTGGTCTGCCGCAGCATCGTCTTCACGGCGGCCTTGAGCGCCTTGCGCTCCTCCGGCATCAGGTCGTAGTTGTACTGGTTGCCGATCTTGCGTTCGATCTCCCAGCTCACCTGCCCGAGCCGTTCATTGGTGGGCAGGTTCCGGTGCTTGCGGAACACCTCCTCGAGCAGCCAGGCGGGTACCAGCCGCCGGGCGATCCACAGGTCCTCGGCGGCGAAGCGCTTGGCCTCCACGTGGCCCGCGTAGCGATCGAGTTCGGCCAGGAACGCCGGCGAGGCCTTGAAGCGCAGCCGCGCCTTCATCGCCTCGTCGTTCTTCTCCAGCAGCGAGGCGGTCTGCTCGAAGAAACTCTCGAAGCGGTACTGGCCGTCGAGCAGCTCATCGGCCAGCTCTTCCATGCCCACCTGGTTGACCGTCTCCTCCCCGAGTTCCGGAAGCACGTTGGCGATGTAGTCGGAAAACACCCGGTTGGGCGAGATGATCAGGATGTCCTCGGAGCGCAGGCTGTCCTTGAAGCGATAGAGCAGATAGGCGATGCGGTGCAGGGCGATGGAGGTCTTGCCGGAACCCGCCACCCCCTGGATCACCAGCACCTGGGACTCATCGTCGCGGATGATGGCGTTCTGGTCCCGCTGGATGGTGGCAACGATGTTCTTCATGCCTTCGTCGGAGGCGCGGCCGAGCTCATCCTGGAGCACCTCATCGACCACGTGCACCGCGCTCTCGATCATCAGCTCGATCTCGCCGCCCTTGATGCGGAACTGGCGTTTCAGGGTGACCTCTCCGGCCACCGTGCCCTCGGGGCTCTCGTAGGTGGCCGGGCCGGTCTCGACGTCGTAGAACAGCGAGGCGATGGGCGCCCGCCAGTCATGCACCCGGATGACCCTGGCGAGGTCGTCATGGAAATGGTGGACGCCGATATAGACCGGTTCGGCCTTGCCGCCGCGGGCGAAATCGAAGCGCCCGAAGTAGGGGGAGTGGCGGAGCTTGTCGAGCTTCTGGCGACGGGCCAGGGCATTGTCGCCGGACATGACGGACTGCTCGATCGACTCCCGCGCCGCGATCTTCTCGATATGGTCCATCTCGTCGCGGTTCGACCAGAGGTACTCCTTCTGCGACTGTATTTCCTGGGCATAGGCCTTCAGCCGCTGGTCCAGCTCGTCCAGGTTGGCCTCGATGCGCTCCAGGGTGTGGTCGAGATGGCGGCGCTCGGCCGCCCGGTCAATGGCAACGTCTTTCTGGCTCATGTCACTCCGCGCAGTCGATGCATTTGAGCACGGTCGGATCCCCCTGCAATCGTTTGGCGGAAATCCACTCGCCGCACTCGATGCACTCCCCGAACTCCTCACGGCCGATCCGGGCCAGCGCCGCCTCGATACGACGGAGCAACAGCTGACGGCGATCCTCCCCGGCCTTGGCCATGGCTTGGCCCTGAAGGGCATCCATGCGCGACAGACGCCCCACCGACTGCTGATCCAGCATGACAGTGGCGCGACTCTCCTTGCTCTGGAGGCTGTCGTCGATCAGCACAGCCCTGGTGTCCTCCAGTTGGCGGATGATGGCCTGGATGTCGAGTTCCGGATGGTTCATCGCTTGCCCTCCTCGTTCAGTGGCCCAAATGCCGGCGACACGGCCGATCGCCGCGCCAACGACCGAGGGAACCAACATAGCCCCATCGCTCAACGGTGTGTAGCGATGGCAGCTTCTAGATGCCGCTGGCACCCTGTGGGACTGGCTTGACTCGGGCTCCGGAGAGCGATGGGCTCACTGCCGGGGCGCATCGTAATCGAGGGGTTCATCGGTATAGACGCAGACGTTGGCGTCCTCGATGTCGCCGTTCGACGATTCGACTTGGTGGGCGAAGAACTCCCTGATCTCGCGACGGTTGCAGTGCGCCTCGAAGAGTTCGCGGCTGGCCCAGATCTCATGGAAGACAATCGGGTAGCTGGTGCCCCGGGCGTTGGGGTGATCGATATGGCGGGTCACGGTGTAATGCAGGCAGCCATCCTCGCGATGGGCGTTGGGCTCGAGCGTCTGCAGGGCCTTGAAGACGGCCTCTTCACGACCGGGCCTGGGTTTGAAGCTGGCGATGCAGTAGATCTTGCTGGACATGATGCCCTCCAGGGATTAGGCACTCGGCAAAACGGCGTGCGGCGCCATGAGCGAGGCGGAGTGTCATAACGGAAGCCGGCACACCGTGCAGGACGGGGCCGGCTCGGGAACGATCAGCGCAGCAGCAGGATCGGCACGCTGGCGCGGCGCAGCATCTCGGTGGTGGTGCTGCCCACCAGCAGGTGGCGGATGCGCGAGTGTCCATAGGCGCCCATCACCAGCATGTCGATGCCTTGCTCCTCCTTGTAGCCGCGCAGAGTGGCCTCCACTTCGCCGGCGCGGATGGCACCTTCGGCCTCATGGCCGGCGACGCGCAGGGTCTTCAGCGCCCAGTCGAGCTGGGAGCGGTTATCGCCGGTCTCGGCGCCGACAATCACCACCTGCACCGGAATACCCGCAAACAGGGGGCTCTTGGCCAGCATCTCCACGCCCTTGCGGGTGGTCTTGCTGCCATCGAAGGCGAGCATCACCGTCTCGGGCGTCTTGAAAACATCCGGCACCATCAGGATCGGCCGGTGCAGGGTGCGCACCACCCGCTCCAGGTTGGAGCCCAGGTGATCGCCATTGTGCTCGGCGCCTTCGCCGCGCTTGCCGATCACCAACAGGCGCATATCGTTTTGCAGCTCTTCCAGGGTCTCGACCAGAGTACCGTTGCGCTGCCGGGTGCCAGGCTCGGCGACACCGTCCTCGATCGCCCGCTCCTTGGCGGCCTGCAGCATCAGGCGGCCCTGCTCCTGGGCCACCTTGGCGCGCTGCTCGTCAAGCTGGGAAAGCTCCTCCAGCAGGCGCTCGCGGGCGCCTGCCCTGAGGTTGCCGGAGAGATTGCGCTCTTCGGGAACGGCATGGTTGTCGTTCACATGCAGGAAGGTCAGCGGCGCGCCCAGAGCCAGGCTGGCCCAGGCGGCAGCGTCGCACACCCCTTCGGAAAATTTCGAGCCGTCGATGGCGGCCATCACCTGTTCGGTCATATCAGTGTCCTCCCATCAGTTTTTCGACGGCTTCCGGATCATCATGCACCGCGAAGCGATCGACGATGGTGGCGCTTGCCTCGTTGAGGCCGATCATATCCACCTCGGTGCCCTCGCGGCGGAACTTGATCACGATACGGTCCAGCGCCTGGACGGCGGTGATGTCCCAGAAGTGTGCCCGGGACAGATCGATGGTGACCTTCTCCACGGTCTCCTTGAAGTCGAAGGCGTTGCTGAAGCGCTCGGAGGAGGCGAAGAACACCTGGCCTACCACCTTGTAGATGCGCGCGTTGCCCTCTTCGGCCTCCTCGCTGCCGATATAGAGAATGTTGCCCACCTTGTTGGCGAAGTTCATGGCGGCGAGCAGCACGCCGACGAAGACGCCGATGGCCAGGTTATGGGTGCCGACGGTCACCACCACCGTGGCCACCATGACCATATTGGTGCTCATGGGGTGCTTCTTGAGGTCCTTGATGGAGCTCCAGCTGAACGTCCCGATGGAGACCATGATCATCACCGCGACCAGTGCCGCCATGGGGATCTGCGAGACCCAATCGGCGAGGAACACCACCATCAGCAACAGCACCACGCCGGCGATCAGCGAGGACATGCGGCGGCGACCACCGGACTTGATGTTGATCACCGACTGACCAATCATCGCGCAGCCCGCCATGCCGCCGATCAGGCCGGAGCCGATGTTGGCGATGCCCTGGCCCTTGCACTCGCGGTTCTTGTCGCTCTTGGTGTCGGTCAGGTCGTCGATGATAGTAGCGGTCATCATCGACTCCAGCAGGCCCACGACGGTCAGCATCAGCGCAGTAGGTAAGATGATCTTAAGCGTCTCGAGGTTGAGGGGGACATCTGGCCACAGGAAGATCGGCAGGCTGTCCGGCAGCTCGCCCATGTCACCCACGCTGCGAATCTCCATGCCGGTGAGCAGATAGACCGACGTCAACACCACGATGCAGACCAGCGGCGAGGGAATCGACTTGCCGATCTTGGGCAGGAGGGGGAAGCCGTAGATGATGCCGAGTCCGGCGGCGGTCATGGCATACACATGCCAGGTCACCCCGGTAAGCTCCGGCAGCTGGGCCATGAAGATCAGGATCGCCAGGGCGTTGACGAAGCCGGTGACCACCGAGCGCGACACGAAGCGCATCAGCTCGGCGAGCCTGAGATAACCCGCCAGGATCTGCAGAACCCCGGTAAGCAGGGTAGCCGCCAGCAGGTACTCGAGGCCGTGGTCGCGAACCAGGGTGACCATCAGCAGCGCCATGGCGCCGGTGGCACCGGAGATCATCCCGGAACGGCCGCCGGTGAAGGCAATGATCACGCAGATAGCGAAGGAGGCGTAGAGACCCACCTTGGGGTCGACGCCGGCGATGATGGAGAAGGCGATCGCCTCGGGAATCAGGGCCAGTGCGACCACGATTCCCGCGAGGGTGTCGCCTTTCAAGTTGGAGAACCAACTCAGCTTCATTTTTTCGTACATGCTGGGTTCCAGTCAGGGTGAGTGTCTTGCCGTCAGGCGCCGGAGGTGGCGGGCAACGCAGTACCTATGACCGTAACTATGACGGCACGGACCAGGCAGCCAGGGTCAGGCGTTGCCAATGCTGGTGTGACCATTAAGTCGGTATTGACGCTAGTTGTTATTGCCGCTCGGGGGGTAGACGCAGTTGCGCCGTGGCATCCACAGGGTGGTGCCGCACGGTGGCGCCTCGATGACGAGGACGTCGCCGAAGGGGGAGAGGAGGTGCGCTAGGGCGGAGTAGCCAGCCCTGCCAGGGGAGTCATCACGGTGTGCTGTCCCTTGTATTGGAAGGGCGCTCGCAAAGGAAGCGCCTGGAAATCCATTATGGCACCGAACCGCGGCATGAGCCGGGTTCAAGGTCGCCAAGAAAGCGAGCAGCGCATTTTAACAGGTCTTTTGCTGCACCGCACCCCGAGGCCGGGCTCAAGGGGAACAGGAGCTTAATGCAGGAGGGGCCGCCACGGCCGGAAGGCCGTGGCGCAAGGGGACGGGAGATGACTCAGCTGTCGCTGCCCTCTTCCGGCGACCGGGCGCCGGTGCGAGCCTGGGCGGCCGGCGAGGCCTTCAGGTGCCTGAAGGCCTCCATGATGTCCATGGGCAGCGGGAAGAAGATGGTGGAGGCGTTCTTGTTGCTCATGTCGCTCATGGTCTGCAGGTAGCGCAGCTGCAGGGCCGCCGAGTTCTCGGACATGACGTTAGCCGCCTCGACCAGCTTGCGCGAGGCCTGAAGCTCACCCTCGGCGTGGATCACCTTGGCGCGACGCTCGCGCTCGGCTTCGGCCTGGCGGGCGATGGCTCGGATCATGCTCTCGTCGAGGTCGACGTGCTTGATCTCCACGTTGGCCACCTTGATGCCCCAACCCTCCGCCGAGCCGTCGATGATCTCCTGGATGTCGTTGTTGAGCTTGTCGCGTTCGGAGAGCATCTCGTCCAGATCATGCTTGCCGAGCACTGAACGCAGGGTGGTCTGGGCCAACTGGCTGGTCGCCATGGTGAAGTTCTCCACTTGGATGATCGCCTTCTCCGGATCGACCACCCGAAAGTAGATCACCGCATTGACCTTCACCGTGACGTTGTCCTGGGAGATCACGTCCTGCTCGGGCACATCCATGGTGACCACCCGCAGGTCGACCACTTCCATCTTCTGGATGCCGGGGATAATGATGATCAGGCCCGGTCCCTTGACCCCCTGGAAGCGCCCCAGGAAGAAGACCACGCCGCGCTTGTACTCGGGCAGGATGCGTATGGAGGCCGCGATCAGCATGAACAGCAGGACGACCGGTACGAGATAGGAAATCAACATGGCCTGTCTCCTTGGTTAACAGGGAATGGTTTGCGGGGAAGGGTTGGCGGGAATGTTCAGCGTGAAACCCTGACGCGCCGAACGCGACGGTTCAGTGGTGCTCTTCCATTGGCTCGACCTCAACGGTCAGGCCGTCGATGCGAGAGACCCGCACCATCTGGCCCTTGGCCAGCGGCCGGTCGCTGCGGGCATTCCAGCGCTCACCCATCAGGCGCACATGGCCACTGCCCTCGAAATCCTCGAGAACCCGGGCCTCACTGCCAATCAGCTCCTCCTGGCCCCCCTTGGCCGGGCGGCGGCGAATGCTCATGAAACGGGTCATGACCCACAGCATCAGGACCGCGGCGAGCAGGGCGATGCCGCCAATCATCGGCAGCGAGATTCTCAGGTTGTCTGCATCCATCAATATCACCGATCCGATCACGAAGGCGACGATGCCGCCGATTCCCAATATGCCGAAACTGGGCATCAAGGCTTCTCCCACGATCAGCGCCAGACCCACCAGGATGAGTGCCAGGCCAGCATAGTTGACCGGCAGCACCTGGAAGGCGAACAGGGCCAGCAGCAGGCAGATGATCCCTATGGTGCCCGGCACCAGGCTGCCCGGATTGGAGAGCTCGAAGATCAACCCGTAGAAGCCGATGATCATCAGAAAGTAGGCGACGTTGGGATTGGTGATCACCGACAGCAGCTCGGTGCGCCAGTCGGGGTCGAAGCGCTCGATGGCAAGATCCACGGTCTCGAGGGTCAGTTCTCCGCGCTCCATCACCACCGTGCGACCGTCGATCTGCTCGAGCAGGTCCTCGATGTCGCTGGCCACCACGTCGATGACGTTCTTCTCCAGGGCTTCCCGGGAAGTGAGGTTGACCGCCTCACGAACCGCCTCCTCCGCCCAGTCGGCGTTGCGGCCGTGGCGCTCGGCGAGGCCACGGATATAGTAGACGGCGTCCTCGAGCACCTTGCGCTCCATGGCGGTCTCGCCGCGGCGGGGCTCCGTTTCGGACGCTTCCTCGTCGACCGCCTCGGCCTCCTCGCTCTCAACAGCGGCCTGGTCGTTGTCGCCCTCAGCGGCGCTTTCCCCGGATTCATCGGCCCTGACCCCGCTGCCGCTGTCGCTGTCGCTGTCGTCATCGTCGTCGCCACCCAGACCCGGCAGGCCACCACCGCCCATCTGCACCGGCGTGGCCGAGCCTAGGTGGGTGGAAGGCGCCATGGCCGCCACGTGGCTGCCGTAGAGCAGGTAGGTGCCCGCGCTGGCCGCCCGGGCCCCGCTTGGCGACACGTAGATGGCTACCGGTACCGGTGACGTGAGCATGGCGCGAATCATGTCACGCATGGAGGCATCAAGGCCGCCGGGCGTGTCCATCTGAACCACCACGATCTCGGCATTGCCCTCGGCGGCCCGGCGCAGGCCACGCTGAAAATAGTCGCTGGTGGCGGGGCCGATTGCTCCCTCGACGGTCATCACCAGCGCCGTGCGCTCACTCTGCTGGGCCTGGACCACCGACTGAAAGAGGGCCAGAGACGCCCCCAGCGCCAGGCAAAAGAGGCTCAATAGCAGAAAGCGTCGCCCAATCAGGGCGGCATGAACTCGGCTCATGGTGATGTTCCCCGCGCGACCCACACTACAGATGTGAGTACCGGCAAAGCCTCTCGTTCACATAAAGGCTCGAAAAAAGGAGGTGGCCGATACTGGTGTCAGCGTAGGTGGTGACATACGCAGGCTGCAACAGCCAACGCCTATCGAGATAATCGTCACGTCATCGATCAAGCGGAAGGGGCGGGGGTAGGCGCAAGGGAAAAGGAGAGGAGGAACGGACACCGGGCCAAGGAGACACCGGTGCCCGAAAAACGCCGGCCGGAGCGTCAAAGGTCGTGGGATTGGCCGGCGACGCGTCGCTGCACCTCCACCATGTAGGCAGCAAGTGACGGCAGCGCCTCGCCGCCCCAATCAAGGGGACTCGCCTGCATCGGTGCCACCATGCAGACCTGCACCATCTCGTCGGCGTGAACCTCGGAGAGACCGAACTGATTCTCGGCCATGGCCACCCGATGGGGGAAGGCTTCCTCGAAGGTTGCGCTGTAACCCATATCCTGACCATCGCTGCCGTGACAGGTGGCACAGGAGAGGCCGTTGGTACTCAGAGAGGTGTCGTAGTAGAGCGCCTCGCCACGTGCCAGCCATTCGGGCGCATTGTTGCCGCTCTCGCTGTAGACCGGCTCGTAGCCCTCTGGACGTTTTACCGCATCGGTAGCGCCGGCTTCGGCCTCCCCTTCTGCTTCACCCTCCGCTTCACCTTCGGCTTCGCCCTCTGCCTCTGCTTCGCCCTCTGCCTCTGCTTCGCCCTCTGCCTCTGCTTCGCCCTCTGCCTCTGCTTCGCCCTCTGCCTCTGCTTCGCCCTCTGCCTCTGCTTCGCCCTCTGCCTCCGCTTCACCTTCGGCTTCTGCCTCAGCTTCGCCCTGGGCCTCGGCACCTCCCTCTGCATGAGCCTCAGCATGGGCGTTGGCGACGAGCAGAGAGGTGGCAGAGAACCCGGACAGGCCCGGCAAGGTCACATCTTCACCGACGGTGCCGTGAAAGGTGACGCCGCCCGCTATCAGGGCGAGCATCGGCGCCGTGTAGGCCAGCTGTCGACCCAGGCGTCCTAGCAGCCTGCGGCGTTTATCGTCATGCTGTGACATGGTATCTACCTCCGTGATGGCGAGTCGTGACGACGCTGGAGCGTCGTTCGGACGGGCACCGATGGCCTCGCCCACCGCGTCTGGTCGCGGTCTGGTTCTGTCGCGGCAGGTCCGGATCGCTTACAGGCTCAGTATGGACAGAATCTGGACGCTATCGCCGCACCGGCCGGCAAGAATGTAAGGAACGCCGACTTCCCTCGACCATCCATGGACGCCGATTTCCCGACACCGAGGAACCACATGACGGATTCCGTCTCCTGCCCGGACACCCGACTCGACTCGCATGCTGCCCTGGCCGGGGCCCTGGCCCGGGGCGGTCTGGCCGCCGAAATTCGCGCGATGCGCCCAATGGCCGATACCGGCCTGGCTCATACCCACGTGTGGCTGGAGCGAGACACCATCGACTGGGTCGCACGCCTGCCCAAGCAGAGCCAGATGGGGCTTCCGACCGACGAGAACCTCGCATACCAGGCGGCCTGCTTCGCCCGCGCCAGCCAGAGCGGTCATACGCCGGCGCTGCACGGCGTCCTGCCGCCCGGTCCGGAGCTGCCCCGCGGCGGGCTGCTGGTCAGCGCGGTCCTGGGGCGGCCGGCCCGCCTGCCCGATGACCTGCCCGCCATCGCCGAGGCGCTGGCCGCCATCCACGGCCTGGAGGTGCCGCCCGAGACGGACCGCCCTCCTCTCCAGACCCCCGCAGACCCCTGGCGAGCCATGCGTGAGGAGGTGGCCAGACAGGCAGAGTGGCTCGGCAACGCCGGCCTCTGCCGGGAGGCACGAGCGCAGATCGAGGAGGCGATTGCCGCCCTGCCGGAGCACCTGCCGACGGAGCCCGGCACGGCACCGCGCCTGATCAGCTTCGATGCCCACCCCGGCAACTTCCTGGTGACCGACTCGGGCCGCGCCGTGCTGGTGGACCTGGAAAAGTGCCGCTATGGCCTGCCGGGGTTCGATCTGGCCCACGCCACGCTCTACACCTCTACCACCTGGGACCTGAACAGCTCCGCCGTGCTGAGCCCAGAAGAAGTGGCAGACTTCTATCGCCGCTGGCGGCTCGCTGGGGGCCTCGCCGGCGACACCTTCACGCTGCTGGCCTGTCGCCGGGCCATGTGGCTGTGGTCCCTGACCTGGTGCGCCAAGTGGCGAGCCCAGCACGGCCGTAACCGCGATGCCGATGCCTCCGGCGAAGACTGGTCGGCCCAGCTCAGCGACGACGCCCTGGTGGCCCATGTCCGCGAACGGGTCGACCACTATCTCTCCCCGACGGTGATCGCCCGCGTGCGCAACGAACTGGATGATCTCCAGGTCGCCCTCGCCGACTAATGCCTCTATCGACCTTCCCAACAAGGACTGCCCGAATGCCGACCCACTCCCTTGCCCTGATATCCACCCTTGCCCTGCTGCTCTCCGGTCCTCTACAGGCGGCCCCGGATCCCGCCGACTGGGACGGAGTGCTCGAGGAAGCCCGCGGCCAGAGCGTCTACTGGTATGCCTGGGGAGGGGAGGAGCGCACCAACGACTACATCCAGTGGACCGCCGACCGGGTCGCCGAGCGATTCGCTATCGATCTGGTGCATGTCAAACTCAGCGACACCGCCGAGGCGGTATCTCGAGTGCTGGCCGAGAAGCAGGCCGGCAATGACGATCGCGGCAACGTGGACATGATCTGGATCAACGGCGAGAACTTCGCCACCATGAAGGCCAACGATCTCCTGTTCGGCCCCTGGTCGGAACAGCTGCCGCACTATCCCCTGACCGACCCGGAGCACACGCCGGCGGTCCGCTACGACTGGACGATCCCGGTGGACGGCCTGGAGTCACCCTGGAGCAGCTCCCAGGTGGTGTTCTACTACGACACGGCCCTGGTCGATGCCCATCCTCGCAGCATGTCCGGCCTTCTCGACTGGGCGCGGGACAACCCCGGCGAGTTTACCTACGCCCGGGTCCCCAACTTTCTCGGCAACGCCTTCATCACCCAGGCGCTGCTCGAACTGACCGAAGACACAGACATCCTTTATCGGCCCATGCAGGAAGCCGACTTCGACGCGGTAACGGCCCCGCTCTGGAGCTTCCTCGATGAGTTGCACCCGCTGCTGTGGCGGAGTGGCCGCGCCTTCCCCGCCAACAGCTCGGAGCTGCGCCGCCTGATGGGCGACAGCGAGATCAGCATCGCCCTATCCTTCAGCACCACCGAAGCCTCGGGCGCCATCGCCAACTTCGAGCTGCCCGACAGCGTGCGCAGCTATGTGCATGACCACGGCATGATCGGCAACATGAGCTTCATGGCGATCCCCTACAACGCTCAGCACAAGGCCGGCGCCATGGTGGTAGCCAACTACCTGCTGAGTCCCGAGGCCCAGGCCCACAAGCAGGACCCCCGGGTCTGGGGCAGCAACACCGTGCTCTCGCTGGCGACCCTCGCCCCCGACGACCGCGCCCGGTTCGAGGGTATCGATCTGGGCATCGCGACCCTCTCGCCGGACGAACTCGGCGAGGTGCTCGGCCAACCCCACCCGACCTGGGTCGACGCCCTGGCCGAGGCCTGGCAAGAACGCTACGTCGGCCGCTGATCGGCGGGTAGCGCGATGCTCAGACTCGCCCCCTGGCTGATCACCCTTCTGCTGGTGGGCCCGATCCTGGCCGGTCTGGCCATGGCCCTGCTGCCCGCCTTCGGCTACCTGCCGGCGCTGGGTGGGGAAACCTTCAGCCTGACGCCCTGGCGGGAGCTGTTCGCCCAGCCCGGCCTGGCAAGGTCGGTAGGGATAAGCTTCGCCAGCGGCCTGGTCACCACGGCCATATCGCTGACGGTGGTGCTCCTGTTCCTCGCCGGGGCCTCGGGCAGTCGACTGGACCACTGGATCCGGCGCATGGTCTCGCCGCTGCTGTCGATTCCCCATGCGGCGGCGGCCTTCGGCCTGGCCTTCCTTATCGCCCCCTCGGGCCTGCTGGCGCGACTGGCTTCCCCCGGGCTGACCGGCTGGGAGCGACCGCCGGACCTGCTGATCGTCCAGGACCCCTGGGGGCTTTCGCTGATGGCGGGGCTCATCATCAAGGAGATTCCCTTCCTGCTGCTGATGAGCCTGGCCGCCCTGTACCAGCTCGACGCCGAACGTCGCGTGGCCATGGCCCGATCGCTGGGCTACCGCCCGACCCTTGCCTGGCTGAAGGTGGTGGTGCCCTCGCTCTATCCGCTGATCCGCCTGCCGGTCTTCGCCGTCATCGCCTACGCCTCCTCGGTGGTGGACGTGGCGATGATCCTCGGCCCGACCCTGCCGCCGACCCTGGCGGTGTCGATCCTTACCTGGTTCAACGACCCGGACCTGTCGCGGCGTTTCATGGCCTCGGCCGGCGCCCTGCTTCAGTTGGGGGTCACGCTGGCGGCGCTGGCCGCCTGGTGGGGGCTGGAGGGCATGGTGCGGCGTCTGGGTAGGAGCTGGGTGGCGGGGGGGCATCGCCGCGGCGGCGAAGGGGCGCTGCGCGTGGCCGGCAAGGCGCTGATCCTGCTGGCGGCGGGGACCGCCCTGATCGGCATCGCCGGTCTGGCGCTCAACTCCCTGGCCGGCTTCTGGCGCTTTCCCGACGGCCTGCCCCAGACCTTCACGCTGCAGCACTGGCAACGCGCCCTGCCCTCGCTGGCCGGGCCGGTCGCCTCGACGCTGCTGATTGCCACCGTCTCCACGCTGCTCGCTCTGGGTCTGACCCTCGCCGCCCTGGAACACGAGCAGCGCAGCGGACGACATCCCGACCAGGGCCGTGTCCTGTCGGCCATGGGACTGCTGTATCTGCCGCTGATCGTGCCGCAGATCGCCTTCCTGTTCGGCCTGGTGGTGGTCATGGAGGCACTGGGGGCACGCCCTACAACGTGGCTGGTGATCTTCGGCCACCTGCTGTTCGTGCTGCCCTATGTGTTCCTGTCATTATCGGAGGCCTATCGGCGCTTCGATCCGCGCTGGTCGAGGGTGGCCTTGACCCTGGGCGCCACGCCTGACGGGGCCTTCTGGCGCGTACGCCTGCCGATGCTGCTGGCGCCGATGCTCACCGCCATGGCGGTGGGCCTGGCGGTGAGCATCGGTCAGTACCTGCCTACCCTGCTGCTGGGCGCCGGACGGGTGCCCACCGTGACCACCGAGGCGGTGGCCCTGGCGGCCGGTGGCAACCGCCGCCTGATCGGCGTCTGGGCGCTGGTCCAGGCCAGCCTGCCGCTGCTGGGCTTTCTCATCGCCGTGGGATTGCCGCGGCTGCTCTGGAGCAACCGACGCGGAATGCGAGGATCACCATGACCGCCCCCTCACCCGAATGCGACCTGGTGTTTGACAAGGTGCACATTGCCCTGCAGGGCAGGACGCTGCTGGCGCTGGATGTCCGGATCGCCCCCGGCGAGGTGCTCACCGTGATGGGCCCCTCCGGCTCGGGAAAGTCGACCCTGCTGGCCTTCGCCGCCGGCTTCCTGTCACCCGCCTTCGCGTCAGCGGGCCGGGTTCTGCTGGATGGTCATGACATCACCGCGCTACCCGCCGAGCGGCGCGGCATCGGCCTGCTGTTCCAGGATCCGCTGCTCTTCCCCCACCTCTCGGTGGCCGGCAACCTGCGCTTCGGCCTGCCCCGCGCCACTCCCGACAAGGCCGCCAGGGTCGAGGCGGCACTGGCGGCGATCGGCCTGGCGGGCTTCGGCGAGCGTGACCCGGCGACTCTCTCCGGCGGCCAGCAGTCGCGGGTGGCGCTGATGCGTCTGCTGCTCTCGACCCCCAGCGCCGTGCTGCTCGATGAGCCTTTCTCCAAGCTCGACACGGCGCTGCGTCACGAGATGCGCGAGCTGGTGTTCAGCAGGCTGCGCGAAGCGGGGCTGCCCAGCCTGCTGGTCACCCACGACCACCAGGACGCCGCAGCGGCGGGCGGTCGAATCATCACCCTCGAGTAACGCGCCCCGCTCCGCGACGCCAGGCGAAGTAGCGCCCAAGCCAGCCCAGCAGACGCTCGGGCTTGTGGGCATTCTTCCACACGCCGGCGGTCGCCTTTACGGCCTCGCTGCGGGTGGGATAGGGGTGAATGGTGGACAGCAGGCGGTTGAGCCCGATTCCGCGGGTCATCGCCAGGGTGAAGGTGGCCAGCATCTCGCCCGCTCCCTCGCCGACGATGGTGGCACCGAGAATGCGGTCGCTCCCCGGTGGTGTCAGCACCTTGACGAAGCCCCCGCTATCGGCCTCGGCCAGGGCGCGGTCGAGCTCGCTCAGCGCATAGCGGGTCACCTCATAGTCGGTGCCTTGCGAGCGCGCCTCTCTCTCGTTGAGCCCCACCCTCGCCACTTCGGGAGTGGTGAAGGTCACCGCCGGCAGCGCCCGGTAGCTGACCCGAAAGCGCTTGAACTCCCCGAACAGCGCATTGACCGTGGCATGCCAGGCCTGGTGGGCCCCGGCATGGGTCAACTGGTAGGGCCCCGCCACGTCGCCGCAGGCCCAGACGTTGGGCAGCACGCTACGCAGCGTCTCGTCCACGTCCAGGGTGCCGTTGCCGCGAGTGTCGATGCCAAGTGCCTCGAGCCCCATGCCGGTGACGTTGGCCTCGCGACCCACGGCCACCAGCAGGTGCGTGAAGGGAACGAGCTCGCGGTGGCCGTCGGCGTTCGCCACCTCCAGTGCCGAGCCTGCCGCGTCCGCCACCACCCCCAGCGCCCGGTGACCCAGCAGGACCCGAACGCCGTCCTCGCCCATGGCAATTTGAAGCGCTTCGGCCACCTCCGCATCCTCGCGGGGCAGCAGCTGGCCGGCCGACTCCACCAGGGTGACCCGGCTCCCCAGCAGGGCGAAGCTCTGCCCCAACTCGCAGCCGATCGGCCCCCCGCCGAGCACCAGCAGTCGCTCGGGCAGCTCCTTGAGCCGCCACAGGGTGTCCGAGGTGAGCACCTCCACCGACTCGATGCCGGGCAGATCGGGCACCCGGGGCCGCGCCCCGCTGGCAATGATCACATGGCGCGTGGACAGGGTCTGCTCCCCCTTGGGTGTCACCACGCGAACCTGCCAGGGGCTTATCAGGCTCGCCTCGCCCTTGAGCACCTCCACACCCAGCCCCTGATAGCGTTCGACGCTGTCGTGTGGCGCAATGGCCTCGATGGCGCCGTGCACATGCCCCATCACGGCGGGGAAATCCACGCTCGGCTCGGCAACTCGCACGCCATACTGGCCGGCGCGCCGTATCTCTCTGATCGAGCGCGCGGCGCGAATCAACGCCTTGGAGGGCACACAGCCGGTGTTGAGGCAGTCTCCGCCCATGCGCTCGCGCTCCACCAGGGTCACCCTGGCCCGCACGGCCGACGCGATATAGCTGGCCACCAGTCCCGCGGCGCCGGCGCCGATCACCACGATGTCACGGTCAAAGCTGGCCGGCCGCCGATGGCGACGCGCCAGGGCGCGGCGCTTGACCAGCGCCACCAGTCCCTTGGCCAGCCAGGGGAAGATGCCGATCAGCGCGAAGGAGGCCACCAGCGAAGGCGAGAGGATATCGCCCAGGGCCTGCAGCTCGGCAAGCTCGCGGCCGGCATTCACGAATACCAGCGTCGCCGGCAGCATGCCCAGCTGACTGACCCAGTAGAAGGTGGTCAACCGCATCCGCGTCAAGCCCATCACCAGGTTGATCACGAAGAAGGGAAACAGCGGGATCAGGCGCAGCGTAAAGAGATAGAGCGCCCCCTCGCGGCGGATGCCGGCATTGATGCGCTCCAGTTGCCGAGCGTAGCGTCGCTCCAGGGGGCCGCGCAGCAGAGTGCGCGCGATCAGCGCTGCCAGGGTGGCGCCCAGGGTGCTGGCGAAGGAGACAATCACCAGCCCCCAGCCCAACCCGAACAAGGCACCACTCAGCAGGGTCATCAGGGTCGCGCCGGGCAAAGAGAGCGCCGCGATCACCACATAGAGCAGAAAGAAGCCTCCGATCACGGTGACCGGCTCTCTCTCCAGCCAGGCATGAAACCTCACCTGTTCGGTCTGCAGGGCCTCGAGCGCCAGGAAGTCGCTGGCTCCCGAGAAGAAGAAGGCCGCCACGGCGGCGGCCACCAGCAGCAACAACAACAGGCGTCGTGATCTCATCTGAGTTCCTCGGTGATCTGAACGGGTATGCTAGCCTTCTGGGTCGCTGCGGTCCCGGCTTCCTTACAAGGCCCGACTTTCTTCCGGGAACGGACAGCCATCCGATTGCCCAGGCCCCCTTCGGGGGTAAAGCGCCTGTGAGTGCCTGCTGGTGAAAGGCACGCCGCCGTGCGACGACCAAGCTCGACCTTTTGGACGAAAGAGACCCGGATGACAGCGCCAATGCTCAGCCTGATCATGCCCGTGCTGGATGAAGCCGCCAACATCGAGACCACGCTCGCCTCTCTTCAACCGCTGATCCAGCGGGGGATGGAGGTGATCGTCGTCGACGGAGGTAGCCGCGACGCCACCGCTACCCTGGCTGCGCCCCTCTGCACCCGGGTCATCGAGGCCCCCCGCGGTCGCGCCTGCCAAATGAATCGGGGAGCCGCGGCCGCAAGCGGCGAAAGGCTGCTCTTCCTGCACGCCGATACCCGCCTGCCCAGGGGCGCCGAACGGCTGATCGAAGAGGCGCTATCAGGTCGGCACTGCTGGGGACGCTTCGATATTCGGCTCGAGGGGCGTCATCCTCTGCTGCCGATCATCGCCACTGCGATGAATCTGCGCTCCCGGCTGACCGGCATCGCCACCGGTGACCAGGCGTTTTTCATGACCTGTGAGGCCTTCGACGCCGTCGGGGGCTTTCCCGACCAGCCGCTGATGGAGGACGTCGAGATATCGAGCCGACTGCAGCGACTCTCTTCCCCCGCCTGCCTGCGCCAGAAGGTGGTCAGCAGCGGCCGCCGCTGGGAACAGCAGGGTGTCTGGCCCACGATCCGCCTGATGTGGCGACTGCGCTGGCGCTACTGGCGAGGCGCATCGCCACAACACCTGGCCCGGGAGTATCGCCATGTGCGCTGACGCCGGCTTCACCCTGGCCATCCTGGCCAAGGCGCCGATTCCGGGCCAAGCCAAGAGCCGTCTGATCCCTGCCCTCGGGCCCGAGGGTGCCGCGAGACTCCACGAACGACTGCTGCGCCATACGCTGGCGATCGCCGTGGCCGCCACGCCGACCCATCGCATCACCCTGTGGACGGCACTGGACCATGACCATCCGCTGTTTGTCGAGCTGGCCGAACGCCACGGTATCTCCCTCCGCCCCCAGCCGGCGGGAGATCTCGGCGAGCGTATGCATCACGCCCTGGTAGAGGCAGGCGAGCCCGCCTTGGTCATCGGCAGCGACTGTCCCATGCTATCCCCCGGGCTGCTGAGGACCTGCGCCGAGGCGCTGGGGAAGCACGACGTCGTCTGCCTTCCCGCCGAGGACGGTGGCTATGGCCTGATCGGCGTTCGACACCCCGACCCGCGTCTGTTCGACGACGTGCCCTGGGGGACCGGGAGCGTGATGGCCAGGACGCGAGAACGGATCACGGCGCTCGGCTGGCGCCTGACCTGTCCCGCCACGGTGTGGGACGTCGACCGCCCCGAGGATTTGACCAGGCTGTCGCGCCTTCACCCAACGCTGGTGGAAGACATCGTGGCGTCACGAGCAGCGGGACCCGGTAAAACGCGTCCCACAACAATAATATCCGCCCACTAGACTGGAGCCTGCATTCGATGAAAGACGAGCCCACTTTCGGTGATGACAAGGTGTCGGAGACACCCTCCACTCGCATGGAGCGACTGGTGGCGGTCAGGCCCCGGCTGCTCTCCTTCGCTCGACTGCACCTGAGAGACAACGCTCAGGCAGAAGATGCCGTGCAGGAGGCGATGATGGCTGCTATCGAGAAGGATGCCAGCTTCGCCGGACGCTCAGGCTATGAGACCTGGGTATTTGGCATACTCAAGTACAAGATCCTCGATGTGATGCGCTTCCAGAAGCGACAGGGGCGCCTGCAGCCACTGGATGACGAGAGCGATGACGATGCCATCGATCGTCAGTTCCAACAGAACGGACGTTGGCAGAACGATGCCCGCCCGGAACATTGGGGAAACCCCGACAAGGTCTTCGAGAACGAATATTTCTGGCAGGTATTCGATGCCTGCATGATCACGCTGCCGGACAATATCGCCAGGGTCTTCTCGCTGCGGGAGCTGATGGGTCTCTCCACCGAAGAGATCTGTAGAGAGCTCGATATCAAGGAAAACAACTGCTGGGTCATTCTGCATCGCGCACGGCTGAGGCTGCGAGCTTGCCTACAGCAGGGCTGGCTAAAGGAGGAAACCGCATGATGATGTGCAAGGGGGCAACCCGCCTGATGTCACTCAAGCAGGATCGCCGGCTGACGTTCCAGGAGAGACTCTCGCTGCGCTTCCACCTATCGATGTGCGGCGCGTGCCGACAATGCGACCGACAATTCTCTCTGCTGCACCGGTCAGGAGAGCGCTTCAAGACCGGCCTCGATGAGGGCGCCGATGACGACCGGAACACCGCAGACCCAGGTCTAAGCGACAGGAATAAGCTTCGGTGATCAATTTTCACTTCCCGGCCGGCATGCTTCTACTGGCAAGCTGCCTGCCCCTTGCAGCGGCCGACCACAGCTTTTCCCCCGAGGTGATCATGGCCTGGCCCACGCGCTCCTTCGAGGGGGAAACGGAATACCGACTAGTCGATAAAGATGACACCCGGGTGCTGCAGGCCAGATCGAGAGGGAAGGCCTCGGCAAAGTACCTGGAAAAGGAAGTCGATCTTGCGAGGACGCCCTACCTCCACTGGTGCTGGCAGGTCTCGGGCATCCACCATGGCCTCGATGAGACGACCCGGGGCGGTGATGATTATCCGGCCCGAGTCTATGTGGCACGCAAGACAGGCATCCTGCCCTGGCAGGTCCAGTCGGTGAACTATGTCTGGGCCTCGAGTCAGCCTGAGGGGGCGAACTGGCCCAATGCCTTCACCTCGCGCGCCCATCTGCTGGCGCTGCAGAGTGGCGAATCACGCGTCGGTGAGTGGGTAGCGGAGGTCCGCCACGTCGGGGAGGACTTCGCATCGCTCTTCGGTGACCGAGCCGACCATATCGACGGCGTAGCGCTGATGAGCGATGGCGACAATGCCGGCGTCGATGCCACCGCCTGGTTCTCGAATCTCGGCTTCTCAGTCAGTGCCGAGCCCACGGACTGCCCCTGAGACTCGCGCCGGCTAGTGGTCTGAAGCGGACCGGCGGACCTTACATAGAATGGCCATCATGCTTCTTCCTCCGTAACGGGTGACAGCATGGCTTCCCGCCGCCAGTGACGCAGGGTCGAGGGGTGAACGCCAAACGACTCGGGAAGTGGCACACCGATCTGCTCGGCCAGCAGGCCAAGGATCGCCATATGATGGATGGTGTGGCTGGTCAGGAAGGCCAGCTCACGCTCGATACTGGAACCGAGTAACAGGCGCTCCTCATCGAGGGGGTAGTCCAGGGTCAATCGAGTTGGAGGCTGGTCGGCCAGCGCCAGCAACGAGGTCTCGATGGAGACCAACCGCTCTGCAGCTCTGTGTGGCCACGCCTCAAGGGTCTCATCACGGCGGCGATGCTCGTAGTCGATGCTCTCACCACCGCCCTCAAGGCCGCCGAACAAGGCCGAATAGTGATCGATGATATGCCGAACGTGCTTGCCCAGGGAATGACGGCCGCCCGCACCGAAAGGCTGCCGATAGATGACGGGTGTCAGCTTATCCAGCAGGCCTCTTAGCTGGGCAATCGCCAGGCGATTCTCTTCGATAAGCCCCTCCAGGGAGGGGGGACTTCCGGGTAAAGGCGTTGTCATGGCAAGGCTCTCCAGGTTCCTGGGTGGGGTGGGCCGAAGGCATCGGAGAAGTCCGGACCGGCGCCCATGACGCGCGGCCCGGCCTTCAGCCTGTCGCCTATGGCGCGTCAGTTTCCGGCTTCACCTTCGGCTTCGCCTTCTGCTTCACCCTCGGCCTCTCCTTCTGCTTCACCTTCTGCTTCACCTTCGGCTTCGCCTTCTGCTTCCGGCTCTGCGTGGTGGGCCTCCGCCAGCATCAGGGGGGCTTCCAGGCCGCTGGTATAAGCGGGCTCGGTGCCCGTGTCGCTGGCCACCGCCTGGAAGGCGGCACCGCTGGCGACCAGCAGCAGCGCCGGGGTCGTGTAGCCAAGCCGGCGGCCAAGCCGCCCCATCAGGCTAAGGCGTTTCTCGTCTTGCAGTGTCATTGTCATGACCTCCTCGATAGTGCATCTCGCGATGCGGTAGGCGGCATGCCAGCATGCCGCCGTGCAGTGAAGCCAGCCTCCCATGGCGGGGATGGCTTTCCCTCGGCGACGCCCTTCGAACGGGCATCGCCCTCTGCTCGGTAGTCGCCAGGTAACTGACAGGCGACTCACTCGTGACTGTGACGTCGCCACTCTCGTCGCTCCCTGGCCACGGCGGGATCCTCCGCGGGGGCATCGGATGCGACTCGGCTGGCCAGCCAGTCGGCCAGCGGGTCGGTAGCGGGCATGTGGTCGGCCTCCCCCACCCCAAGGCACTCCAGCCGGGCCACCCACTCGCCCAGGGCAATCACCTGATCAGGCGTCAGGGGCTCGCCCGGTGCCGAGACACAGCACGGCAGCAGGGCACCAAGAACATCCAGCACATCGGCGGTGGCCAGGAGATCCCCCGTTTCAGTGGGCACCAGCACCGCACGGAGTGACACTTTGGGGAAAGGCACTGGCCGGGTCTCACCGGCGTGAATCGTCAACGGCAGGCCAAGCGGCTCGGCTGCGTCGAGGTCCGTCAGGGACAGCCGCACGCCGCGGGTCAGCGTCGCGCCCTGGGTCGTCAATCGCTGCAGCCTGTCCCAACACCCTGACTCGTCGGACAGCAGGCAGAGCACCCCACTTCCTTCCGGAGTGACCAGCAGGTGGGCATCGACCACCGGGTGACCGGGCCGCGCGGCCTGGCCGACGAGGTAGGCCAGCAGGGCCGGGGCAAGCTGGGTCAGCGTCAGCCGCGACCTCACCACCTCACTGTCTGCCACCAGGGCATAGCCGGCCGACTCGACCAGCACGGCCAGGCGGGGCAGCTCGCTTTGTGCTTCATCGTCCAGCGGCGCGAGTCGCTCCCCGAAAAGCATCGACAGCCTGGCCAGGGCGGCGGCGCTGCCCACGTCCAGCGCCCAGCGCCGTCCGTCGTGGTTCAGCTGCAAGCGGTAACGTTCGGGAGGCTCCGCCGCCGGCGCCATCTCTGCCGTGGCCTCGACCGGCCGAGCTACTGGCGCCTCCCCACGCTGGCAAAGCAGCCCTTCGCGGCACCATTCACCCAGGGTGGTCCAGACATCCCGCCTCAGCGCCGCCACGTCCGGCGACGTTCCCGCCTGGGCGGCGGCCTGGGTCAGCGTGTCAGCGATGGCGTCGGGATCCAGCCCCTCCGTGGCCAGCAGCCAGATCATTGCCGCCGTGTCATTGAGCCGATAGTAACGTCCGCTGCGGGTGTCATAGAGTGCCAGCTGGTCATCCTCCAGCAGTTCCGCTACCTGGCGGCGGCGCAGCACGGGCCGCGTTACGGGCCGACCCGAGAGGCCCTCGGCCAGCTGCAGGTCGGCCAGGGTCGGCAGCGTGAAAAACGGCAGGTAGCGGGCCGGCTCCTCGGCCGGCAGCAAGCGCAGGAAGTCGCCGGCTCGGGCCTGCTCCGCCTCGGCCTCTGCGACCAGGCGTGCAGCGGCCATGTCTTCTTCGGCCTCGGTCGCAACGGCGCCAGGGATATCCAGAAGCGCGACCATGTCCCGCACCAGGCCACCCTTGACCGCCTCCTCGATGCGTCCACCGCTTTCCGGGGCGGCACAGATACCCAGCGAGGGACTGAGATTGCACTCCAGGATCCAGGGCTTGAGGGTATCGTCCACCAGGCAGTCCAGCCCCAGCAGCTCGTAGCAGCCTCGCGGGTCGGCCGCCACCTCGGCGGTGCGGTCCCGCATGGCATCTACCGCCGAAATGGCCGTCAGGGCTACCAGGTCGTGGATGCGGGCGAAAAGGTGATCGTCATCATGGCCCTGGTCGCGCAGCCAGGCTCGATAGCGGTCGAGATCGATGAATTCCACCGGGACGTCGGCGCGGTCGTTGAGGGCGTTGATGTCGGGGTTGGTCAGCTGACTGTAGGGATTATCGACATCCTCGGGATCCCAGGGCTCCGAGGCCAACTTGGCGAAGCCCTGCCGGTAGAGATAGACCCGCAGCGGTTCCAGCGAGCTGATCAGTACGTAGAGACGCAGTACATACTTGTGCCCGCGGATGGTGTGGGGATTCGCCAGGTACTCCTGCACCATCCAGTCGGCCGCCAGCGGCGCGTCGCCGGCGTCGCGCAGGACACGCACACCCTTACCCTTGGAGGCATTGGTGGGCTTGAGGATCCAGCGCTGGTCGGGATTGGCCAGGGCGGTGTCCTGAAGGGCGTGATAGTTGTGGGGCATCACCCAGGAGTGCGGAAAAAATGCCAGCCGCGACGCCGGCTCGCTGTCAGCGCCATGGCTCTCCACCATGCGTTCGCGCAGCGTGGAGAGACTCGCGTGTAGCCGGCTCTTCACGGTCAGCGCCGCATTGCCCGGGAAGTGGTTGAGCCGGCGCGTCGGCGAGACTCGCCGGAACTGGGCGGACGCCGGCATACCGGTGATCCATCCGGTGTCCCACTCATGCTCGTCCCCGACCTCCCAGCCCAGGGGCTCCAGGGCCTCACGGAAGAACCGGTCCTGCTCGGCGGCCCGTTGGCCACCCAGCCAGAAGCGCCTTGTCGGCGAATGCTGCTCGGTCATGCGGGTCATCTCCTCTTCCCCGAGGCGCAAGCTGGAGTGCGCTCTCGTGATTGTGTCGTCATAAGCACGAGCTCCTTACAGCGATAGCAACTCGAGTGTGATCTGTCGCGGACAACCTTAATTGGCGTCGACACATTTCTCGATGAAGCCTTCAGCAGAATCATATTAAAAGCATATAAAAATTACTTTATATATTTTTATAGAATAAATGTGTCAGGAAGCATTCTTGGCGAGGGAACGCCATCCCGTTGCAGGATGGCAGCCATGCTCCATTCCCGACGAGGAAGACCCTTGATGCGACCCCAACTGATGCTAGCCGCCGGCGCCCTGGCCATTGCCGGCCCTGTCCACGCCTTGCACCCCTCTCCTCTGGTCGAAGCCGAGTGGCTGAACGAGCAGTTTGGTAGCGATGGCCTGGTGGTACTCGACGTACGCTCTGCCATCGACGACGGTGGCAACCGTGCCACCTTCGAGGGCGCCCGCATTCCCGGCAGCCGCTACAGCAGCTATACCGATGCCGGCTGGCGCGAAAATCGCGGCGAGGTAGCCGGGCTGATGCCGAACGTCGCCAATCTCGAGGCATTGATCGGCGACCTGGGCATCGATAACGACGACACCGTGGTGGTGGTCGCCGGCGGAACGGGCCCCACTGATTTCGGCAGCGCTGCACGGATCTACTGGACCTTCAAGGTGCTGGGACACGACGAAGTGACGATCCTCAATGGCGGCTTCGCCGGCTGGGAAGCCCAGGGCTTCGATATCGCCTCGGGCACCCCCGACGCACACGAGGCCGCCGACTTCGAAGGCTCCTTGCAGGCGCATCTGCTGGCCACCACCGATGAGGTAGAAGCAGCACGCCAGGCCGGCGAAACACTGGTCGATGCCCGCCCGCCAGGCTTCTTTACCGGCGAGACCCAGTCGCCGGCGACCCGGGCACCCGGCACCATCCCTGACTCGCTGAACCTGCCCCATGATGACGCCCTGGTCGTGCGCGATGGCGCCTACTACCTGGAGCCCGAGCGGTTGAATGCCAACATCGATGCTCTGGGGCTGGATCGCCAGGCGCCCACTGTGGCCTTCTGCAACACCGGCCACTGGGCCGCCAGCGGCTGGTTCCAGCTCAGCGAACTCGGCGGTCTGGAGAACGCCACCATGTATGACGGCTCCATGGCCGAGTGGACACAGGACGACGCGCGGCCCATGCAGTTGGCCGATCGCGACATCGTCAGCGTGGGCGAACTGGTCGACTGACGCCACCCCGCGCTTCCCTGAACGCAAGCGCCCCGCGGCATGATCGCCGCGGGGCGCTTGCGTCTTGCCTGTGCTTCCGGACCTGTCGTACAGGCCCCCGGCACTATTCCAACCGCTCGGCCAGGGCGTCGAGATCGGTGACGGTCATATCGGGCTCGACACCCCAGGGGTCGAAGGGGGCATCCAGGCTGCGCCTCACCCAGGCGGCATGCAGTCCCGCGTGCCGCGCCCCGATCACATCGAACGGGTTGCTGGAGATCAGCCAGGTATCTCCTGGCGCCACTTCGAGACGGTTGCGCAGATGCGCATAGACCGCCGGGTCGGGCTTGAAACGCTTGATCTCGTCGACGCTGACCACGTCGTCGAAGTGCTCCCGAATGCCGGCTTGCGTGAGCAGCCCCTCCACCGCCTCCCGAGTGCCGTTGGAGAAGGCCACGCAGCGCAACCCGGCCCGGGTCAGACGCTCCAGGGCGCTGGCCGTCTCCGCAAAGGCCGGCAGCCGCGCGTAGACGGCCATCAGGTGCTCCTTGTCAACGTCGGCGAGACGCGTCTGCAGGGCACGGTCGGTGAACTCAAGCGCCTCCCGGGTGCACTGTCCGAAGGGCACGTAGGCGCCCATCAGGCCGCGTCGAAAGCTGTACTCCAGCTGCTTGTCGCGCCAGCGCCGCGAGAACTCCGCAGCCAGCGCTTTCTTGCCGCTGGCGGTGAGCCGCTCTTCCAGCTCGGTGACCACGCCGTGGGTGTCGATCAGGGTGCCGTAGACATCGAAGGCCAATACCGTTGCCATCGTCGCTCTCCTTGGTGGGGTACCGACGATTACGTGTCAGGCGCGCACGGCCTGGACAACGCCCTCGCGCACCAGTTCGTCGGTGACCCTGTCCACCGCTCGGCGGGCGCGGGTGACGATCTCGTCGATCTCGTCGCGGGTGGCGATCAGCGGCGGCGCGAAGCCGAGGATATCGCCCTGGGGCATGGCGCGGGCGATCAGATTCTCCTCCAGCGCGGCGGCAGCAATGCGCGGACCGACCTTGAGTGCCGGGTCGAAGTGCTTGCGGGCCTCGGGGTGGACGGAGAACTCGAGCGCCGCCAGCATGCCCACACCGCGCACGTTGCCGACGATGGGATGATCGCCGAAGGCGGTGGCCATGGCTTGCTGCAGGTAACCACCGGTCTCGGCGGCGTTGGCAGTGAGGCCCTCGCGCTCGATGATCGCCAGGTTGGCCAGCGCCGCGGCGCAGCCCAGGGCATGACCGGAGTAGGTCCAGCCGTGGCCGATGGGTCCGTACTGGCCGGTACCCTGCTCCAGCACCGTCCAGACGCGATCTCCGACGATGACGCCGGAGAGCGGCTGATAGGCGCTGGTCAGGCCCTTGGCCACGGTGATCAGGTCGGGCTTGATACCATAGAAATGGCTGCCGAAGTCGGCACCGATGCGCCCGAAACCGCAGACGACCTCATCGGCGATCAACAGCACATCGTACTTGGCCAGCACCGACTGGATCGCCTCCCAGTAGCCCTCGGGCGGCGGCACGATGCCTCCGGTACCCAGCACCGGCTCGCCAATGAAGGCGGCCACGGTCTCCGGCCCCTCGGCCAGGATCATCTCTTCGAGCTTGCGGGCACAGTGGGCGGAGAACTCTCGCTCGGTCATCCCCTCCTGCTCGGCGGCGCGGTGGTAGTAGTAGGGCGCCTCGGTGTGCAGGATGCCGGCCATGGGCAGGTCGAACTGGTCGTGGAACGCCTTGAGGCCGGTCAGGGAGCCGGTGGCCAGGCCCGAGCCATGGTAGCCGCGCAGCCGGGAGATCACCTTCTTCTTCTGGGGGCGACCCAGCACGTTGTTGTAGTAGCGAACGATCTTGAGCTGGGTCTCGTTCGCGTCGGACCCTGACATGCCGTAGTAGACCTTGGACATGCCGGGGCCGGCGAGCTCGATGATCTTCTCTGAGAGCGCAATCTGCGGCTCGTTGGAGTGGCCCACGTAGGTGTGGTAGTAGGAGAGCTCCAGGGCCTGCTGGTAGATGGCCTCGGCCACCTCGGTGCGCCCATAGCCGATGTTGACGCAGTAGAGGCCGGCGAAGGCGTCGATGAACTCACGGCCATCCTTGTCGCGGATATGGATGCCCTTGCCACCGGTGATCACGCGACCCGGCGCATCGCCATGGGCGAAGTCACGCAGATGGCTGGAGGCGTGAAAGGTCACCTTGCGGTCGCGGTCGATCAGGTCCTGGTGCTGCTGGCTCATCGTGTTTTCTCTTCTTGAGGGGCTCCCCGGCGTCCTGCCGGGGAGGGCCATCGGTTGGGATGATAGGTAATGGTTGTTGCTCAGCTCCCCGATACGGAACCCAGGGCACCGAGACAGTAGTATTTGGTCTCGAGGAACTCATCGATTCCGGTGATGCCGCCCTCGCGGCCCAGACCCGACTGCTTGACACCGCCGAAGGGTACCGGCGGGCCGGTCATCTTCACCGAATTGACCGACACCATGCCAAACTCCAGGGCCCGAAGCAGTTTCCAGATGCGCCGGATATCGTGGGTATAGACATAGGCGGCGAGACCGTACTCGGTGTCGTTGGCCAGGGCAATCGCCTCGTCATCATCGGCATAGGCCATGACACCGGCGATGGGAGCGAAGCTCTCCTCCTGCCACAGCCGCATGTCGCGGGTCAGCCCGGTCAACAGCACAGGCATGAAGAAGTTCTCGCCCGGCGCCTGGCTCTGGTCGCCGGCCACCAGGGTCGCACCCTTGGAGATGGCGTCGTCCACGATGCCCGCAGCCTTGCCCACCGCCTGGGCGTGAATCAGCGGCCCCATGTCGACCTCGCTCTCCATGCCGTTGCCCACGGTGAGCGCCGCCATGCGCTCGGCGAAGTGCTCGACGAACTCGTCATGGATCGACTCGTGGACCAGGATACGGTCCGCCGCCAGGCAGTCCTGTCCGGAGGTCTGGAACTTGGCCGACACCGCGGCGAAGGCTGCCTCCTTGGGGTCCATGTCGGGGCCGACGATGAAGGGCGCGTCGCCACCCAGCTCCAGCGACACCCGCTTGACGGTGTTGGCGCACTGCTCCAGCAGCAGGCGACCGACCCGGGTGGAGCCGGTGAAGGAGAGCGCCTTGACGCGGGGCTCGGCACACAGCAGCTGCGAGACCTCGGCGGGCTCGCCCAGCACCACGTTGAACACGCCGGCCGGAATACCGGCGCGCTCGGCCAGCTCGGCCAGGGCCAGCGCCGAGAACGGCGTCTCGCCGGCCGGCTTGACGATCACCGGGCAGCCGGCGGCCATGGCAGCGGCGGCCTTGCGGGTGATCATCGCCAGCGGGAAGTTCCAGGGCGTGATCAGCGCAGCGATACCCACCGGCTCCTTGAGGGTGCCCAGGGCGGCGTTGGGGATGTGGCTGGGAATGGTTTCGCCGAAGGTACGCTTGCCCTCCTCGGCGAACCAGCGCACGAAGCTGGCGCCGTACTCCACCTCACCGCGGGCGTCCGGCAGCGGCTTGCCCTGCTCCAGAGTCATGAGGATGGCCAGGTCCTCGCGGTTGGCCTGGAGCAGATCGTACCAGGCCAGCAGGCGCTCGCAGCGCTCATCGGCGCGCAGCGCGCGCCAGTGCACGAAGGCGGCATCGGCGGCGTCCACGGCGGCGCGGATCTGGTGGGGCTCGAGCCAGGGGATGTACCCGAGGGCATCGCCGGTGGCCGGATCGAACACGGCCTCTTCGCGGCCCCCCTCGCCGTGGGTCCACTTGCCATCGACATAGGCGTGCTGGCGGAACAGGCGCGGATCGCTGAGCTTGCTGGATAGGTTCATGCGGTATCTCCCTGACGCGCCGGCCGAGTTGGCATTGGAGGCCGACGGCGATGAAACGGTCGAGCCGCCTGAAGGAATTCCTCCAGTGCGGCTCGATGGGTTCATGTTAAGGGAGATGGATGGCGGTTACTTTTCGTTAGCCGCCTTAGCGGATGCGCTTTTTTTTGTTCGCCGCCGCCTGACAGGAAGATTTTCCATGCGACCAGTCAGCCCGCACCGGGATTGGCCAGTGCGGCTTCGGTGAACACCAGCAGGCCGAGTTCCGGACGATAGCCATGGATCTCGGTGACATCCAGAGCCTGCAGGAAGTAGAGAATCTCCTCGCTGACGACCTGCCCCGGCACCAGCACCGGGAAGCCGGGCGGATAGGGGATTACGAAGCTCGCTGAGACCACGTCACGACCGGCGCGCATCTCGGCCTGCAGCTCGCCGTTATCGAAGCGCAGATACTCGGTGTTCTCCTCGTCATAGCTGAGGAAGTAGGCGCACCGGATATCTCCTTCCGGGGTAATGCCGTCGGGATTGGGGCGGAAGGCCGAGTGGAAGCGGCTGAAATCCGGCAGCGGCGGCAGTTCCTTGGTCAGCGAGTGGACACGATTCTCGATGATCTTGCGCTCCGGACGGCTGCTCTCCTCCCAGCGATACTCGAACTCCTTGGCCAGCTTGATCAACACGTCAAGCAGATAGGCGATGGAGCCCCGGGTGGTGCCGATATTGGTCATGAAGAGCACGGTGTTGCGCGAGGTCTTGTTGATCTGAATACCGTACTTGTTCATCAGGTATTCGTTCTTGAAGGTATCCCCGTCGATGCCCGTGGCGCCGATGGCGATGGTGATACGGCTCGGGTCGACGACGAACTCATCGTTGGCCCAGGCCTCCTCCATCTTGTTCCAGCCGGTGACCGGGTCATAGAAGGTATCGACCCCGGACTGCCGGTACTCCAGCGGCACCAGGTCCTTGTTGATCAGCACGCGGAAGTACTTCTGCAGCAGCGGATGGGTGTAGAGCTGCTCGCGCAGTGACAGCGCCGCTTCCACCTGGGCGTGCACCAGCTCGAAGCCTTCCATCTCGGCCTGCATACGGCCCACGTCCAACGACGCGATGATCTGGTAGTTGGGCGAGGTCGAGGTATGCGTCATGTAGGCTTCGTGGAACGGCGCTTCAACCTTCTGGCGATAGTCCTGATCCCAGACGTGGATCATCGAGCCCTGACGCAGGGAGGTCAGGGTCTTGTGGGTGGAGTGGGTGGCGTAGGCGCGAATGCGGACCTGTTCGGGATCCGGCATCAGGGGTCTATCGAGCCAGGTCGCATCATCGTCGGGATCCAAGGCGTCGAACTCCGCCTTCCACGCAGCGTACTCCTCGTGATAAGACGCACTGCGATAGCGGTCGCGCAAGGTGCGAGCGGCATGCATGGCGGTGCGCGGTCGGTAGGTGGGGTTGAAACCGGCGAAGGCGAACCACGCCTCGTCCCAGAGGAACACCAGGTCAGGCTTGATCGCCAGACACTCCTCCATCACCCGACGCACATTGTAGACCACGCCGTCGAAGGTGCAGTTGGTCAGCAGCAGCATCTTGACCTTGTGCAGCTGGCCAGAACGCTTGTAACCAAGCAGCGTCTTCTTGATCTCCTTGAGCGGCACCGCACCGTACATGGAATAGTCGTGGAGCGGGTAGGAGTCCAGATAGCTGACATGAGCCCCGGCCAGCACCATGCCGTAGTGATGCGACTTGTGGCAGTCGCGATCGATCAGCACGATATCCCGGGGCTTGACCAGCGCCTGCACCACGATCTTGTTGGCGGTGGAGGTGCCGTTGGTCACAAAGAAGCTCTGGCGCGCGCCGAAGGCCCGTGCGGCATACTCCTGGGCCTTCTTGATCGGTCCATAGGGTTGCAGCAGCGAATCGAGCCCGCCGGAGGTGGCCGAGGTCTCGGCGAGAAAGATGTTGATGCCGTAGAAGTCGATCATCTGCCCGGCCCAGTGGGAGCGGGTGATCGATTTGCCACGCGAGATGGGCATCGCGTGGAAGACCCCGGTGGGCTTCTTGCTGTATTCGCGCAGCGCGTCGAAGAAAGGCGTGCGATAGCGATTGTCGATGGCGCGCAGGATAGTGTGATGCTGTTCGATATAATCCGTCTCGCGATAGAAAATGCGATTGAAGTGACGGATGTCACGACTGGCCGTGGCTTCCACGTCGCCGCTGGTGACCAGGAACTGGTCGATCTCGGGACGCAGCTCGTGGATCATGCTGCTCAGCAGGATGCTTCGCTCGGCCTCGGACTGGTGCTCGAGGGACTGCTCGGAGATCCCTTCGAGGTAGTTGCGCAGAGCGCTGAGGTTGTACTTCGACTTGTAAGGGAATTCATAGCGGATCAGGCAGGCCTGGATGTTGGGATTGACCAGCACCGCGATCAGCGCATCCTCGAAGCTTCTCACTGTCACCACATCGTAGACGAAGCGATCCTCGGGGCGACGCATGTTGTGGAAGGCCTCGCGGACGACCTCCTCCTCCGGCGCCGACAGATTGTCGACGATCAGCAGCTCGAAGTAGGGCTGAGCAGAACTGTTGGAGGTCGGATGGCCACGCCGCAGCTGCGCCAGGGCATCCAGGGTCTCCATGTCCTCGGCATCGGCGTCGGTCTCGCTGAGGTCGACATGGCGGCGCCGATAGGATTCGCTGATCAGCGCTCGCACCAGACGCTTGACCACTTTCTCGAGCAGCAGGTACTCCTGGCGGTTGAACAGCGCCCAGAGGTGGCGAAAGTCCTCCTTTGAGGGGAACGCGTGGTAGTCCTCTATGATCTCGAGCCGCGTCAGCTTGACGTCAATCGCCTTCACCAGGTTCTTGGCTCGGCTATCATCGGTGAGGCGGATCAACTGGCCCAGGTCACGCTTGAGTGCGTTCCAGGTATCGGCACGCAGTTGGGAGATCTTGTGATAAAAGCCCAACGCGGTGTAGGGCGTTTCTGTCTGGCTGGTCTCTTGCATGGCGATACCCTTCCATGATGAATGTCGTAATCGATATCGATCAGCTGCCGAACCTCTCCTGCACGCCGTAGCGCACGGTGACCAGCTCCTCTGGGAAGTGGTCGAAGCTCAGATCCAGATCAAGGCCCGGCCAGTGGTAGCGAACGCAACCCTCTCCGGGGCGATAAAAAGCGGAATAGATGGTGCCCAGGCCGCGGCGATAGTCGTGACGAAACAGCGGCGGCGCCGAGAAGGCCGCCTCCAGGCGCGACTCGCTGGTGGCCTCGTCGTCCACCAGGATGGAGAGCTGGCGTTCGCGGATGAGCGTCTCCGAAGCCAGGGCATGCGCGTACCACTCAATACGCTTCTGGTGGTTGGTAGCTACCGGCACTCGGCGGATGCTCGCCTGGCGATCCGGCCCGATCATCGCCGTCACATAGCGTCCAGCGGCATCGGCCACCGTAATGTTGTAGGCCATGTGGGTAGGCACGCGCGCCAGCACCTCGGCGGCCTCGGGCACACTGTCGCAGAACTCCAGCAGATAGCGCAGGATCACCGGCGCACCAAAGCCATCACCCACCGCCTTGCGCCCCCCGAAGGCAAGCGACACCGCGAGCCCGCGGTCGTTCATGCCGTCGAGCACGCCCCACAGGCAATCCGACATGGCGATCACGCCACGGTCATTCCATCGGGTGTAGAGAATGGATCCCTCGCACAGCTCCGGCGGATAGTCGTAATTGCGCGCCAGCAGGGTGCTACCCGGCCGGGCAAGCACTGCCTGGGAGCACCCCGTAATGTAAGGCGGCGGCTGATAGAGGCTCAGGAAACGGGAGGCCAGGTCGCCTCCACCCGCCAGCTCACATAGCGCGTGATAGGTGGGCAGAAGCTCCGGCATATGCCGACGCAGTGCGTTGAGACAAGCCAGATATCCCGGACGCTCGCGTTCACCCTCGGCCAGGTACCACGACTCGTAGGCGGACCAGTGGGCATCAAACAGCGAACGCCACTTGGGGCCCGGTGTCGCCTCGTGCAAGGTGCGAAAGACCAGCGTCTTGTCGTCCATTTCCGTAGGCGCCGCCCTCAGGAGAACGGCGCCCTCCCCCTTCACAGGATCTTGAAGTTGCCGCCGCCAACGGCATGGCTGACGGCGACCTTTTCCACCACAGGATCCTGCAGCGACTGACCGGCATACTGACCGCGAATGCCGTCGATCCAGGCCTTGGCTCGCTCGTTGAGCTGGAAGTCGTCATCCATCAACCGCCCGCGGGTGATCAGAATGCCCAGGTCGGCCCCCTCGTAGCGGAAGTCACCGGCGCCACTGATACGCAGGAAGAAGCCCTCCTGGTCGTTCTCGGCGGCATGGGGATGATAGCTGTAGTGGTCGTAGGCAATACTTCCGTCGCCGCTCATCTTCCACACACCGGTTTGTGGCGCGCCGGTCAACAGGTCGACGCTCTCATCGGTGTGCTTGATTACCAGCTGGCTCCAGCTGTCGACGCTCTCGGGGTGGGCCCAGCGCTCGTTGATCTCGTTGATATCGAGATCGAAGTCGACGTCGGAAAACTCCAGCAGGTGGAAGAGGAACAGCGGGATATCGGAGTGGGCGAAGGCGGCCACGTTGGTCAGCGAACTGGCGCCGGTGACCCGCGGATTGAGCTCGCCGAGATAGACCTCGCCGTTGTCCATGTCGATCAGGAAGTCGAGCTCGAAGTAGCCGCGATAACCCTCCTCACGAAGTGCCTCGCCGAACAGGAAGGTGTACTCCCGGGCCTTGTCGCGGATCTCCTGAGTGAAGGCGCCGGCAAACATCTCGTTGCCGCACCAGCCGCCCTTGTAGGGCGTCAGCGTCTTGAAGCCCACAAGCTCGGTCATGAGCGGGCCGACCACGGTGCCACAGCGGGTGGCACAGGCCTCAATAGCCGAGCCGCGGCAGTTGATGCGCTTCATGATCTTGACCTCTGCCTCGGCCTCGATCTCCTCGGCGTGCTTGTAGTAATCGTCCTCGCTGGCGATGAAGAAGGTGGTGTGGCCGGAATCGCCGAAAGCGGTCTGGACCACCAGGTCATTGCCGAGTTCCTGACTCACCTCGCAGAGTTCCTGATAGCTACCCACTCTGGCCAGCACGTTGGGCACGCTGGGCACGCCGGCCTTGTTGCCGATGCGCACCGTCTCGATCTTGTTGTCCATCCGCTGTCGCAGCGTCGCCGGCGGGAAGGCCACTTTGAGCCCCAACTGCTTGCACACTTCCTCGGTGTGCTCGTCAAACATCAGGAAGGCGGCGGTTCCCGCGTGATCTCCATCGGACCGAGACTGGATGAAATCGATGACCTCCTTGTGCTCCAAGAGGTAGTTATTGATGTCCTCGATGCTCTCGAAGTCTCGGGGAAACTTCTCCTTCGGCACAAACACATTGCGCTGCTGGCCGTCGAAGCAATTGATGTAGTTGATGTGGCGGAAGTTGCCCACCCAGTCACCGATGCCGAGCAGGTTGAAATTGGTCGCCGAAATAAAATAGATCGGCTCCTGGTTATTTCGAAAGTGACGGCGGACATCGGCGATGCTGGTGATCTTGTTCATTGTTGTCGCTCCAACGATGGCGGAGGGTGAGGGGGCGGCTGCTCTCGCGGCGGGCCGGGTCGCTGCGGAGTCCCGTAGGCCGAAAAAGCGGCAAATGGCGCGTTTGAGGGACTCCAGCATCATGGTCTCCTTACCGGACGGGGAAAAACGGATCAATATTCTTCGACGTCGGCGCGCAGCGGCTTGACCAGAGGCCCGAGAGTGTCGAGGAAGGGAGAAGATTTGTTCTCACTGCGATAGACCGAAAAGTCGGCGCGGCGATCACGAAAGCTCTTGAGAGGCTGACCGAGGCCACGTAGGCCGGTTTCGCGTTCGCGTCGCACACGGTTGAGGTCAATCTCGATGGGCATGACCTCTTCGCCGGTGCCGGCCTGGTGGATAACGTCACCGGAGGGGCCAACCACAATGGAACGCCCGTTGCCGATGGCCCCGGCACCGTTGATATCGAAGAAATAGCACTGGTTCACCGCGGCATTGGTCCGTGCGATGGAGAGCTCGATGTCACGATCGATAGTGTCGGTCATGGTGGGGTGCAGGATTACCTCGGCGCCCATGGCGGCCAGGGTGCGGGTGGTTTCGGGGAACCACATGTCGTAGCAGATCGACACCCCGAAACGCGCCACGTTGGGCACATCGAAGACCACAAATTCACTGCCGCTCTCCACACCCGCCTCATAGGGGAGGAAGGGGAACATCTTTCGGTACCGAGCCACGACCTGGCCGTGGGGATTAATCACCGACAGGGTATTGAATATGCCCTCGTCGGTCTGTTCGAACATGGAGCCGGGAATCAGCCAGATGCGATGCTGCTCGGCCATCTGACAGAACAGCTGCTCGGCGTGACTGGGCATGGTCTGCGCATGGTGCGGCGAGGCGCCCATGGGCATCAGCTCGCTGAACAGGACCATCTGTACCTGAGGGAAGCGGCTCATCAGCACGTCTATCCGATGGCGCATGGCTTCGGTATTGTCGCCGTGGTGAAGGGCATGCATCTGCACACCGGCAATAGTGAAATAAGACATGTTGATCTCTCTGCGTCAGGCGATCTCGAAACCTCGAGGGCGCTGTCAATTATCTGTCGAACATGACCGGCACCGTCTACAGCATGCCGGAAAGATCGCCCGGCAAGGTGAGCTCGTACCCACCTTTTAGAAATAGTTTATGCCACACAGCCCTGGAAACAATCAACGCTGTGCTCGCGCAACACAGACGCTGAGGACGCATATGAAGGCGAGAATCATGTGGCGAGATCGTTGCCCGAAAAACCTGATTCCGGGCTTTTGACCGTCTTGGTGACGATATAAGTGAAGTAGCGCTCGATGCCGGCCTCGCCGGTCAACCAGGTATCGATCAGCCGCTGGTAGGCATCGATGGAGTCGGCCTCGACCTTGATCAGATAATCGACGCCGCCACCCACAGCCACGCACTCGGTGACTTCGGGTGTGGCGTGGACCAGTGCTTCGAAACGAGAAAAGCTCTCGGCGTTGTGGGCCTTGAGCTCGATCTGCACCCACACCGGCGTACGCTTGACCAGCGCCGCCGAGTTGATGCGGGCGCTGTAGCCCTCGATGATGCCGGCCTTCTCGAGGCGCCGCACTCGTTCCCAACAGGGGCTGACCGAGAGATTGATTGCCTCCCCCAGCTTCGACTTGGTGATGCGCCCGTCCCGGGAGAGGATCTCGAGAATTTTCAGGTCATAGCGATCGAGCTTCATGGATTTCTCTAGTGAAGGGGTCAGTCCAGCGAGTCCACCACGTCGGCGATCACCGCGATGGTGTCGCCCATGTTGACCAGGGCCGGGTGACGACGGGCGGCCAGAACCCCGCTGCGGGCAGCATGATACTCCACCGGAGGGGTGCCGCTACGCGTCGGATCAAAGATCCGGGCCACCACTTCGCCCTTCTCCACCCGCTCGCCCAGCGCAAAAGCCAGCTCCAGCACGCCGGAATGCTGGCTCTGCACATAGCAGCTGGCATCGGGCATATCGAGATACACCTGGGGCGCTTCGGGCATCTCCACCTCGCCGCCCATCAGGCCATAGTGCACCAGGAAGTTGCGCACGCCGCGCTCGGTGATCGCCATGCTCTCCGGTGTCGAAGTGCCGCCACCGCCCAGCTCGGTGGCCACGAAGATCTTCCCCTGGCTTTCGACCGCAGTGTCAAACAGAGCCGCGGCGTCGAGTTCGAACATCATCATGGCGTAGGGCGCACCGAAAGCCTTGGCGCCCGCCAGGGCCTGGCGCTGCTGCTCGGCGTCCTCCAGCACGTGGGAAGCGCCGAAGGGGATGATATCCAGAGTGCGTCCGCCGGAGTGAAGGTCGAGCACCACGTCACACATGGGCACCATTACCCGGGTGAAATAGTCGGCGATCTTCTCGGTCACCGTGCCGTCCGGGTCGCCAGGAAAGCTGCGGTTGAGGTTGCCTCCATCGAGCCCCGAGGTGCGCTTGCCGGCCATCACCGCGGGGGTGTTCATGCAGGGCACGATGATCACCCGGCCCTTGACGTCCTCGGCCTTCAGCGCGCTCGAGAGCTTGAGCAGCGAGGTGATGCCCTCGTACTCGTCGCCGTGGTTGCCACCGGTCAGCAGCGCTGTGGGCCCGTCGCCGTTCTTGACCACGGTGACGGGAATCATCACCGCGCCCCAGGCGGAATCATCCACGGAGATCGGTAGCTTGAGAAAACCGTGCTGGACGCCATCGGCGTCGAAGTCGACGGTGGCAGAGATGGGGCTGGGACGCTTGGTCATTGTCTTGGGCTCCTTGTTCTTAAGCGGCAGAGGTTCAACGTACGAAGAGCTGGCGCGGGAAATCGGCCAGGGTTTCGCAGCCAGTCTCGGTGATCAGGATGCTCTCGGTGATCTCCAGACCCCATTCGTCTTCCCACAGGCCCGGCATGAAGTGGAAGGTCATGCCCGGCTTCAGGATGGTCTCGTCGGAAGGACGCAGGCTCATGGTGCGCTCGCCCCAGTCCGGTGGGTAGCTGATGCCGATGGGGTAGCCGCAGCGAGCGCCGCCGCGGTCGAAGCCGTACTTGTCCATGGCCGAGCCCAGCGCCATGGCAATATCGGCGGTGCGGTTGCCGGGCCGGGCCACGGCCAGCCCCTTCTCGATGCCCTCGAGCAACGCCGACTCGGCACGGATGAACTCCGCCGGGGGCCGCCCCAGGAACACGGTGCGCGACATCGGTGCATGGTAGCGCTTGTAGACCCCGGCGATCTCGAAGAAGGTACCCTCCCCTTTCCGGAACGGCGTGTCGTCCCAGGTCAGGTGGGGAGCCGCGGCGTCCTTGCCGGTTGGCAGCATGGGCACGATGGCCGGATAATCACCGCCGAACACCCGACCATTCTCGTCGCGCCAGCCTTCGATGCCCACCCGGTAGATCTCCGAAACCAGCTTGCTCTTGGGCAGGCCGGGTTCAATCACCTCGAGGATCCGAGAATGCATGCCTTCGACGATCTTCGCCGCGACGCGCATGTACTCGACCTCCTGAGACGACTTGATAGCGCGGCACCAGTTGACCAGCGCGTTGGCATCCATGAAGCGAGCATGGGGCAGCTCACGAAGCAGACTCTGGTAGGCCTTGGCGGAAAAATAGTAGTTGTCCATCTCCATGCCGATCACGCCCAGGTGCCAGCCACGGTCGGGCATGATCGACTGGGCCAGGTAATCCATGGGGTGCATGTCAGGGTTCTGGACGTAGTAATCCGGATAGTAGGTGATGTTGTCCGGGTCGATCCAGCAGGTGCGAAGCGCCCCGTTGGCATCCATGCGCCGGCCATACCATACCGGTTCGCCCTCGAGGCCGAGCAGCACGCACTGATGCACGTAGAACGACCAGCCGTCATAGCCGGTCAACCAGGCCATGTTGGAGGGGTCGCTGATGATCAGCACGTCGATGCCACGACTGGCCATCTCGGCACGCACCTTCCACAACCGGCTGGCGTACTCGTCTCGGGTAAAGGGAAGGTTTACCTGGGTCATTAGGCCACTCGCCAAAGCAACATCAAGAAAATCGGCCCTCTCGTTGAGGAGAAGGCCGGCCAGGGTCAATGTCACGAACTTGTGCCTCGATGGGCCGCAGTCCGGTAAGTCGCACCAGCAGTCGGGATAACCCGCCTATGGGAGGAGGTTACTGCCAACCCACGGTAGGCGGTCAAGCATTTACTGCAGTAGCCGTTGCAGACGCGGCAATGCTTGTCCGTCGCGTCCATGGCTTCCATGATGGACACCCGCCATGAGTCAGGAGAAGACATGAAGGTACTGGTACATATCGATGATGCCGAGCAATGGCGTAACGCCCTGGCCAAACGCCTGCCCGGGGCGGAGATCATCACAAGTTCTGCGCCCGCCGAGCAGCGTCGTGATGTCGATTACCTGGCGGTCTGGAAGCCATCAGAGGCGCTGCTGCGAGATCCGACAGCGCTCAAGGGCATCGTCAACCTCGGCGCCGGGGTGGACGCCCTGCTGAACAATCCCGGGCTTCCCGAAGGGGTTCCCATCGTGAAGCTACGGGACGCGGGAATGGGGGAGCTGATCGGCGACTATGTGCGCTACGGCATCCTGCACTTCCAGCGCGATTTCGACCGCTATCGCCGCCAGCAGCACGCACGCCAGTGGCGCGAACATGCAGTGGTCGACAAGACCGACTGGCCGGTAGGGGTCCTGGGGCTGGGCGCCATCGGCGCCAAGGTCGCCGCCATGGTGGCTGCCGATGGCTTTCCGGTTCACGGCTGGAGCCGCTCGAAAAAAACGCTGGAAGGCATTCACTGCCACCATGGTGACGCGGGTCTCGAGTCGCTGCTCCACCAGGTACGCACCCTGGTGCTGCTGCTACCGGATACCCCCGCGACCCGCCGACTCATCGATACCCGCGCGCTGGCCCGGCTGCCAGAGGGCGCCAGCCTGATCAATCCCGGCCGCGGCACCCTGATCGACGAGGCCGCCCTGCTCGCCGCCCTGGGACCCGGCGACGACGCCGGAAGCGTGGGGCGCCTGCGCGGTGCCATCCTTGATGCCTTTCCCGAGGAGCCGCTGCCCGAGGCAAGCCCGCTATGGCGCCATCCGCGGGTGTGGATCACTCCGCATATGGCCGGCCCCACCCCGCTTGGCGAGGCCATGGACCAGGTAGCCGAAGCTCTGCTCGCCTTTGAAGCAGGCGAGCCTCTTGAGACCGTGGACCCCGATGCTGGCTATTGAGCTGATCGACGCCACGACCCTACACGAAGCCCGGCACAGGCCTTACGCTGACCGCGTGACAGTCTTCGGCCTCCAAGGAGGTAAGTGATGACAATACAAGTGGATTATGGTTCCCACGACGCTCTGCTGGTCGTGGACATGCAGAACGACTTCTGCGAGGGCGGCGCCCTGGCAGTGGAGGGAGGCAGCGCCCTGGTGCCGGGTATCAATGCCGAGATCGACGCGGCGCAGGCAGCCGGCGCTCTGGTGGTGGCCACACGAGACTGGCACCCCGTCGACCACGTGAGTTTCACGCATCGCGGTGGCCCCTGGCCGGTGCATTGTGTGCAGGACACCGAGGGTGCAGCCTTCCATCCCGACCTCGCCCTTCCCGATGACGCCATTCGCGTCAGCAAAGCCACCGCCTTCGATGCCGACGCCTACTCTGCCTTCGGTGGCACGGGTCTCGGCGGCTATCTGAAGGAGAAGGGCATCAAGCGGGTCATTGTTTGCGGCCTGGCCCTGGACGTCTGCGTCAGAGCCACGGTGCTCGAAGCCCGTCGGGAAGGTTTTGATACCCTGCTGCTTGAGCGACTCTCGGCGGCGGTGGATTCCGATGCCGTGACCGAGTGCCGACAAGCATTCAGCGATGCCGGTGCCGAGGTACGCTCATGAACGGAACAAACTCCCCTCGGGTGGACGATAACGAACTGGCCCTGCTCACCGACCTCTACCAGTTGACCATGACCCAGGCCTACTGGAAGGAATCCATGCAGGAGCGGGCCACCTTCAGCCTGTTTTTCCGCAAGATGCCTCCGAACCGCCGCTTCATGCTGGCCTGTGGTCAGCAGCATGCAGCGGCACTGCTCAGCCGGTTGCGCTTTGGCGACGAAGCCATAGACCGCCTCGCCGGCACCGGCCTGTTTGACCCGGGATTTCTCGACTGGCTGGGAGACTGGCGCTTCGAAGGCGACATCTGGGCCCTTACCGAGGGCACACCCGTATTTGCCAACGAACCCCTGCTGGAAGTGGATGCCCCCATCGCCCATGCCCAGCTGCTCGAGAGCCTGATGATGAACCTGGTGCAGCTGGAGACGGTGCTTGCCTCCAAGGCGGTACGCCTCGTCATGGCCGCCCGGGGCCGCCCGGTGGTGGATTTCGGCATGCGTCGCATGCATGGCGTGGACGCCGCGGTTCGCGGCGTGCGGGCCTACCGCACCGCGGGGCTGGCGGGAACCAGCAACGTCCTCGGGGGCCTACGACACGACCTGGCGATCAACGGCACCATGGCACACAGCTATATCCTGGCCCACGACGACGAGCGGGAGGCCTTCCGTGCCTTTGCCCGTCATTACCCCGGCACCACCCTGCTGGTCGATACCCACGACACCCTGGAAGGGGTCCGCAAGGTGATCGAGATAATGCGCGACGAACCCAAGCTCGGCGTAAAGGCCATTAGGCTCGACTCCGGCGACCTGGGCGAACTGGCCAAGGGCGCGCGCGCGCTGCTCGACGAGGCGGGGCACGATGACATCACCATCGTCGCCAGCAGCGGCCTCGACGAACACAAGATCGCGGCACTGATCGAGGACGGCGCCCCCATCGACGCCTTCGGCGTCGGCACTCAGATGGGCGTGTCGGCGGATGCCCCGGTGATCGATCTGTCCTACAAGCTGGTGGAGTACGCCGGCACCCCGCGGGTCAAGCACTCCCCCGGCAAAATCAACCTCCCCTGCCGCAAGCAGATCTATCGTCAGGTTGACGCTCAGGGCCGTTACGTCGGCGACATTATCGCCCTGCGCGACGAGTCGGGCATCTCGGGTGAACCGCTGCTGCGTCCCCTGGTGCGAGCAGGAAAGCTGGACGATGACGAGATGGCACGGGCCGATGACGCCCGGGAGCGGGTCACGGATGCCATCGAGCGCTTCCCCGAGGATATACGGCATCTCGCAGAGGGCGAGAGCGCTTATCCGGTCGAGTTGAGCCCAGGGCTCGAACGTCTGCAGTCCAGAACCTGAGGGCCGGCCCGCCTGCTGGGGACTCATCACCCCACCCACACCCGTCCTGAACGAAAACGCCACCGCGACCGTGTCACGGTCGCGGTGGCGAAGTGTCAGGGCGGTCATGCACCTGATACATGGAACTTAGAGCGGCTGCTTGGTCGGCCGAATGATCAACTCGTTGACGTCGACATCCGCCGGCTGCTCGATGGCGTAGGTGATTGCCCGGGCGATGGCATCGGCATCGATGGCCATCTCGTAGAGCTCATTCACATTCTTGGCGGTGTCAGAGTCGCTGATCGTGGTGGTCAGCTCGGTGGCCACCGCCCCTGGCGAGATGTTGGTGGAACGGATCTCCTCGCCGCCTTCTTGGCGAATGCCCTCGGAGATCGCCTTGACCGCATACTTGGTGGCGCAGTAGACGGCCGCAGACGGAAAGACCACGTGACCAGCCACCGAGGAGAGGTTGATGATATGGCCGGCATGCTGCTCGCGCATGGTCGGCAGCACCGCGGCAACACCGTAAAGCACGCCCTTGATATTGACGTCGATCATCTGCTCCCACTCGTCGACCTTGAGCTGATCAAGGGGTGACAACGGCATCACGCCGGCGTTGTTGACCAGCACGTCGATGCGGCCATAGGCCTCCTTGGCGGCGGTGGCCAGTGCCTCGACCTGCTCGCGGTCGGTCACGTCGGTTACACGATAGATGGCCTCGCCGCCCTGCTCGACGATGGCATCACGCAGCGCCTCAAGACGCTCCTCGCGGCGGGCGCCAAGCACCAGCTTAGCGCCGCCTTTTGCCAGGCGGTGGGCAGTGGCTTCGCCGAGGCCGCTGCTGGCTCCGGTAATGATGACAACCTTGCCATTGATCTCGGACATAAAATCTTCTCCTTGGAAATAGTTCGTGGTGTTGCTCCCCGACCAACTCGGCGGGGATTTTCAAAGATGTCAGGCCGGCCATACGGACAAACTCGGATAGCCGGTGTAGCCGCTCTCGTCACGGCCTTGGAAAGCGCTGTTGGGTTACCGGGTCATGAATGAGCATTAACGCCGATTTTTGCCGAGTCCAAATTATTTAGACCAGTCTACTAGTTATGGTGCAAGCCCCATTGCTTTTTGGCTCAAACATGGGCCGTCAGGCCGTTTCGGGCAACTTGCTGGCCAGTACCTGGCGGAAGAGAATCGCCTCGAAGCACTCCATGGGCGCCAGCGACTTAACCGTTTTGGCGCGCAGGATGGAGCCCTCCCAGCCGGCCATAATGAAACTTGCCAGGGCCTCGGGGTCGAGGTCATCCGGCAACTCCCCAGCGGAACGGGCCTCCTCGAGGCAGGCCACCAGCCGACGCTCCCAGGCGCGAAACACTTGATCCAGGCGGGCTCGAAAGACCTCACTGCGCGCCGAAAGCTCTTGACCCAAGTTGCCGATCAAGCAGCCTCGTGCATGGTCGCAAGAAAGCATGTCCGCCTTGCCGGCGGCAAAATAACGTCGCAACCGCACCAGTGGCGAGGCGTCGGTGGCTTCGAAGATCGCCGCCAGCCGGCCGTCATACTGCTCCGCAAAGGCATCGATCACGGCCAGGCCGAAATCTTCTTTGCTCGAGAAGTAGTGATAGAAGGAACCTTTAGGGACCCCCGCACGACTAAGCACGGCATTGATACCAGTAGCGTTGAAACCTTGCTCGGCGATCAGTTCGGCACCAATCTCTATCAGCTTGTCGCGGGTGGCGTGTGTTTTCATGACGTCAATATTAGACCAGTCGTCTATCTTTTTCAAACCGAGCCCGGACGCCTCAGTCGAGCATGGCAGACAGCAACCACCGGCTTGTCATGGTTGAAGAAGTGGCGGACCATCTCCAGTACGTGCCCATCGAGGAGCAGCCCCTCACCCTTGAACCCGCGGGGGCTCTCACCATTGCCCCTTTTCACTCCTGCCCCCTTGACGGCCAAGGAACCTTCGCATGCCTTTAATGCTGCACCGTTGCGCCGCCCTTATTTTGCTCCTGATGGTGTCCGTCGGCAGCGTCCAGGCGGCAGAGACGCGTCCCTTCGATGCCCGCTACCGCCTTGAAGTATCCGGCTGGCCCAGCACCAACGTTGAGCATCGTCTTTCCCGGGACGGCGCCTCGTGGCACAGCAAGATGAGCGCCGCCATCGCCATGGCACGGGGAGAGGAAAGCAGCCGCTTCCTGATCGAGGAAAACGGGGTACGTTCACTGCAGTACATCAGCGGTTACTCCCTGCTGGGACTGGGCGGCGACTATCGTCTGACTTCCGACGATCTCGCCACCCTTCCTGATCGCCAGGCGACCATCTTCGACCTCTCTCGCCGAGTGCTTGATGATGGCTGTCAGGAGGCGTGCGCCATCCACTACCAGGACCACCGCGGACGGGAGGAGTACATGGAGTACCGTGTCCTGGGACCCGAGAGTCTGAGCCTGCCCGTCGGAGAGTTCGAAACGCTGGCAGTGGAAGTCACCGAACCCGGCAAGCCGGAGCGACGTATGGTCTTTCGTTTCCACCCCGAGGTGCCCGGCCTGATACTCGTCTTGGACTATCATCGCGACGGCGAGCGCAAGAGTCGCTTATCCCTTACCCAGCTCTCGCTAATGGAGTGAGCGGCGCCCGAGCCTGCCAGGCGGTCACCAGGCTGCTAGAGTAGCGCGTTTCCTGTCGCCGCCCCGGTGACTGTTCAGGAGAAGGAACTCTTGATGCTTAGCGGATTGGTGATCGTGCTGCTGCCGCTGGTGCTGGGCTACATGGTACCGGTGCGTCGCGCCTACCTGATGGCGCTGATCAACCGCGGGGTGAACGCCTCGGTCTACGTGATTCTGCTGCTGATGGGCATAAGCCTGGCCGGGCTCGACGATCTGGCAGACCAGCTGTCCCGCATGGGCAGCCAGGCGCTCGTCCTGTTCACGGTGATCAGCGTCTGCAACCTGGCGGGTCTCTGGTGGCTGTCAAGCCGCCTGAGCCTGAGTGCCGACCCCACGCGGGTCGTGCCCGGCGCCCCCGCCAGCAAGCTCGCCGCCATGGCCGGCTCCCTGGCGCTGGTGAGCGTGGTGGTCGTTGGCATAGCCCTGGGGTTGGCCGGCAGGCGCCTACCCGGGCTCCATGACGGCGCAGAGATACTGGCCGAATGGGTGCTCTATGCCCTGCTGGCGCTGATTGGCTGTCAGCTTCGCAACTCCGGCATGCCACTGCGCCAGATCCTTCTCAACCGCCACGGTCTGGGCATCGCCCTGATGCTGGCCGCCACCTCGCTGATGGGCGGACTACTCGCCGCCCCGCTGCTTGACCTGCGCCCCAGCGAAGGGCTGGCCCTGGCCGCCGGCTTCGGCTGGTACTCGCTCTCCGCTATCCTGGTGGGCGACCAGTTGGGACCGGCGCTGGGAGGCGTGGCCTTCTTCAATGATCTCGCTCGAGAACTGCTTGCCTTTGTGCTGATCCCCCTTCTGATCCGCCGCCATGCGGCCCTGGCCATCGGCTACGGTGGCGCCACCTCCATGGATTTCACCCTGCCGGTGATCCAGCAGCACGGCGGGGTCACCTGTGTGCCGGTGGCGGTGGTGTCAGGTTTTATCCTGTCGCTGCTCTCGCCGCCGTTGATCCTGTTTTTCCTGTCGCTTTGACACGACGCTTTACTCGGGCGGCTTGCATACCGTTTCCACATTTCGTGACCATTGGCTGCATCGCCTCGAGCGATGCTGTTCTTTCGTTTTCTTGCTCGAGGCGCTCATGAACCGCCCGCCCTTCTCCTCTGTGGCTCGCTTTCACCGTCAGCGCGGACGCCTCGGCCTTGGTCCCTTACTCGCTCTGCTGGTACTGGCCGGGGGAATGGTCCTGGCCTGGTGGCTGCTCAGCCAACCGCCGCGAGTCGAGCGCCGCCCCGCGCCTGCATCCGCGCCGCCGCTGGTCGACGCCGTTACCGTGACACCACGGGCCGCCGCGCCGGCGCTGCACGGCTTCGGCCGCGTGGTGGCCGAGCGCGAGGCGCGCCTGGCCAGCCGGGTCGCCGGCCGCCTGGAGGCCTTCGCTTCCGGGGTGCTCCCCGGCCGCATGGTGGAGGCGGGCGTCCCCCTCGCTCGGCTGGATGACGACGACCTGGCACTCGTCCTGCGCGAGGCCGAGGCCACTCTGGCCCAGGCCGAGGCGGCCCTGTCCATGGAGCGCGGCGAACAGCAGCGCGCCCAGTCCGAGTACCAGAGCTTCGGCCGCGATCTGCCCGCCGAGCGACGCGCCCTGGTGCTGCGTGAACCGCAGTTTCGGAGCGCCCAGGCCGAGGTAGAGCGTTCCCGGGCCGCCCGCGATCGCGCCCGGCTGGACCTCGAGCGCGCCACCCTCACGGCGCCCTGGCGCGGCATGGTCCAGGCGCGTCTGCTGGGAGAGGGCAGCGAGGTGGGCAGCGGCACCGAGCTGCTCCACCTGGTGGATGTCTCGCGCTTCTGGGTGCAGGCCTCGCTGCCCGGCGAGGCGCTGGCCTGGCTCGAGACCGCCACGGCCGACACCTCAGGCACCGTCGTGATGCTGTCCAGCCGCAGCTGGCCCGCCGGCAGCGTGCGGCGGGGGGAACTGCTCTCGGTGCTGCCCGCCCTGGAGGAGAACGGCCTGCAGGCCCAGTTGCTGGTGGCAGTGGAGGATCCCCTGGCGCTGGCCGAAGAGAATCGCGGCTCTCCAGCACTGCGCCTGGGTGACGTGGTGCGCCTGGACTTTCAGGCACGCGAACGTAACAACCTGATCGCCCTGCCGGCCGCCGCACTGCGGCCCGGCGACGAGGTCTGGCTGCTGGACGAGGACGAGCGCCTGCGTCGACGCTCGGTCGTTGTCTTGCATCGCGATGACCATCGGGTCCTGGTGGCCGAGGGCCTGACGGAGGGCGAGCGGGTCATCACCTCGCCGCTGGGCCTACCCGGGGAGGGCATGCCACTGCGCACCGCTTCCCCCAGCGACAGTCGGGGGATAGTCGATACCGACCAAGCGCCGACAGGGGCAAGCCGATGACGCGCCGCGGCCCCATCGCCTGGATGGTCCATCACGGGGTGGCCCCCAACCTGTTGATGCTGCTTTTGATCATCGGGGGACTGATGGCTTCGACCACCATCAAGAAGGAGGTCTTCCCCGACTTCGAACTGGAGATCATCACCGTCGCCATCAGCTACCCCGGCGCCACCCCCGAGGAAGTGGAACGCAGTCTGCTGCTGCCGCTTGAGGCGGCGCTGGCGGGCGTGGACGGCATCGACGAGCTGACCGCTACCGCCAACGAGGGAGCCGCTCGGGTTTCCGCCAGCCTGGTGGAGGGGATAGAGGTGATGCGGGTCTACCAGGAAATTCAGCAGGCGGTGGGCACCATCACCAGCCTGCCGGCCGCTGCCGACCCACCACGCTTCGGCCTGGCGGGGCGTTCACGCAGCGTAATGAACCTACAGCTGCACGGCTGGGTTGACGATCAGCGGCTCCACGACCTGGCCGAGTCCGTGCGCGCCGAACTGCAGGCCGCCTCGGGCATCTCCCGGGTGGAACTCTCCGGCAACCGCGAACGCGAAATCCAGGTGCTGCTCGACGAAGAGGCCATGCAGCGCCACAACCTCGACCACCGCCAGCTCGCCAACCTCATCGGCGACGAGGCCCTGGATCTGGCCAGCGGGCGCCTGACCACCGGTGAGGGGGAGTGGCTGATCCGCTATCAGGGACGCCGCGACGACGTCCGCGAATTCAACGAGCTACCGATCCTGGGCAGCCCCGACGGCGGCCAGCTGCGCCTGGGCGACATCGCCCGGGTCGAGCGCGGTTTTGCCGAGACCGACCGCGAGATGCTCTACAACGGTGCGCCGAGCCTGACCCTCGATGTCTACCAGATCGGCGACCAGACGCCCATCGGCATCTCGGATGCCGTGCATGCCCAGCTTGAACGCCTCCAGGCGAGCCTGCCGGAGGGGGTGAGCCTTTCGGTCTACCGGGACACCTCAGAGATCTACCGCGATCGCCTCGACCTGCTGCTCAAGAACGCCTTCCTAGGCCTGGCCCTGGTGCTGGTGCTGATGGGGCTTTTTCTGGAGGCACGGCTGGCCTTCTGGGTCACCCTGGGCATCCCCACCGCCTTCCTCGGCGCCCTGCTGTTCCTGCCCTGGTTCGGCGTTTCCATCAACATGATGTCCATGTTCGCCTTCATCATCGCGCTGGGCATCGTCGTGGACGACGCCATCATGGTGGGCGAGAACATCCACAGCTACCGCGAGCAGGGCCATTCCGCTCGCGAGGCCGCTGTGCGAGGGGCCCGGGAGATGGCGGTACCGATCACCTTCGCCATCCTCTCCAACATTGTTGCCTTCCTGCCGCTGCTGTTTCTGCCCGGATTCCTGGGCATGATCTTCGCCGTGGTACCGCTGGTAGTGATCACGGTCTTTCTGGCTTCCTGGCTGGAGGCGCTGTTCATTCTGCCCGCCCACCTGGCCCACCGCGCTGGAAGCCGCGAAGCGCCGGTCTGGCGCAGGCCCCTGGATCGAGTTCGCAAGGGGCTGCAGGCATGGCTGGCTCACGTCACCCAGCACCGCTTCGCGCCCTTCCTTCAGCACTGCCTGAACCAGCGACTGCTCACGGTCAGCCTCGCAGTGGCGGTGCTGGCGGTGGCCCTGGCCTTTGCCATGAGCGGGCGGCTGGGCTTCTCACTGATGCCCCGGGTGGAGTCAGACCGGGTGCAGGCCACGGTCACTCTGCCAGTGGGCAGCCCTATCGCCGACGACCGCGCCATCCGTGACCGCCTGCTGGACGCCGCCAACGCGCTGGCCGCGCGCGATCTGGGCCCGACCTTTACCGCCAGTCGCGCCCAGATCGACGGCGACCGGCTCGCCGTGCAGCTCACTCTGGATCGCGACAGCCTCGACGCCTGGCCGCCCTCCCGGGTGGCTCGGGAGTGGCGTCAACTCGCCGGTGAGTTCAGCGGCGCCCAGTCGGTGCGCTTCGAGTCCGACGTGGGCGGCCCCGGGGCTGGAGCCGGGCTGACCCTGCGCCTCTCTCATCCCGACAGTCGAGCCCTGGAGGGGGCCGCCACCCGTCTGGCCGAGGCGCTGAGCGAGTTCGAGGGGGTCACCGACATCGACAGCGGCCTAGCCGACGGTAAGCCCCAGTTGGAGATCCGCCTGTCGCCCGAGGGTCGTGCCCTGGGCCTCACCGGCGCGGACCTGGCGGGTCAGCTGCGCGCCCCGCTGCAGGGCATCACCGCCTTGGAGCAGTTCGTGGGCCGCCACGAGATCAGCGTGGAGGTGCGCCTGCCCGCCGAGGCACGTCAAAGCCTCTCCGACCTTTACCGGCTGCCGATCCGAACTCCCGAGGGCCTCCTCGTGCCGCTGGCCCGGGTCGCCGAGATCGAGCTCGGCCGTGCCGCCACCACCCTGCAACGCATAGATGGCAGGAGGATCATCAGCGTCACCGCCGATGTTGCCGGTGAGGGGCGCATCAATCAGATCTTGGCGACCCTGGAGACGGATATCTTCTCCGCCTTGCAGGCCGGCTGGCCGGGGCTCGAGATTACCCCCGGCGGACGCCAGCAGGAGACCGCCGACAACGTCTCGGCGCTCACCCGCGCCGCCTGGCTGACGCTGATCGCGCTCTACGCTCTGCTGGCCATCCCCTTCCGCAGCTATCTTCAGCCGCTGCTGGTGCTGGCCGCCATTCCTTTCGGCATCATCGGCGCCGTGGCCGGGCACATGATCATGGGCTTCGGCCTCTCTGTGATCAGCCTGATGGGCATGCTGGCGCTCTCCGGGGTTGTGATCAACGACGCCCTGGTGCTGATCGACTACGCCAACCGCAGGCGCCGTGAGGGCATGGGCGCCCGGGAGGCGATCCTCGCCGCGGCCACTCGCCGCCTGCGTCCGATCATGATGACCACCCTGACCACCTTCCTGGGCCTGGCCCCGATGATCTTCGAGACTTCGCGCCAGGCGCGCTTCATTATCCCCATGGCAATCTCGCTGGGCTTCGGCATGCTCTTCGCCACTTTCATCCTGCTGCTGCTGGTCCCCTGCCTCTATCTGATGCTGGAGGGCCTGCGCGAGCGCCTTCAGGGCCGCAGCCACCAACGCGAGGAAGTCTCCCCATGAGCCTGCGCCTGCCCCGCCCCGCCGTTTCCCGACTGGGGATCAAGCTCTTCGTGGTGATCCTGGCGGTCAACGTGGCCATCTCAGGCTTCGTCTTTCTCGCCATCTCGCGCAGCCTCGACCGCGGCTTCGTCGAGTACCTGGACACCACCCAGGCCAACCGTGCCGCGACCCTCGCCGAAGGGCTCGGCGAGGAGTGGGCACGACGCGGCGACTGGCAGTGGCTGCGCGTCTCGCCCTCAGCCTGGCAGCGCCTGGTCCGCCAGCAGCTTTGGCCCGGCGCCAGCTCGCCGCCCCGGGGCATCGAACGCCGCCTGGGGGATCCCAAGGACTTTGTGCTCCACGACGCCTCGGGGCTGCCGGTGATCGGGCTGCCACCTGATGACGAGGAGGAGGCCGCCACCCTGCGCTGGCTACCCATCCTCCACGAGGACGAGCGGATCGGCACCCTGGGCTACCGCCCACCGGAACAGCTGATGGCGCGCATGGACCACATCTTCCTGGCGCGCCAGCAACGCAACCTGGCGATCATCGTGGGTTCGCTCGGGGTCGCCTCGCTGCTGCTGGCAGGTGGCCTCTCCTGGTGGCTAGGTCGACGAACCCGCAGCATGGCACTGGCGACCCGTCGACTGACCGAGGGCGACTACAGCACCCGGCTACCCGAAAGGGGACGCGACGAGCTCTCCCGGCTATCCCGGGATTTCAACGTGCTGGCTGCGACCCTGGAGGCAAGCCGCGAGGCGCGCAGCCGCTGGGTGTCTGACATTGCCCACGAGCTGCGTACTCCGCTGGCGGTACTGCGCGGCGAGATCGAGGCGATGCAGGACGGTATCCGCCGGCTGGACCAGGACAGCCTGCACTCCCTGGCCCAGGAGGTCGGCCAGCTCGAACGCCTGGTGGCCGACCTGCGGCTGCTCTCTCAGAGCGATGCCGGCGCCCTGGAGGTACAGCTGGCACCGCTGGACCTCGCCGAGAGCCTGGCCGACCGACTCGATGAAGCGGAAGGATGGATCACCGACAGCGGCATCAGCCTGGAGACCCGCATTGAGGGGGAGGCCTGGATACGCGGCGACGTCCAGCGCCTGCGTCAACTGTGGAACAATCTGCTGGACAACACCTGTGCCTACACCCGATCACCGGGACGGCTACGGATCATTCTCATCGCCACTTCCCGAGGCATTCGGGTCACCTGGGAAGACAGTGCCCCCGGGGTGCCCGAAGCTGAGCTTGACCGGCTGACCGAGCGCCTCTATCGGGTGGAGGGCTCCCGGAACCGGGCCAGCGGCGGCAGCGGCCTGGGACTCTCCATCGCTGCGGCCCTGGTCAAGGCCCACGGCGGTGAGATGCACCCCTCTTGCTCGCCGCTAGGTGGGTTATGCTGGACGATGACGTTTCCAACGATCGATGACGACCGCTTCAGGGAGGAGATCGCATGACATCACAGGAATACGCGGAATCGCAGATCCTGATCGTCGAGGACGAGCCCAAGATTGCCCGGCTGGTGGCCGACTACCTGGAGGGCAGCGGCTTTGCCACGCATCACCTGGACCACGGCGACGCCGTGCTGCCCTGGCTGACGGAAACACGCCAGGCGAGCAAGGGGCCATTGCTGGTGCTACTTGATCTGATGCTGCCCGGCACCGACGGCCTGACTCTGTGCCGCGAGATCCGCCAGCGCTGGCCGGCGCTGCCGGTCATCATGCTCACCGCCCGGGTCGAAGAGGTGGACCGCCTGCTGGGTCTGGAGCTTGGCGCCGACGACTATATCTGCAAGCCCTTCAGCCCGCGGGAGGTCGTCGCCCGGGTCAAGGCGGTGCTGCGCCGCAGCCAGGGGGGCGAAAATCTCGATAATGCCGCCGCCGGTAGTGATCTGGTGCTGGACGAGGAGGGCTGGCGGGCGCTGGCCGATAGCCAGGACCTGGGGCTTACGGCCGTGGAGTTCCAGCTGCTAAAGGTAATGATGCACGCCCCGGGGCGGATCTTCTCCAGGGACCAACTGATGGATCACATGTACCGAGACCATCGCATCGTCTCCGAGCGCACCGTGGACAGCCACGTCAAGAAGCTGCGCCGCAAGATCAGCGAGGTGTGGCCGGAACGCGAAGTGATCCGCTCGGTTTACGGGGTCGGCTACAAGTATCAGCCCGAGGAGTGATGTCGGTTTCGCATGCACGACCTTTGCACGCTGGCTGCACGTCTCTTGCACTGCGCCGAGCGAGACTGGGACCGTCAACCCGAAGCTCAAAGGAGTGCCCCCATGAAGATGATCGTTTCTCGAAAGCTGTTGGCTCCCGCCCTGCTCGCTATTGCCATTGCGCCCCTGGCGCTTTCAGCCGCGGCCGCTGACCACGGCAAGGGCGCAGAACTTCACAAGGAACAGCGCCAGGAACAGCGCGAGCAGTGGCAGGAAGCCCGTGCAGAACACCGGGCCGAAAAGCGCCAGGCGCTCTTCGAACGCGCCGGCATTGATGAGCCAACCCGTGAGGCTCTGAAAGAGGCAAGAGGCGAGCACCACGCGGCGATGCGCCAACTCCATGAGCAGCACCACGAGCGCCTCGACCAGCTCCTCGACGACGACCAGCGCGCCGCCATGAGAGTGGCTCGTGGCGAGATGCAAGAGGAGCGCCGCGCCGAGATGATGACTCGCGGCGAACGCGGCAACGGCATGGGACACGACAAGCCCTACCATGGCCATGGCGACAAGCGCGGCGGCTGAGCTTCCTTCTACCCGGCCCCTGAAGCGACGGGCCCGACCATTCGGTCGGGCCCGTCGACGTTTATGGCCCCTCGCCGTCCTGAACCCCAGCTGATTCAACCCAGGGTTGCAGGACGAAGCGGATCCACGTATTTTATTTGAACGTTCATTCAACAAAGATGAACCGCCTCCCGTCCTACGCAGCAGGCGTGCTCTCGATTGTGCGTAACAATCAACAGCGCGTCTCGGGAGTGTCGCCTCCATCCACCCCACAGGAGCATTCATACCGATGGCGCACAACTCCGACCCCTCGAGGGATCGACTCAACCCCGTGGTCTTTCACGGGAGCGTGGCAGGCATCGTCACCTTCCTCGTCCTTACTCTGCTCTTCACCGAGCAGGCCGGCGCCTTCTTCGACGCCGGCCTGGCCTGGGTGAGCAAGACCTTCGGCTGGTACTACATGCTCGCCGTGGTGGCCTATCTGGTCTTCGTAGTGTTAATCGGCTGCTCTCGCTTTGGCAGTATCCGCCTCGGACCCGATCATTCTCGGCCTGAATTCTCGTTGCTTTCCTGGTCGGCGATGCTGTTCGCCGCCGGTATCGGCATCGACCTGCTGTTCTTCAGTGTGGCCGAACCGGTGGCCCACTACCTGGCTCCGCCCGACCTGACGCCCGAGAGCCAGGCGGCCATGCGCCAAGCCGTGGTGCAGACCTACCTGCACTGGGGACTTTCCGGCTGGGGGCTTTATGTACTGATGGGCATGGCTCTGGCCTACTTCAGCTATCGTCACCGCCTGCCGCTAGCGATCCGTAGCGCCCTCTACCCGTTGCTTGGCAAGCGTATCTATGGCCCTATCGGGCACGCCGTGGACATCACCGCGGTGATCTCCACGGTGTTCGGCATCGCCACCAGCCTCGGCATCGGGGTGATGCAGCTCAACTACGGGCTGGCCTACATGTTCGACGTGCCCGAGAGTCTCTCGGTGCAGATCATCCTGATCGCCCTGGTGGTGGTGCTGGCCACCGTCTCGGTGGTCAGCGGTGTGGAAAAAGGTATCCGTCGCCTGTCAGAGTTCAACATGCTGCTGGCGCTGGCTCTGATGCTGTTCATCCTGTTTCAGGGCCAGACCCTGGTGTTGCTCGACAAGGTGGTAAACAACGCCGGCGACTACCTGTCAGGCTTCGTCGCGATGAGCTTCGACACCTACGCCTTCGCCGGCGAGGAAGCCCAGGAATGGAAAATGTGGTGGACCGTCTTCTTCTGGGGCTGGTGGATCGCCTGGACTCCCTTCGTGGGACTGTTCCTCGCACGCATCTCCCGCGGGCGCACTATTCGAGAGTTTGTCGCCGGCGCCCTGTTCATTCCTCTGGCCTTCATGATGGTGTGGATGTCGGTACTGGGTAACAGCGGCATCGAACTGGTCGCCAACCAGGGCGTAACCGAACTGGGCGAACAGGCACTGAGCACCCCCCAGACCACCCTATACACCCTACTCGAGTACTACCCCTATATCGGCCTCACCGCCGCCGTTGTGACCGTGCTTGGCATCGTCTTCTTCATTACCTCGGCGGATTCCGGTGCCCTGGTGCTGGCCAACTTCACCTCAATCCTCAGCGACGTAAACCACGACGCCCCGGTGAAACTGCGTATTTTCTGGTCGGCGATGATCGGCCTGGTCACCGTGGCACTCCTGATGGCCGGAGGCCTCGCGGCCCTGCAGAGTGCAGTGGTGATCACCGCTCTGCCCTTCTCGCTGGTGATCTTTGCCATCATGGTCGGCATGTTCAAGGCGCTCAAGCTAGAGGGCCGCAAGGCCGAGGCACGCCGCCAGGTCTCCGGCACCGCGCCGGGCGGCGACTGGCGCGAACGGCTCGACAGGGCACTGGATACCTCTAACCGCGCAGGAGCCGAGGCCACCATCGAACACGCCATCCGTCCGGCGCTGACCCAGTTCGCCCAGGAACTCGCGAGCCGCGGCCAGGACGCCACGGTGTCCGAGAAGCAGATCGAAGGCGAGCCGTTGCCGCGTCTGACCCTGCAGGTGGTAATGGAGAATGCGGCCAGCTTCGTCTATCAGGTCTGTCCACACCGCATGCGAACACCGAGCTTCCTGCCGGCCGATGACGACTTTTATGTGCGCCTTGACGTCTTCCTCGCCGAAGGCGGCACCGGCCAGGACCTCAACGGCTATACGCGTGGCCAGGTAGTCGGCGATGTGCTCTCCGAGTATGAGCGCCATCTGCACTTCCTGGCGCTGGCAGGGGAAGGCGGCCAGGTGCAGGCCATGCCCGGCGCAGTAGGCGAGCTGCCGGACGGTGTTAGCCAGGATTGATTCCCCCGGCCCGATGAACGAGGGGCGCCAAGCGGCGCCCCTTTTACATTGTCTGCCCCTCTCTTCAAGAGCAGAACCGCTTGCGGCAGCGCAGCAGACAGGCGTAGCGTAATGGCTCCTGCTCTTTAGCGTGCAAAGGAATCGCCATGTCCCGTTCTTCCCCTCGGAGCGGCTATCGTCTCCCTGTTCCCGGCAGTGCGCTGGTGGCCGCCTGGCGCGCGGGCTACGGCCTGGCCGAACTGCGCCGCGACCTGATGGCCGGCCTGACCATCGGCATCGTCGCCATCCCCCTCTCCATGGCCTTGGCCATCGCCACCGGGGTGCCGCCCCAGCACGGGCTTTACACCGCCATCGTGGCCGGCGCTATCATCGCCCTGACCGGCGGTTCCCGCTTCAACATCTCTGGCCCCACTGCGGCCTTCGTGGTGATCCTCTTTCCCATCGTCGCAAGCCACGGCGTCGGTGGCCTGTTGATCGCCACCCTGATGGCGGGACTGATCCTGGTGGCGCTGGGGCTCGCACGGCTGGGCAGCCTGATCCAGTTCGTGCCCTACCCGGTGGTGCTCGGCTTCACCGCCGGCATCGCGGTGGTGATCGCCCTGCTGCAGCTTCCCGACTTCCTGGGGCTGGCGGGCGTCGAACTGGGCGACAGTACGCCGCATAATCTAGCCGCTATCGTTCGCGCCATCCCGACCCTGGCCCCGGCGGAGCTGGGCATCGGCCTGGTGACCCTGGCCACCCTGATCCTCTGGCCGCGCCTCAAGGTCCCGGTCCCCGCCCCTCTGGTGGGGCTGGTCGTCGGTACTCTGGTGGCACTGGCCTTGAGTGCCACCGGCGTCGAGGTCGCCACTATCGCCTCGCGCTTCAGCTGGGAATTCCAGGGGCAAAGCGGCAGCGGCATCCCACCCTTCGCTCCCAGCCTGGTGGTACCCTGGCGACTACCAGGGCCAGATGGCACGCCGCTGGCAGTAGACTTCGCGCTGATTCGCGAACTGCTCGGCCCGGCGCTGGCCATCGCCATGCTGGCAGCCATCGAGTCGCTGCTCTGCGCGGTGGTGGCCGACGGCCTGACCCGCACCCGCCACGACCCCAACGCCGAGCTGATCGGCCAGGGGCTCGGCAACGTGGTGGTGCCCTTCTTTGGCGGCATCACCGCCACTGCGGCGCTGGCCCGCACCGCCACCAATATCCGCAGCGGCGCAGTCTCGCCGGTAGCCGGCGTCGTCCACTCTCTGGTGGTGCTGCTGGCGGTCGTGCTGCTGGCCGGGGTGCTGGGCTATGTGCCCATGGCGGCACTGGCCGCCCTGCTGTTCATCATCGCCTGGAACATGAGCGAGGCGCGCCATTTTGCTCACACCCTGAGAAGCGCCCCGGGCAGCGATGTGGCGGTGCTGGTGATCTGCTTCGCCCTCACGGTGATCTTCGACATGGTACTGGCGGTGGCCGTAGGCATGGGCTTGGCCGCGGCGCTGTTTATCCGCCGCATGGCCAGCCTCACCGAGGCCCGCCAGCTGCGCGCCGGTGAACGGGAGGCCCCGCCGACCCTGCCCCGCGAGGTGGCCTTCTACGACATCAACGGCCCGCTGTTTTTCGGGGCCGCCGAGAAGGCCGTCGCATCGCTGCGGCTGGTAGACCCGGAAGTCAAGGTGATGATGCTGGACATGCATGACGTGCCGAGCCTGGATGCCACGGCCATCGTCGCCCTCCAGTCGCTGGTGGGTGAACTGCATGCTCAGCGGGTAGGACTGATCTTCTTCGGCCTGCCCCCACGGATGGTCATCAAGCTCCGGCGCGCTGGGCTGCGCCGCGAGGCAGGACGGCTGGCCATGGTCGCCGGTCAGGCCCATGCCGTCCGCCTGGCCGAGCGGTGGCTGGCGCAGGATTGAGAGTGGGTAGAACAGTTGGCGACATGGGAAGTCTGCGGTGCAACTCGGACAGCGGGTGGTATCAGGTCGGGGTTTCCACAAGGGTGAAACGAGCCACCTGGGAAGGCTGGCCGAGGTGGGTGTCCATCTCGCCGACCCCGGAAAAGCTCACCCGATAGCCGTTGCGGCGTGCCACACCCTGGGCCCACTCTCGAAAGCGCGCCCGATCCCACTCGAACTTGTGGTCGGGGTCGCGGAACTCGCCCGGCGCCATGTCATAAAGCGGGTTGTATTCATGGTTCGGGGTTGTCATCACCAGCAGATGGGGGCGCAACCCGGCGAAGACCGCCCGCTCGACCCGAGAGAGCGCCTCGGGTGGAACATGTTCGATGGTCTCCACCATGGCTGCCGCATCGAAGCCGGTTAGACCCGGATGTTTGTCGGTATAGGAGCCGCACACCAGTTCGAGGCGCCCCGCACGGACGGAAGGCAGATCCTCCAGACGCATCTTGGCCTGGGCCAGCAGTTCACCTGAGAGCTCCAGGCCAACCACACGGTCGAACTGGGCGTCGCGCAGCAGGTACTGCAGCAGCCCTCCGGATCCGCACCCCAGGTCAAGCACCCGGCGCGCACCGCTGGCCCTGACCAGCGACACCACACGCTGCAGTCGCTCCTGGTGAAGGTCAGGGGCTTCGAGATTGATCTTCTCCATGCTCTCTCCGTCGGGATCGGGCGGATGATGATGACGCAAAGCGGCCGAGACGTGTAGCAACGAGCGAAAAAAGGCGCGACTCGCGTCGCGCCCGGGATCCGGCTTGGGGTTACCGATGCGTTGTCAAAGACCGCCGGTCAGAAGAAGCCCATCGGGTTGATGTCATAGCTGACCAGCAGGTTCTTGGTCTGCTGGTAGTGCTCAAGTGCCATCTTGTGGTTCTCGCGGCCGATGCCGGACTTCTTGTAGCCACCGAAGGCGGCATGGGCCGGATACTGGTGGTAGCAGTTGGTCCAGACGCGCCCGGCCTGAATGCCACGCCCCATGCGGAAGGCAACGTTGATGTCGCGGGTCCACAGGCCGGCGCCAAGGCCGAACTCGGTGTCGTTGGCGATAGCCAGGGCCTCTTCCTGATCCTTGAAGGTGGTCACCGCGACCACCGGGCCGAAGATTTCCTCCTGGAAGACACGCATCTTGTTGTGGCCCTTGAGCAGCGTCGGCTGCACATAGAAGCCACTGTTGAGCGAGTCGTCCATGGTCTCCTTGTCGCCGCCGGTCAGGAACTCGGCGCCCTCCTCGCGGGCGATGTCCATGTAGGACATGATCTTGTCGAACTGCTCCTGAGAGGCCTGGGCACCGACCTGGACATCGGTATCCAGCGGATTGCCACGCGTGATCGACAGGGTGCGCTCCATGACCTTGGCCATGAAGGCGTCATACATGCTCTCCTGAATCAGCGCCCGGGACGGGCAGGTGCATACCTCACCCTGATTGAAGAACGCCAGCACCAGCCCTTCCGCGGCCTTGTCGATGAATTCCGGCTCGGCGTTCATGATGTCGGCGAAGTAGATGTTCGGCGACTTGCCGCCCAGTTCCACGGTAGAGGGAATGATGTTCTCGGCGGCGCATTTGAGCACATGCCCACCCACCGGGGTGGAGCCGGTGAAGGCAATCTTGGCGATGCGTTTGCTGGTCGCCAGCGCCTGGCCCGCCTCGGCTCCATAGCCGTTGACGATGTTGACCACCCCCGGCGGCAGCAGATCGCCGATCAGCTTCATCAGTTCCAGAATCGAAGCTGGCGTCTGCTCAGCGGGCTTGAGTACCACGCAGTTGCCGGCGGCCAGCGCCGGGGCCAGCTTCCACACTGCCATCAGGATCGGGAAGTTCCAGGGAATGATCTGTCCCACCACGCCCAGCGGCTCGTGGAAGTGGTAGGCCACGGTATTGTTGTCGATGGCACTGGAGGTGTCTTCCTGGGCGCGGATGCAGCCGGCGAAATAGCGGAAATGATCGACGGCCAGCGGCAGATCGGCGTTGAGGGTCTCGCGCACCGCCTTGCCGTTGTCCCAGGTTTCGGCCACGGCGAGCATCTCGATATTCTGCTCGATGCGGTCGGCGATCTTCAGCAGGATGTTGGAGCGCTCGGTGGTGGAGGTCTTGCCCCAGGCCGGTGCGGCCTGGTGGGCGGCGTCCAGCGCCTTGTCGATGTCCTCGGCGCTGGAGCGTGGGATCTGGCAGAACACTTCGCCGTTGACCGGCGTGACGTTGTCGAAGTACTCACCCTTTACCGGCGGCACGAATTCGCCGCCGATATAGTTGCCGTAGCGCTTATCGAAGGTGATGACGGCATCGGTCTGACCGGGGTTGGCATAGATCATGGCATGGCTCCTGACTGTTATCGTTATCGTTGTACACAACTCAGTGTTGGTCAGGCTGGGCTTCTGCGACATACTCCGGTGGCATGAGACGCCCTCATCCCTTGGGAGGAGGGCCTTGACGGGAGAGAGCAATGACAACCCTGATGGTCGCCGACGACCATCCGCTGTTCCGCGACGCTATCGGCGCGGTGATCGCGGCGGGCCTTCCAGGCACCCGCTTGCTGGAGGCCGACAGCCTGGCACGCGCCATGCAGGAGGCCGAGCGCCACGAGGAGGCCCTCGACCTGCTGCTTCTGGACCTGAATCTGCCCGACGCCGAGGGTCTTGATGGGTTAAGCCGCCTCAGGGAGACCTATCCCGAGCTGCCGGTGGCCATCGTCTCGGCGGAGCAGGATCGGCGCACGGTGCTTGCAGCCATCGAGATGGGCGCGGTGGGCTATATCCCCAAATCGACGCCCCGCGACGACCTGCTGGCTGCCCTGCGCCAGCTCCTCGAGGGGCAGCTCTATCTTCCGCCCCAGGTCATGCGCCGCCCTCCCCCCGCGCGCCCGGCGCCGGCCTTGACCGCCGCTCCATCCGACTCGCGCCTGGCGCGCCTCACCGACAAGCAGCTTGAGGTGCTCGAGCTGCTCAGCCGTGGCGCCTCCAACAAGGGGATCGCCCGGGAGTTGGACGTCGCCGAGACCACAGTGAAAACACACGTCTCGGCCATCCTGAGAAAGCTGGGCGTAGCGAGCCGGGTCCAGGCGATACTGCTGGCCAACGAGTTGGACCTGACCCGCTACCGGGCCGGTCATCGCTCCGGCTGAGGCCCCAGCAGCACAGTCAGCAACAGGCGCAGGCGCAGCGGCTTGATGGGCTTGAGCAGGCAATGATAGCCGGCCCGGCGTATGCGCGACTTCAATGCTGCGTCGTGGTTGGCGGTGATTACCAAAACCGGCAGCCAGGGGTAAGTGTCGCGCAGTCGAGCGGCGACCTCGAGCCCGTCGGGCTGCCCATCGCCCAGATGATAGTCCACCAGCAGCACCGTACCGGGTTGGGCGATACGCTTTTCGAGCTCGGACGCCGACCCCATGGCCACCACCCGACATCCCCAGCCTCCCAGCAGGGCCTTCATGCCTTCTCGGATCGCCGCGTCGTTGTCCAGCACCCAGACCATCTGGTCGACCAGTGGCGTCCCGCTTGGCGCAGGGTCAGGGCGTCCAGGGGATGGCCGGGGCGCTTCGGCAAAAGGCACCGTCACCGAGAACAGCGAACCCTGCCCGGGCACCGAGGCAAGTCCAAGCGGATGGCCAAGCATCCCGCTGATGCGGTCGACGATGGCCAGACCCAGACCCAACCCGCGGTCTTCTTCCCCGCGACTCGCTTCGAGGCGCCGGAACTCCTCGAAGATCTCGCGCTGCTGCCCGGGCGCGATACCGGGCCCGGTATCGCCCACCAAGATCTCCAATCCGCCCTGGCGACGTCGACAGCCCAACAGGATGCGGCCGCGCGAGGTATAGCGAATCGCGTTGCCGAGGAAATTACGCACTACCCGTGCCAGTAGTGCCAGGTCGGTCTCAATCACCGCCCGAGTGGTCACGTAGTGGAAGGCGAGCCCTTTGGCCGCCGCCATCTGGCGATACTCTTCCGCCAGCACGTCGAGCAGCTCCTCAGCGGGAAAGGGGGCGATATCGGGCCTGAGCACCCCGGCATCGAGCCGCGAGATATCCACCAGGCTGCCGATCAGCGCCTCGACATCCTTGAGTGAGCGCCCTATGTTGCCGACCAGGCGCCGGGAGCCATCCGGTAGCGACTGTTCCTCAAGGGCACTGGCGAAGAGCCGCGCCGCGTTCAGTGGCTGGAGCAGGTCATGACTCACTGCGGCGAGAAACCGAGTTTTGGAGAGGTTGGCCGCCTCGGCCTCCGCCTTGGCCCTGTGCAATTCACCCAGGGTGCGCTGCAGAGTCTCAGTACGCTCGCGGACCTGCTCAGCCAGCAGCACCGAGTGCTCGAAGGCCGCATAGGGCGCCCCACCCGGCACGCCGCTTGACTCCACGCGCTCGATCAAGGCACTGCAGATGCGCCTCAACCGGGCATTCTCCTCGGCCAGCAACGCCGCCCTGGCCTCTGGCGTCTCAGGCAGCGCCGCCGGGTCGAGCGGTGCCAATGGCCACCCCGGTGAAGGTCTGGTTGATGTGCATGCCATGGTACTGCTCCCCGTAGGTATTGAAGCCAATCACCCGGCTCAGGCTAAGCAGGTCCGAGACCGCCGCGTCCTCGCCCAGCACCTCCAGCTCCAGGCGTCTTAGAAAGCAGTCGCAGCCGATGACCAGTTCGTGGGGCCCCAGCCGTTGTTCGAGGCCCTGTAACGTTTGCACCAGCTCCTCAAGGATCAGTGCGGACGTCATGGCCGTGAGCACGATGCCGTTATCCACGGCGCAATAGAAACTCAGGCTGCCATCCTCGTTGGCCCGCTGGATGGAACGCACGTAATAGTGATCGCCAATGCGCACTGCCAGCGGATGGCGGGCAAACAGCTCGGGGCCCAGCCCAGCCACCGGCTGCTCCACCAGCGCCGCATAGGCCTCCACGGCAGGCACCGCGTTGAGCTCCATCACTCGTCGCGACTCCCGATCGACCGCGGTAACCACCAGTTTTTCATGCCGGGGCCGCAGGTGGTGGGTAGTGAAGACCTCGAAGGGCAACGGCGTATTGACCATCAGCACCACCGCCGCCTCGTTGTGGAAGCGGCCGTGGCAAAAGACGTGGGTACGGGCGAGCCGGTTGTCGTCCCCGGCCGAGCCGCCGAAGCTGGGAATGCTGCCGAGTGCGGCATCGAGAGTCGCAATCACGCTTTCCTCGCTGCTCGAGAGGCCATCAAGCAGGGTTACCACGAAGCTGTGGTCCGCCAGGGGCGCCAAAGCACGCTCGCGACAACGGCCAAGCAGATCATCCACCAGGCGCTGGGCACAGGGCAGGTCGAAGGCGTCGAGGGAGTCCACCAGCGCCGGGGCAAACACGAAATGGCAGCGGTCGAAGCCGATCGCCACGATGCTGCCCCGAGCATAGCCCGCCGGGGTGATCTCCCCGGCCGAGGTGCAACCCGCCACCGGGATGTCGGCGAAGGCTTCGTTGAGGGCGCGAGACAGTGCCTCCAGGGGATACTCGACGCTGCAGAAAAAGAGCACGAAGCCCAGCGATGCATGACACAGACCAGAGGCGAGCTCCGCCACGGCCTCGGCCGGGTCGGATCGATGGCTCACGGCGGTGCGCAGCGGGGAAACCACGGCAGGGGCCGAAACGGGGAAGAGACTTGTGGCATCTTGCATGGCGGACTCCGACTGCAACCCTCGACCAGTGTAGGCCGCCGGGAGGATACGCCACAAACGATCGGTTCAGAGGGCAGACCGAGACCGCCAGGCGGTCAGGGCGGCCAGGGTGGCCGCCAGGCAGGAAGAGAGCTCATTCAGCAGAGCCCTGGCCGCCATCCCTTCCCCTTCATTGGCCAGGCGCTCGAGCCGAGTAGCGAGGCCAGCCACCTTGACGGCACCCAGGCTCGACGACTCCCCCTTGAGCTGGTGCGCCGCATGGCGAGCCTCCTTGAGGTCACCCTCGCCGAGGGCGCGCTCCAGGCTGGCCAGCCGAGACTCGGCCTGGCCAGCGAAGAGATCCATCAGCGAGGCAAGCCCCTCCCCGCCCAATGACTCATGCAGCGCCAGCAGCGTCAGCGGGTCAACCAGGCTGTCGCGGCCAGCCGGCGCGGGAACGCCGATAGTGCACGACCCCGTTGCCCCGTCGGCCAGGAAGCGAAACAGCGTCTCGAGCAGCAGCTCCTGTCGCAGCGGCTTGATCAGGTAGCCGTTCATGCCAGCAGCCAGGCAACGGGCCTGCTCACCTCCGGGACCGCCGGCAGTCATTGCCACGATCGGCACATCTGCCGTCCAGCCGTTCAGGGCGCGCAAGCGGCGGGTTACCTCCAGGCCGTCCATGTCAGGCATCTGGATGTCCATGAAGATCAGGTCGAACCAGCCCGCTTCCGCCAGCTGCAGCGCCGCCGCGCCGGAGCCGGCAATGGTAACTCGGCAGCCTAGGCGCTCAAGCATGGCCCTAGCGACCTGCTGGTTGATGGGGTTGTCCTCCACTACCAGCAGATCGGTGCATTGCAGATCCTCACGCCGCGAGCCCCTTGCAGCCGGCAGCGCAACCGGGTCGGTGCCCTCAGCGGCCATCAGGGGCAGCACGAACCAGAAGCGACTGCCCACCCCTGGCTCGCTGGCCACCTCGATGCGCCCGCCCATGGCTTCGACCAGCCGGCGGCAGATCGCCAGGCCCAACCCGGTACCACCATAGCGTCGCGCGGTTGAGGCATCACCCTGACGGAACGGCTCAAAGATCCTGGAGAGCTGCTCGGGAGCGATGCCGCAGCCGGTATCCACCACCTCAAAACGAAGTCGCCCGCTTTCTTCGGGTCTCACCTCCAGGCGAATCTCACCCTGTTCGGTGAACTTCACCGCATTGGAGACCAGGTTGATCAGCACCTGACGCAGGCGTCCCGGGTCGGCCAGCACCCGCTCCGGGAGTTGCGGATCCAGACACGTCAGCAGCGCCACGCCGCGAGCCTCGGCGCGCGGTGCCAGCAGAACCACCACGCCATCGACCAGCTCATCCAGCGCCAGAGCACGTTGCTCAAGCTCGAGACGCCCGGCCTCGATCTTGGAAAAATCCAGCAGGTCGTTAATCAATTCCAGTAGCAGCCCGGCGCTGTCATAAATAGTGGCCGCGCAATGACGTGCCGACTTGTCTAGCCGATGCTCAATCAGCACCTCACTCATGCCGATGACGCCGTTGAGGGGGGTGCGGATTTCATGGCTGACGGTGGCCAGGAATTCCGACTTGGCCTGGCTAGCCGACTCCGCCTGCCGGGCGGTCGCCTCCAGTTCACGACTCAGCGCCTCAAGGTCACGACGCGCCGCCGCGTTATCTCGAGCCTCGCGGAACAGGATGAGCGCCACCAGCATGGCCGACAGGCTCATCGCCAGGATCAGCACCAACAGTAGAGCGTAGAGCCGCTGCAGCTGGCCACGCTCGCGGGTAGCCGTCTCGGCCAGGTGGCCATTGATGTCGATCACCAGCCGCTCGGTCCGATTCCCCAGGACATCGAGGTGCTGTTCCAGGGCATGACGATCGCTCTCCTGCAGCACTTCAAGCGCCTCGATCATGCGGTCAAGCACTTCGATACGCTGCTCGATATCGTCCAGCAGGGCGTTAGCCGAAGGAATAGAGGCCAGCAGCTCGCTGATATCACCGCCACCGCGCATCAGGTTAAGTCGGCTGTAGAAAAGCTCGAACCGCAGCGCCAATCCAGGACGGTCAGCTTCCTGCTGCGCCAGGTAGTTGCGCAGTTGGACCACGTCGCGGTCGAGCTTGTACGCGTGCCAGGAGGTATCCCCGCCCACGCTCTGGGCCAGACTGTCCTGTCGCCATGCGACCAGCCCTACTACCACCAGCGCCGCTGCCAACAGCAGCAGCGCGCTGATGGCGCCAAGCTTGACTCGCAGGGGCAGGCGCAACATGTGACGCTCCCGATAGCGGCCCCTCAGGGGGCGTGTATGTGCACAACGTGCCACACCGAGCGGAAACGCACGGACTCGTTGAGCAGTTCCGGATGGTCGTCGAAGGGGTAGAGCACAAACAGCGGGCCGAATTCGCGAATCTGAATGGGCGAGCCGTTGCGGCTCATGGCCAGGATGACGTCGTAGTCGTGCAGCTCGGCCAGTGAGATCTCGGCCTCGAAGTCGTTCAGCGCCCTGACACGAACGTGCCCGCTACGAACCCCGGCCGCTGCGAGCACTTCCCGGAACAGCGGGCCCTCGTAGCGGGCACAGTCCGAATGCCAGGGAGTTCGAGTGCGAATCTCGGTGGGGGCGATGGCCATCAACATCTCACGGTCGAACCTGGCCTCGCCGTCCACGTTGGGGAAGTCGATATTGCCGCTGATGGTCAGCAGCACCTCGCCGCTAGGCGACGGCAGCTTCTCCTCGGCGATAGCCGACAGCGGCAGCCACGGGAGAGAAGCAAGGACGAACATGAGGGGCAGGACGCGTTGGCGCATGATGGCAATCCAGTAGTGACATCCGGAGAGTCACCAGCCTACCCGATCCTGTGACAAGGGTCAGTCAGCTAATCTGACACAGCCCGAATCCGTGGTTCTAAAGGTGCCTCCCGTGCAGGTTCAGAAAGGCCATCCAGCAGACGTCGCAGGTAACGAGCGCGCTGCTCCCACACGGCGTTACGGTGAAGCTGGCGCGCCACCGGCAGCAGGTCGGGATCACCCAATTCCGCCTCAGCCAACTGGCCATGGTAGGCCTCCACCAACGCCAGGTCGGCCGCGCGGCCGTGCTCCCAGGCGGCCTGTGAGCTCTCCAGGGCCAAGCGCGCCTCACGCCCAAGCACCTTATCGAGTCGGGCACCGAGGCGCTCTACCTCCTCCGCCCAGCGAGTCTCGGCATTCCTCGCACAGTTCAGGGCGGGTGCGGGCTGCCACTGGACATCCGCCAGGCAGGCATCGAACTCATGGGCGATGTCATGCCCCCCCTCGTTAAGCGATAGCGTCAGGGGCTGAGCGTGGAGCGGCATCAGGGGAAACAGGATAGGCAACAGGCAGGCAAGCTTGGGCAGTGTCGGCATGACATGACCTCGTGGGAACGGGGCCGGGAAGCCAGCAATGAAAAGGGGGACGTCAACGCCCCCCAGCATAGTGGCCTGGCCCCGGCAGGGCGAGACGAGTCGGGTCAACCGCGCAGTGGCTCACCCTCATCGATGATATCAACGCGCACCAGATCCTCGTAGGCATGCCAGCTGGCATGGCCCAGTACCGGCAGGATAAGCGCAAGACCAATGTAGAAGGTCATCACGCCCACCAGCACGCAGCCGGTCAGGATGGCCGCCCAGAGCAGCATCGGGCGAAAGTTGCGGGCCACGGAGCGAACGCTTGCCTCGATTCCCTCCATGAAGGTGAGGTCGTGATGCATCAGGGTGGGAATGGCCACCGAACTGATGGCGAAGGCCCCGAACGCGAGAATGCCGCCCGCCACGGAACCCACCAGAATCATCCCGAGGCCCTGCGGTGTAGTCAAAAGGGACGAGTAGAGCGCACCCGGACTGGGCACTTCGAAACCGAAGAATAGCGCGAAGAGCAGGGTCGCCAGCCGGATCCATGCTAGGAAGAAGATCATCATCATCACCCCCATCATGGCGAGTTGGCCGGCATGGGGCCGCCAGGCGCCGAAGGCGTCTCCCAGATGAGGGGCCCGGTTAGCCTCAAGGGCACGGCTGACGCCGTAAGAACCCACCGCCACCAGCGGCCCCATGAACATGAAGCCTGCCACCATGGGCAATAACCAGTGCCATAGTCCCAGGGTGACGGCGCCTGCAGTGATGGCAATACTCAGGCCCACCCAGAACATGCCGTAAGCGAGACTCACCGCTGTGGCCTGGCGAAAGTCCTCGATGCCGGCTGACAGCCAGGCCCTCGGCCGATCCATCCCTACCGGGTTGATGGTGATCTTGACCCTGGGCACTGCTGCAGCCTTGTCATTCGCTCTTGTTGTTGCCGCGTTCATGCTGTCACCCCTGTTGCGCCTTGTAATGTCCGCCCCCGGCGGACTAAATCCCAGCATAGGCCGATGCCTTAATGCCGACTTCATCCATTAACTCAGAGTTAATGTAGTTGACCCGAGTCAATTATGCAGCCCTGGCATTCACGCAGCTTTCCACGCTTTCACGACGCGCGATGCCTGGGCCGGGTCGCGCGTGTCTCTTGTCTGCCTCGCTTGATCTCTTCCCACCTCCTCCATAACGCAGGAGCCCCGACCAATTGGCCGGGGCTCCTGCGTGTTTAGCGGCCCTGACGGCCGCCCGATGGGCTTAGCGCACGATCATCACCGATATCTTGGCGTGGTGCACCACATGCTCGGCGTTGGGACCGAGAACATAGTCGGCGAACTTTCGCTTGTTGTGAGACGCCATCACGATCAGGTCGACCTCAAGCTTCTTGGCGGCCTTGATGATCGCCTCCCAGGGCGAACCGTCCACGATAACCGACTGAGTCTGGATCTCCTCGGGCACATGCTCCTGAATGAACGTTTGTTGGGCCTCAGCGATGGCCGCGTGAGCCTTCTTGGCGAAATCCTTCGGAAAGTAGGAGCCCACAAGCGGCATGCGATAGTCGGGTAGCACCGTCACCACATGCAGCGAGGCCCCGAAGGTCCGGCACAGGGTCACGGCCGTGGGCAGCGCCTTCTTCCAGGAACTCTCCTCGTTGAGGTCCACTGGCAGCATGATCTTGCTGTACATGTCATCGTCTCCTTCAGGCAGTAGCGGCCTGGCCAGCATCGGGTTCACGACGGCGACGCTGCAGCATCACCACCAGGCCGAACACCAGGAATCCCGGTATCCACATCCACTCCTTGGCCCAGCGGTCCACCGGCGCCGACACTTCGATGATCCTCTGATCGAAGTCAAAGCCAAGATCCGCTGCCAGGCTGCCGAACACGACGAAATCCACCATGGCCTGGTCACCGTCGACATAGAGCTCTATCCCCAGGTTCTCCATGCGCTCCTCATCGCTGTCACCATCGGGGACCGGCACCAGCACATAAGTGGTCAAGGGGTCGCCGAAGGCATCCTCGCCGGCGATCTGGACCCTCAGATTGCTCCCCTCCTCGACATCGCCCAGCGCCTGAGCAAACTGCGCCGGCGGTACCTGCTGGTAGGGATCATGGATCATGTCCATCCAGAAGCCCGGCCGGAACAAGGTAAAGGCCACCAGCAGCAGCAAGATGCTTTCGTACCAGCGATTACGGGCGATCATAAAACCCTGGGTCGCCGCCGCGAAGATCAGCATGGCGATCGTCGATATGACGAAGATCACAATGCCCTGCAGAAAGGTTACATCGATCAGCAGCAGGTCGGTATTGAAGATGAACAGGAACGGCAGTGCCGCGGTACGCAGGCTGTAGTAGAACGCCTGGAAGCCGGTGCGCAGCGGGTCACCCCCGGAGACCGCCGCCGCCGCGAAGGAGGCCAGGCCCACCGGGGGTGTAACGTCCGCCATGATGCCGAAGTAGAACACGAAGAGGTGCACGGCGATCAGTGGGACGATCAAGCCGCTCTGCTGGCCCAGCGTCACGATCACCGGCGCCAGTAGGGCTGATACCACGATGTAGTTAGCGGTGGTGGGCAGGCCCATGCCGAGTATCAGGCTGAGCAGCGCAGTGAACAACAGGATCAGCATCAGGTTGCCCATGGAGAGGATCTCCACCACGTCGGCAAGCACCAGGCCGACGCCGGTCTGGGAGACCGCGCCGACGATAATGCCTGCCGCGGCGGTGGCAATACCGATACCGATCATGTTGCGGGCACCGGCGATCAGGCCGTCCCAGAGATCCTTCAAGCCCTCCTTGATGTCTTCAGCCACCTTGCTGCGGCCACGAAAGAGGGCGATGACAGGACGCTGGGTCACCATGACGAAGATCATGAACACCGTCGCCCAGAAGGCTGAGAGACCGGGCGAGAGGCGCTCGACCATCAGGCACCAGACCAGCACGATCACCGGCAGGATATAGTGCAGACCGACCATGACGGTGGGCCGGGTCTGGGGCAGCGTGAGGACCTGGGAGTTCGGGTCGTCCAGCTCCAGCTCAGGATACTTGGCCCCCACCTTCAGCAGCGCTACGTAGATCACCACAAGCGCAACGGACACCACCCAGGGAGTGGCATCTCCCAGCACCGGCTTCAACCAGCCGAGGCCGTAATAGACACCGAACGACAGTGCCATCAGCAACAGCAGGCCGGTGAGGAAGCCGATCACCTTGTTCAGGAAGGGGCGCACCGGGTTGCTGGTGGGCAGCCCTTTCATATTGGCCTTGAGCGCCTCCAGGTGCACGATATAGACCAGCGCGATATAGGAGATCAACGCCGGCAGGAAGGCGTGCTTGATCACCTCCACGTAGCTGATGCCGACGTACTCCACCATCAGAAACGCCGCAGCACCCATCACCGGGGGCATGATCTGGCCATTCACCGACGAGGCGACTTCCACCGCGCCGGCCTTCTCGGAGGAAAAACCGACACGCTTCATCATCGGGATCGTAAAGGTGCCGGTGGTCACGACGTTGGCAATCGAGGAGCCCGAAATAAGGCCGGTCATGCCCGAGGCCACCACGGCGGCCTTGGCGGGACCGCCCTTGTAATGGCCCAGCAGCGAGAAGGCCACCTTGATGAAATAGTTGCCGGCCCCGGCCTTGTCGAGCAAGGCACCGAACAGCACAAACAGGAAAACGAAACTGGTCGACACCCCCAGCGCGATGCCGAATACCCCTTGGGTGGTCAGCCACTGGTGGTTGACCAGGCCGTTGAAGCTGACCCCGCGGTGGGCGAGGATGCCCGGCATATAGGGGCCAAACAGCGAGTAGAGGATAAACACCGAGGCCACGATCATCAGCGGCGGCCCCAGGGCCCGCCGGGTAGCCTCCAGGAGCATCACGATGCCGATAATGCCGACGATCACATCTTGGGTGATCGGCGCAGCGGGCCGAGTCGCGAGTTGCTCGTAGAAGAGGAACATGTAGGCGCCACAGAAGGCAGCGACGGCTGCCAGCACCCAGTCCTGGATCGGAATCCGGTCACGCGGCGAGCGCTTGAGCGCCGGGTAGGCCATGAAGGCCAGGAAAAGGGCGAAGGCCAGGTGAATCGAGCGGGATTCGGTGGCGTTGAAGACCCCGAAACCCAGCATGTACGGAAGTGGAGAGGCGATCCACAGTTGGAAAAGCGACCAGGTAGCCGCGATCCCCAGCAGCAGCTTACCGGGCGCCCCCGCCGGCTTGCGCGACCCCGAATCGCTGGAGGCGACCATATCCTCGAGGTCGATCTCAGAGTCGCGGGTTTTATTTTTCTCGTCAGACATATGCTGGCCCTGTCCACTGTCAGTGACTTATGGATTATTACCTTCCCGAGGTGAGACAAAAAGCCGACTCACCAACAAGATGCGCGGACGCCCCGAGGGGGTCCGCGCATCGATCACCACGGGTGGTTAGCTGGCGCTACCGGAATCACTCGATCCAGCCACGCTCGCGGTAGTAACGTGCCGCACCGTCATGCAGCGGCGCGGTCAGGCCATCGGAAATCATGTCTTCCTCGTTGAGGTTCTGGAAGGCCGGATGCAGGCGCGTGAAGCGATCGAAGTTCTCGAACACCGCCTTGACGGTCTCGTAGATCACGTCTTCGTCCACCGCTGTGGAAGAGACAAAGGTCGCCGCTACGCCGAAGGTCTCGGTATCCTCATCATTGCCGCGATAGAGGCCACCGGGGATCACCGATCGGGTGTAGAAGGGATTGGCCTCGATAATTTCGTCGATCTCGGGACCGGTCACCGGGACCAAGCGGGCTTCGATGGTGGTGGTGGCCTCCTGAATGGAGCCATTGGGATGGCCCACTACATAAACCATCGCATCGATATTGTTATCGGACAGGGCGGCGGCCTGCTCGGCAGCGTCCAGCTGAGAGGCCAGGGAGAAGATATCGGTATCCCAACCCATGGCTTCCATGACCACGGCCATGGTGTTGCGCTGGCCGGAGCCTGGGTTGCCGATGTTGACGCGCTTGCCCGGGAAATCGCTGATATGTTCAATGCCGGAATCGGCACGGGCGACAACGGTCAAGGGCTCGCCGTGCATGGTGAAGACGGCTCGCATGTCCTCCCAAGCACCATCGGACTCGAAGTTATCCTCGCCGTGGTAGGCACGATACTGGACATCGGACTGCACGACGCCCATGTCCAGCTCACCGCTCTTCATACCGTTGACGTTGGCCACAGAGCCACCGGTGGATGGCGCATTGCAACGGATATTGTGATCGTCACTGCCGCGATTGACCATACGGCAGACCGACTGGCCGACGACATAGTAGACGCCGGTCTGGCCACCGGTACCGATAGTGATAAAGCGTTCCTGCGCTACCGCAGGAGCCGAGAACATCGCGGCCCCCAGCAAAGCGCCAGAGAAGGCAGCAGCCGAAAAAGCATGGCGTTTCATGAACACACCTCATGATGTTGTAGGCAGTAATATGTGGCAGCTCCAACACGCTGGTCAGAGTTTCTACCAACCTCTTCTACTTTAGCGGATAAAACTTCATTCGGGTAACCCGGCTCCCTCAACGGAGAATTGGACGAACAGAGTTCATTCTAGCCCCTCCAAGCGTTTACGCCGCGTTGGAAATTAGCGCATTAACAATGAGAGAACTGCGCCATGGCGCGGTTATCTCGTTCAGCAACGGCTAGCCTGTGGTCGCCAGAATGCCTTCGTTGATCAGCGCTGCTTCTCGTCCTTCATGGCCTCACCCCGGGCGGCGAATCAGCTTCGCCGCGAGGCGCTGCAGGCGCGGTTCCCCGATCAGGATCAGCCGACGTTGTAGCCCAACACACGTGGCAGCCACAGGGCGATCTCGGGGAATAGGGCAACAAGCGCCAGTGCACCGGCCATGGCCACCACAAAGAGCAGCGCCCAGCCGACGGTCTGCTCCAGGCGGATCTTGGCCACCTCGGTGGTCACCATCAGATTCACCGCCACCGGCGGCGTGAACTGGCCGATAGCAATATTCATCGCCAGCAAGATGCCGAACCACACCGGATTCCACTCGAAATGCTGCATCACCGGGATGAGGATCGGCATCAGGATCAGATAGATGGAGATAGCGTCGAGCAACATGCCGGCCACCAGCACCGCCAGCATTATCAGGATCAGCAGCAGCACCCCATTATCGGTCAGGGCGATGATCCACTGAGCCATATCGCGGAAGGTGCCGAGCATGGTGCCGGCCCAAGCGAAGATACCGGCCAGGGCGATGATCATCATCACCACCCCGGAAATCACTGCCGCCTCGCCGAACAGGCCCCAGAGGTCTTTCAGGCCAATTTCGCGGGTCACGAAGAGCCCGATCACTGCTCCGTAGGCCACCGCCACCACGGCCGCCTCGGTGGGGGTGAAGAGCCCCGAGCGAAGCCCGCCGAGGATCAGCACCGGCGCAAACAGGGCAGGCAGCGCCTGTTTGAAGGTGTCACCCACTCTCAGACGCTCGGCGCCTTCCACCGGCGTGCCGCCTTCCCAACCGTAGTGGCGTGACACCAGCAGCGCCGGCATTAGCAGCGCCAAACCGGCGAGAATCCCCGGGAAGAGGCCGGCGGCGAAGAGCGCGCGCAGGTCGACCCCCGGCACCACGATAGAGTAGAGGATCAGCGCCACCGAGGGCGGGATCAGGATCGCCGTGGAGGCGGAGGCGGCGATCAGCGTGGCAGAGAAGGGCTTTGGGTAGCCGGCTTTTGTCATGCTCGGCAGCATCACCATGGCCACCGCGGCGGCGTCCGCCGGCCCCGAGCCACTCATGCCACCCATGATCATGCAGACCAGGACGGCCACCAGGGCCAGGCCGCCATGGCGCGGCCCGATCAGGGCCTGGGCGAAGCGCACCAAGCGCAGCGCCACCCCGGAGCGCTCGAAGATCAGCCCGGTGAGGATGAACAGTGGAATGGCAATAAGCGGGTATTTGGCGATGCTGTTGTAGGTGTTGGTGCCGAGCGTCGCCAGCATCGCCGGCGGCAACCCGGCCAGGATGCCCACGGCGCCGGCCAGGCCCAGGGAAAAGGCCACCGGCACACCGCTGATCAGCAAACCCGCAAAGGCCAGCAGCATCCACAGGTCAGGGCTCATCGGCAAGTCTCCCGCAGAGGCGATCCCAGGTCTGCTGGGTCTGGCGAATCAGCATCGCCGCCGAGAGCAGCGGCAGCCACACGATGTACCACCACTGGGGCAGCCCCAGCCCCGGCGAGAGCGACTCCCACTGATACTCCTGCCAGGCCAGCTTGGCGCCGAACCAGGTGATCAGCCCCAGCAACGCCATTCCACAGGCCCACTGGAACAGGATCAGCGCCTTGCGCGGCGCCGCTGGCAACGCCCGCTCCAGCAAGCCCACGCGAATATGGCCGTTTCGGCGCAGGGCCACCGCCGCCCCGGCGAAGGTAAGTACCACCAGCAGGAACACCGAGAACTCCTCGGTGAAGGCAAGCGAGCCCCCGGTAATATAGCGGGTGACCACATTGCCGAGGCTGATCAGAGAGATGATCAAAAGCGCCAGAGAGGCGAGCCAGCGCTCCGGCCGGGCATCAGGGGAAGGTTTCATGTCGACCTCGTGAAATGACGTCGCCCCCGGAGACGGGGGCGACGGACGTGGCATACGTCGGGGCTCAGCGCGCTTCGACAGACTCGCGAGCCGCCTCGACCAGGGCCTCGCCGATGCGTGGCAACCACTTGTCGTGGACCTCGGCGGTGGCCTCGACGAAGGCCTGATACTGCTGATCGGTGAGCTCGGTAACGTTGACGCCACGCTCCTGGATAGCGGCCAGACGCCCGCTCTCCTCTTCACGGGTCATGTCGATCTCCCACTGGCCGGCCTCTACGGCGGCCTCCCGCAGTATCTCGCGGTCACCCTCTTCCAGGGAATCCCACACCTGGCGGTTGACGGCGAAGATCAGCGGGTCATTCATGTAGTTCCACAGGGTCAGGTTCTGCTGGCCCACCTGGTCGATGCGCGCCACGTCGAACACCGACAGAGGGTTCTCCTGGCCGTCAACCGCGCCAGTGGTCAGTGCCGGCTGGGCGTCGGTCCAGCTCATCTGAGTGGGGTCGGCCCCCAGGGCGTTGAAGGTGTCCTGGAACAGCGGTGAGCCCACCACGCGAATCTTCAGGCCATCCAGATCCGCAGGCTCGCTGATCGGGCCGCGTGAGTTGGAGAGCTGGCGGAAGCCGTTCTCCCCCCAGGCCAGGGGAATCACGTCGCGGGACTCGATGGCCTCGAAGATCATCTCGCCGGCGGCCCCGGCGGTCACGGCGTCCACCGCCGCTTCGTCGGGCAGGAAGAAGGGCAGCGAAAAGAGGTTGAGCTCCGGCACCTGGGGCGACCAGTTGATGGTGGAGCCCACAGCGGCATCGATCAGCCCGGAGCGCATGGCAGAAAACTCGCGGGTCTGGTCACCGGCCACCAGTTGAGAGTTGGGGTAGACGCGCAGGGTGAGGCGCCCCTCGGTGCGCTCCTCAACGAGTTCGGCCCACTTCTCGGCCGCCTGGCCCCAGGGAAAAGCGTCGGAGAGCACGGTGGAGACGGAGAGCTCGCGCGCCTGCGCAGAAAGCGAGGCGCTGAGCACGGCGGCGCCGGCCAGGGCAGCGGCCAACTTGGCGAGATGGCGTGTGGTGGTCATGGCGTGTCCTTGCTGCGGCCAACCGGCGGGATGCCGGGGGCATGATTGTTATCGACAGGGAATATTCTACGAGGCGCGGCGCTGAATGATAGCCCGGTCGCCCTCCCCTATTCGTCGTGTGCCGAGGGCATCGCATCATCGCTCGACGCCAGCAGGCAATGGCCGGCGCTGCCGGGCCAGCTGACGCAGTCTCCCTCCGCGATGCCCCGGCGCTCGAAGAGGCCAGCGTTGACCTCCAGCGCCATCCGGTAAGATACCCCAGGGTAGGTGACCGGGCACTCAGCGGGGTTGGCGGAGCCACAGGGCCACATGGTGAAGATGGCGGCGATGCGCTCGTCCTCGCCAATGAAGGCGATATCCAGGGGTATTCGGGTGCGATACATCCAGAAGCCGTTGCGGGGCGACTGGGACTCCCGGTAGAGAAATAGCATGCCGGCGTTCTCGTCCAGGTGGTCGCGCTCCATCAAGCCTCGGCTGCGTTCGGGAATGGTGCGCGCCACCTCGACGTCAAACGGCTGCGGCCCCTCGACGGCATGCACCACCAGCGGTAGCGTCACGGCAACCTCGGACTCGCGCTCTTCGTCGGCCGCCAATGTCGGGACACTCACCAGCAGCGCCAGGGCGCCGATCCACTGCCGTGCACGCATCATCTCATCGTCCTCGCATCATCCGGCAGGTCCTGCGCCGGCATCAGGTGAATTCCCGCCGCCAGCAGCGAGACCTGCACGGACTCTCCCCGAGCCAGGTCGTTGCGACGCGCGGCATGGGTGGCAATCTCGAAGCTAAGGGTACGTTCAGTATGGTCGAAGGCCAGCGTAACAGCGGTCACTCCGCCTAGCACCACCAGTGTCTCGACTCTCGCCTGAACCGGATTCTCCCGCTCTCCCTGGGAGGGTCTGCCGCGTCGATGCAACACCACATCGGAGGGCGGCAGGTACCAGCTCACCCGTTCACCGAGGGACAGCGCCTCCAGGCCCTCGGCCACCTCCAGCCGCCAGGGTCCCCAGGCAAGGCGCTGCTCGCCGTCTTCCTCAATCACCTCGCCTTCAAAGAGGTTCTGGCGGTCCAGCACACGGGCGACCTCCGGCGAGGCGGGGCGGCGGAAAAGGGCCTCCGGCGGCCCTGCCTGCAAGCTGCGCCCGCCATGCAGCACGCAGAGACGATCGGCCAGAGCCGCGGCCTCGTCGAGGTCATGGGTCACCAGCACGATGGGGATACGGATCTGCTCGCGCAGCATCGCCAGCTCGCGCTGCAGGCGTCGCCGAGTGACCTGATCCACCGCCGAGAAGGGTTCATCAAGCAGCAGTACCCGAGGACTTCTCGCCAGGGCGCGGGCCAGCGCCACCCGTTGACGCTGGCCCCCGGAGAGCTGTGCAGGATGCCGGTCGGCCAATCCATCGAGGCGTACCCGAGAGAGCCATGCCATCGCCTGCTCGCGTCGCTCCCGAGGCGGCAAGGGGTCCAGGGCCACCATGACATTGCCCAGGGCGGTGAGGTGGGGAAAAAGCGCGTAGTCCTGGAATACCAGGCCGACCCGGCGATGCTGGGGCGACAGAGAGAGCCTGCGCCCCGCATCGAACCAGGCCTCGCCACCGCAGTCGATGCGCCCGGATATTGGGCGGTAGAGGCCAGCGATGGCGCGCAGCAGGGTGGTCTTGCCGCTGCCGGAGGGTCCCACCAGAGCGAGCAGTTCGCCGGCCTCGCAGTGGAAATCGGCGTCCAGCGGTATGGGGCCTGGCTGGTGAAGGCTCACCGACAGCCGCGAGGGCAGTTCGGAAGACTCAGGCACGGCGCCACCTGCGACGGCCCGCCAGGCCATAGACCACGCCGATGGTGAGGAAGGAGACCAGCAGCAGCATCGCCGACATGATGCCAGCCCCCGCCTCATCGAAGGCCTGCACCCGATCGTAGATGGCGATGGCCAGGGTGCGGGTCTCGCCATCGATGGCGCCGCCGACCATCAGGATCACCCCGAACTCGCCCAGGGTATGAGCGAAAGTGAGCGCCAGGGCGGAGATGATCCCCGGCCACACCAGCGGCAGCTCGATGCGCAGGAAGGTCTGCCAGGGGGAGAGTCCGCTGCACCAGGCCGCCTCGCGCAGGTTGGCCGGCACCGTCTCGAAGGCACGCTGGATCGGCTGCACGGCGAAGGGCAGGTTGGCCACCAGCGAGGCGAGCAGGATGCCGCTGAAGGTGAAGTTGAGCCCCGTTCCGAAGAGGCGTTGCCACAGGCTGCCGACGGGCGTCTCGACGCCGAAAGACTGCATCAGGTAGAAGCCCAGTACCGTGGGCGGCATGACGAGTGGCAGCGCAACGAGCGCCTCGCACAGCGGCTTGCCGCGAAAACGGGTTGTGGCCAGGGTGCGCCCCAGCCACAGCCCCACCGGCAACAGCAGCAGGCAGGTGAAGGCGGCCAGGCGCAGCGAGACCGAGAGGGCCGTCCAGTCCATCAGGGCGTGGTGACTCCCTCATCGGCGGGTTGCGCATCTTGGCCTGGCAGACGAAAACCGTAGTCGGCCAGGACGGCCCGGGCCTCCTCCTCCTGCAGCCAGACGTAAAAGGCCCGTGCGGTCTCGCCGGCCTCCTTCACCAGCACCATGCGCTGCACCAGCGGGGCATGCCAGGCCTCGGGAATCAGCACGTGGTCGCTGCGCTCGGCGAGTGTCGGGGCCAGCGCCAGGGACCAGGCCACCAGTCCGCCGCGGGCGTCGCTGGTGAGCGCGAACTGGGCGGCCTGGGAAACATTCTCGCCGAGGATGCGCAGAGGCGCGGTCTCTTCCCACAGGCCGGCATGTTCAAGGGCCTGCTTGGCAGCGACGCCATACGGGGCATGCTCCGGATTGGCCAGGGCGATGCGCGGTCGCCCCTGCCCCGCCCCGTGGGCGGCAATCGCCTCGCGTACCGCAGCCAGGGGGGCATCTTCCCCCGTCAGATCATTGCGGCCCGGGCGCTGCATCCACGCCAGCCGGCCGATGGCATAGACCGTCCCCTCGTCCTCGGTGTACCCCTCCTCGTGGAGCGCCAGCACATAGGCCTCGTCGGCGGAAAGATAGAGTTCGAAGGGCGCGCCCTGAGCGATCTGGCGGCGAAAGTTGCCGGAAGAGCCGAAATTCAGGCGCAGTTCCCGGCCGGTTTCGTCGCGGAATCGCTCGGCGGCCTCCGTCAGCGCGAACTGCAGGTCCGACGCCGCCGCCACGGTGGGAACGTCGGCCTTGAGCAGGGTCGCGGGAAGGAACAGTGCCAGGCCGAGCAGCCAGGCCGCACATCGTGAACGCATTGAAATCTCCGGAACCCGAGAGGAGTGAAGGCATTGTCAGTCAGCGTGCAGGGGCACCACAAGACCATGAGCCAACGCCGGCAGGCGCTACTGACCGAGGTCAAGCCGGAATCAGGCGTCAGACCTATGCCGTGGCGGCACCGAAGATCGCCTTGAGGTCGGTCTCGGTGTCACGAGGGCCCAGGTCAAGGAGATTCAGCAGGTTATCCAGATGCTTCACCACTGCGCTCCGAGCCCCCTCTGCGTCGCCGTCGCGCAGCGCCTCCAGCAGTCGCGGATGGTCCTCCGCCAGATAGCACGAGGCCAGCGAGGCCCCCTTGTAAAGAGCGATGACGATGGATGTGCGCAGGATCAGGTCGGTGAGCATGGCGCCGAGCACCCGATTGGGCGACAGGTCGGCCAGGCAATGGTGAAGCGCCAGGGAGTGCTCGATGCGCGCCGGCTCGTCCTGCCGAGCGTGGGCCTGGGCCTCGCTCGCTGCTTCCCGAACCAGGCCATCCAGCGACTCGGCATCCACCCGGCCGGCCAGCAGCGCGACGACTTCGCCCTCCACCAGGCGACGGGCGGCGAAGGTCTCGTGGGTCTCGGCGATGCTCGGCGCTCGGATGCGGGCCACCTGGTTGGGGCGCTGGTCGATGACATGGTCGGCAGCCAGACGCGTCAGGGCCCGGCGCACCACCGACCGGCTCACCCCGAAGATCTCGCCCAGCGACACCTCCGGAAGCCGTGTCCCCGGCGGCAGCCGCTGGGTCAGCACCGCGTGCCGCACCCGGTCGACGATATCCCGGTCGCTGATCTTCCCGCCTGCCAGGACGGCGGCCTCCACGTCTTCCTTCCAGGTCCTGCTCATTTCACTCCCCCGAGTCGCCCGGAAGCACCTTCGCACGTTTCCCTGCACCGGGCCACATGGTGAAGGGATCCTGTATACAGGATCAGATGTCGTGGCTTTCGTTCACGTCGAGAATCTTCAGGGTGTTGGTGCCGCCGTGGGCGTTCATGTGGTCGCCGCGGGTCAGGATCACATGATCGCCGGAGGCGGCGATGCCCTTCTCCACCAGCAGCGACAGCGCTCGCTCGTTGAGCTCGAGGGGGGTCATGTTGCGGGTGTCGAAGGGCAGCGAGACCACCCCGCGGTAGAGCGCCATGCGCCGCTGGGCCACCGGACTGTGGGCCAGGCCGACAATGGGCAGCCCCGAACTGATGCGCGAGGCGATCAGCGGCGTGTAGCCGGTGGAGGTCATGCAGGCGATGGCGGCCACGCCCGACAGGTGGTTGGCGGCATACATGGCGGAGAGCGCGATGGTCTCGTCGATCCGCGAGAAGCCCTCGTGAATGCGGTGGCCGGACTCCTGGGCGATCTTCTCGCGCTCGGCGCCCAGGCAGACCCGATCCATGGCCTCGATGGTCTCCACCGGGAAGTCGCCGGCGGCGGTCTCGGCGGAGAGCATCACCGCGTCGGTGCCGTCGAGCACCGCGTTGGCCACGTCGAACACCTCGGCCCGGGTGGGCAGCGGCGACTCGATCATCGACTCCATCATCTGCGTGGCGGTGATCACCGCGCGGTTCAGCGTGCGGGCACGCTTGATGATGCGCTTCTGCATGCCGATCAGCTTGGCATCGCCGATCTCCACGCCGAGATCGCCGCGGGCCACCATGACCGCCTCGCAGGCCTCGATGATGCCGTCCAGGGTGGCCTCATCGGCCACCGCCTCGGCGCGCTCCAGCTTGGCCACCAGGCCGATCTCGGCCCCGGCCTCGCCAAGCAGCGCGCGGGCCTCCTGCATGTCGGCGGCGCTGCGCGGAAACGACACCGCCAGGTAGTCGACGCCGATCTCGACGGCGGTGGTGAGATCCGCGCGGTCCTTGTCGGTGAGCGCCGGCGCCGAGAGGCCGCCGCCCTGCTTGTTGATGCCCTTGTTGTTGGAGAGTTTGCCGCCCACCACCACGGTGGTGTGGATCTCGCGGCCCCGGATAGCGGTGACATCGAGCACCACCCGGCCGTCGTCGAGCAGCAGGCGATCGCCCGGGGCGACGTCGTCGATCAGCTGCTGATAGTCGCAGCCGACCCGGGAGGCATCGCCGGCATGGCCATCGAGTGCCATATCGAGCACGAAGGGCGCGCCTGCCGACAGCTCGACGGCGCCCTGACTGAAGCGGGCGATGCGAATCTTGGGGCCCTGCAGGTCGCCGAGTGCGGCGACGCTTCGGCCCAGGCGGTCGGCGATCTCGCGGACCCGCACCAGGCGCTGGCGATGGTCGTCGGGGCTGCCGTGGGAGAAGTTGAGGCGGACCACGTCGACGCCGGCCGCGATCATGGCCTCCAGCACGCCCTCGCGGTCGCTGGCCGGGCCCAGGGTGGCGACGATCTTGGTGCGGCGAATGGGGTCATGCAGGAGGGCGTGGGGGGGAAGCGTCATGGAGTCCTCGGCAGGGCCAGAATGGCACGTAAATCGTTGACATTGGTGCGCATCGGACCGGTCTGCATATGCCGGTCGTGCGACTGATGAAAAGTATACGCGTCATTGCGTGACAGGTAATCGTACGGGTCCAGGCCAGTGCACCAATCACAGGATGATGCGCAAAGGCAACGAAAACTCGTCGCAGTTGTGCCCTTCCCCACCGCGGTCGACCACCAGGAATTCCCCTTCCCGCTCCAGCACCGATTGAACAGCGTGCCAGGTCCCTGCGTGGTAGTTCACCCCCTGTCGACCGTCGGTAACGAAGGCGCGCACCTCGACGGGGTCGATCTCGTTGCCCGGCGGCGCAACCACCACCAGGAACCTCTCTTCATGCAGCGGCATAAAGGCCTGGCTGCCCAGAGGGTGGCGCTCCAGGAAGCCGAGCTCCAGCGGCACTGTCACCGGCTGGCTGACAAAGATGCTGATCAGCGTCCGCGCTCCCTCGCCCAGTGCCTCGACCCTGGCCAGGTCATGGTGGCGCCGAGTGCGCCCGGCGTTGATGGGGAACCAGTCGGACTCGCGCGCGTCGATGACCTCGCCGAAGGGGGCGAAGGACTCGGCCGTCAGCGGCTCGGCTTTCAATTCCAGCATGTCGATCTCCTGTCAGCGGCTACCCAGACGCAGGGCCGCATGGCGGTTGACGTCCTTATAGAGCAGGTAGCGGAATGGCCCCGGACCACCGGCATAGCAGGCCTGGGGGCAGAAGGCACGCAGCCACATGAAATCGCCGGCCTCGACCTCCACCCAATCCTGGTTGAGGTGATAGACCGCCTTGCCTTCCAGCACGTAGAGGCCGTGCTCCATGACGTGGGTCTCGTCGAAGGGAATCACCGCGCCGGGCTGGAAAGTGACGATATTGACGTGCATGTCGTGGCGAACGTCACCGGGGTCCACGAAGCGGGTAGTCGCCCAGCGCCCCTCGGTGCCCGGCATCTCGCTGGGTGCGATGTCGTTCTCGTTGGTGACGAAGACCTCAGGCACCTCGATGCCCTCGACACGCTCGTAGGCCTTGCGCACCCAGTGAAAGCGCACCGGAGCGTCGGATTCGTTCTTGACCTGCCAACGACTTCCCGGCGGAAGAAAGGCGTAGCCGCCGGGCAACAGGCGGTGACGCTCGCCGGCAAGGCTCAGAGACAGCTCGCCCTCCACCACGAAGACTACCCCTTCAGCCTCGGGGTCGAGCTCGGGGCGCTCACTTCCGCCGCCGGGGGCAACCTCCATGATGTACTGGGAGAAGGTCTCGGCAAAGCCGGAGAGCGGGCGCGCCAGCACCCACAGCCGGGTCTTCTCCCAGAACGGCAGGTTGCTGGTGACGATGTCGCGCATCACCCCCTTGGGGATGAAGGCGTAGGCCTCGGTAAACACCGCCCTGTCGGAGAGCAGCTGGGTCTGGGGCGGGTGCCCCCCTGTCGGAGCGTAGTAGGTGCGCTGTTTCAAGAAATGTCCTCAGGCTCTTGGCGCCGGATGGTGCTCCACCCAGTGGCGGGCGATATCCACCCGGCGCGCCACCCACACCCGGTCGTGAGCCTCGATATGATCGAGGAAGCGCTGCAGGGCACGGAAGCGACCCGGGCGACCCAGCAGGCGACAGTGCATGCCGATGGAGAGCATCTTCGGTGACTCCTCGCCCTCGGCATAGAGCACGTCAAAGGCGTCACGCAGGTAGGTGTAAAAGTGGTCGGCAGTATTGAAGCCCTGGGGCGCGGCGAAGCGCATGTCGTTGGTGTCCAGGGTATAGGGGACGATCAGGTGGTCGTGCTCGACGCCCTGGCTGTCGGAGGCACGCGTCCAGAAAGGCAGGTCATCGCCGTAATAGTCGCTGTCGTAGAGGAAGCCTCCCTCATCAAGCACCAGGCGACGGGTATTGGGGCTGTCGCGGCCGGTGTACCAGCCCAGCGGCTTCTCGCCATAGAGACGCTGGAAGATCGCCATGGCCTTGTGGAGGTGCTCGCGCTCGACCTCCTCGGGCAACTCCTGGTAGTGGATCCAGCGGTAGCCATGACAGGCGACCTCGTGGCCCAACTCCTTGAAGGCGTGGGCTAGCTCGGGGTGGCGCTCCAGCGCCATGGCCACGCCGAACACCGTGAGCGGCAGGCCGCGGCGCTCGAACTCGCGCAGGATTCGCCAGACACCCGCCCGGGAGCCGTACTCATAGATGGACTCCATGCTCAGGTGGCGATCCGGAAAGGCCGGAGCCCCGATGATCTCGGAGAGGAACTGCTCGGAGCCGGCATCGCCGTGCAGCACGCAGTTCTCACCGCCCTCCTCGTAGTTGAGCACGAACTGCACGGCAATCTTCGCCCGGCCCGGCCAGTTGGCATGGGGCGGGTTGCGTCCATAGCCGATCAGATCACGGGGATAGCTGGAAGAGGTCATGGCGTCACTCTGTTGTTGGTAGATCACGCAAATTGAACTCCTCGCACGACAATTTTGTATACAGAAAATGCACCCTTGCGGTCAATCTGCCGCAAGACCGACCCGCGGAGAATATCGTCCTGGACTAGCCGCCAACGTCAGTGGGAGAAGATAGTATGCAAATCCGGCGTTTCATCCTCTTCCTCGACCATGGAGAGGGTGGCCTCCACGGCATCCAGGTGTCTGGACATGAGGGCTTCAGCTCTGTCTCCCTCGCCATGTTCCAGAAGGGCAATCAATGCATCATGGTCGTGGGTTTCACAACCGAGGCGTATGGGGTTGCCATAGACGGCAAGAATCAGCGATGAGCGGAAACAGAGGCGCTCGACGAAATCGGCCAGGGTGGCGTTGCCGGAGATCCTGGCCAGACGAGAATGGAATTCGGCAGAGAGCCGGATGCCCGCGCTGTGATCACCGTCACGCACCACCTGCTGCTCACGTGCTGACAGACTGCGCAGCACCGCCGCGTTATCGGGCGTGATGCGCCGTGCGACCTCTCGCATCAGGCCGCACTCGATCATCTGGCGGGCATCGAAGACGTCCTTTGCCTCGTCGGCCGTGGGGCGGGTGACGCTGGCGCCGCGCCTTGGGGTCAGGGTGACCAACTGCTCCATGGCCAGGCGTTGCAGGATCTTGCGAATGCCGGTGCGGCTGACGCCAAACACCTCGGCGAGAGCATCCTCGCGCAATCGGGAACCGGGCTTGAGGCGATGTTCGATGATCGCATCGCTGATCGAACGGTATATCACCTCGTGACGCTCGGCTCCGTCACCGCCCTTCCCGCGGCGCGATGAGGACGGCCCGCGTTCGGCCACGGTCTCACGCTGGTTCATGAAGGCTCGTCTCCTGCGGTGCCTGGTGGATCATATTGTATACACTTGCTTGCCCACCGACGACGCCAACGGCGCCGACGACCCGCCGAAGGAAGGGGCGTCGGGGGCATGACAGAAAGGCGTCTGGCTCACTCAGCCCAGGCAGCGATGGCCATGCGCTCCTCGTCGGTCATGCCGGTCATGTTGCCCAGCGGCATGTAGCCGCTGGACACCACCTGCTGAATCTGGGCACGCTGGGCGGCGGTCTGCTGCGGTGAGTCATAGGCGACCCCGGCCGGCGGCGCGTTGAAGCCGGGCTGGCTCGGCTGGCTGGCGTGGCAGGCCGCGCAGCGGGTCTCGACGATGGCATGGGCCTGCTCGAGGCCGACCGCGGCGCGATCCGGATCGGCGGCGGGCGATGGGGAAGGGGCGGCGACCCAGAACGCCACGGCGATCAGCGCGGTACCCGCAACCGGGTAGGCCGGCTGGATCTTGCCGGCGTGCATCAGCACGAAGAACTGCCGGATCAGGGCCCCGGCGAAGATAAACAGCGACATGATTACCCACGCCAGCTCGTGGGAGTAGGCGAAGGAGTAGTGGTTGCTGATCATCAGCAGCACCACCGGCAGGGTGAAGTAGGTGTTGTGCACCGAGCGCTGCTTCCCGCGCTTGCCATCCAGCGGGTTGGGCGTCTCGCCGGCCTTAATCGCCGCCACCATGCGCCGCTGGCCGGGAATGATCCAGAAGAACACGTTGGCCGACATGGCCGTCGCCATCACCGCACCGGTGAGCAGGAAAGCCGCGCGGCCGGAGAACATCTGGGTGCTCAGGTAAGCCACCACCACCATCATCACGGCGACAGCCAGGCTAAGCACCCCGTCTCGCTCCATGTTGGGGCTGAGGCGCTTGCACAGCTCGTTGTAGACCACCCAGCCGCCGAGAAGGAACAGCAGCGCCATCACGTTGGCCTGCCAGCCGCTCATGCTGGCCGCCCACTCCCAGCTGGCATTGGGGTTGACCAGGTAGAAGCTCGGGTTGGCCATGTAGAGCAGGATGAACAGGGCGAAGCCCGACAGCCAGGTGGTGTAGGCCTTCCAGAACGACCAGTGCAGGTCCGCGGGCAGCTTGGCGGGAGCCGTGGCGTACTTCTGGTTGTGGTAGAAGCCGCCGCCGTGCACCGCCCACATCTCGCCGAACACCCCCTTGTCGCGGTCCTCGGCAGCCTTGGGAACGCGCAGGCCGTTGTCGAGCATCACGAAGTAGATCGATTCGCCGATCCAGGCGATGGCCGCGATGACGTGCAGCCAGCGCAGCATGAAGTTGGCAAAGTCCAGCAGATAGGCTTGCATCGGGGGATGCCTCGTCTAGCGCATGTTGTTATGGAAGTTGTTATGGAAATGGCGAAGGGCCGAATCCTCAGCTGCCACGGTAGGTGGAGTACCCGTAAGGCGAGAGCAGCAGCGGCACGTGGTAGTGAGCTTCGGCATCGGCCACGCCGAAACGCAGCGGGATCACGTCCAGAAAGCGCGGCTCCTCCGCCGTGATGCCCTGCTGGCGAAGGTAGTCGCCGGCGTGGAAGACCAGCTCGTACTCGCCGGCGGTGAATTCGTTCCCCTCGAGGATCGGCGCATCGCAGCGGCCATCATCGTTGGTGGTGACTTCCTTGAGGCGCTCTCGCGCCTTGCCCGCCAGGCGGTATACCTCGATACGGATCCCCCTGCCGGGGCGACCCTGGGCAGTATCGAGCACGTGGGTGGTCAAGCGTCCCATGTTCCGTCTCCTGTTGTTCTATGTGACCGATCCATCAACCGTTCCATGGACTGTTCCATGAATGCCGCGAATCTCAGTGGGGACATTTTTAGACTTATATGGAGTACATTTCAAAATATTTTTTGTATACATTGATGGGAAGACATCATCCTGACCACCGAGAACCGGGAGACCGACCATGACCCACCGCACCCTGACCCCGCGTCCCAGCCGGTTGGACAAGGCCAGCTTCATCGCCGGCTTCGGCGACATCTACGAGCACTCTCCCTGGGTGGCCGAACGGGCCTGGGAGAGCAGGCTGGACGAGCGCCACGATACGCCCGAGAACCTGGCGGCGGTGATGGGCCGGATGCTCGCCGAGGCCGATGCCGACAGCCAGCTCGCCGTGATTCGCGCTCACCCGGACCTCGCCGGCAAGGCGGCAGTTGCCGGCGAGCTGACCGACGACTCCACCCGCGAGCAGGCGGGCGCGGGCCTGGACCAGTGCTCTCCCGAGGAGATGGCCCGCTTCGAGCGACTCAACGCGGCCTACAAGGCGAAGTTCGGCTTTCCCTTCGTGATGGCGGTGAAGGGCAGCGATCGCTTTGCCATCCTCGACGCCTTCGAGGTACGCCTGGAGAACGATCCGGCGAAGGAGCGCCGCACCGCCGTCGAACAGATCAATCGCATCGCCCTGTTTCGCCTGCAGGCTAGCGCGAAGAGCTGAACCTCAAGACCCGCACGCCCAGCACCTACAACAACACACGCTGCGAGCCCGACCATGACCAGACCCCGTTCCGCTCCCCATCCAGAAACCAACCCCTCCCGGACCATCAACCGGGACCCGGACGCCATGCCGCCGCTGACCAAGGCGATTCCATTAGGGATCCAGCACATCATGGCGATGTTCGCCGGCAACGTGACGCCGCCGATCATCATCGCTGGCGTCATCGGCGCCACTACCGGTGAACAGATCTTCCTGATTCAGGTCGCGCTCTTCGTAGCCGGCATTGCCACCCTCATTCAAACCATCGGTATCGGCCCCATCGGTGCCCGCCTGCCCATCGTCCAGGGCACCAGCTTCGGCTTCCTGCCGGTGGCATTGCCACTGGCCGGCACCTTCGGACTGGCCGCCGTGCTGGGCGCCTCCCTGGTGGCCGGTGTCTTGCAGGTGGGGCTGGGTGCCTATCTGAAGAAGATCCGCCACTGGTTCTCTCCGGTGGTGACCGGCATCGTGGTGCTCTTGATCGGTATCATCCTGATGCCGGTGGGCCTCAACTATGCTGCAGGCGGCATAGGCAACCCCGATTTCGCCTCCCCCACCAACCTGGGCCTGGCGCTGTTCGTCCTGGTGGTCACCATCCTCGTGCACCAGTTCGGCCGCGGCTTCCTCAAGGCCGCCTCCATCCTGATCGGCCTGACCAGCGGCTACCTGCTGGCCATTGCCCTGGGGATGGTGGACTTCTCCAGCGTCGGCGACGCCGCCTGGTTCGCATTTCCCAAGCCCCTGCAGTACGGCCTGGAATTCCACCTGAGCGCCATTATCGGCATGACGCTGATCATGTTCGTGGTGGGCCTGGAGACCATCGGCAACATCTCCGCCATCACCATCGGTGGCGCCGGACGTCAGGCCAAGGATAGTGAGCTTTCCGGCGGCGTGATGGCCGATGGTGTGGCCACCTCCTTCGCCGCTCTCTTCAACACGCTGCCCAACACCGCCTATGCCCAGAACGTTGGCCTGATCACCCTGACCGGCGTGGTCAGCCGCCACGTGGTGACCATCGGCGGCATCCTGCTGATCTGCATGGGACTATTCCCCAAGCTGGGCGGTCTGGTGGCCGCCATGCCCCACGCTGTGCTGGGCGGCGCCGGCATCGTGATGTTCGGCATGATCGCCTCGGCGGGCCTCAAGATCATCCAGGAGTGCGAGCTCGACCAGCGCGCCATGCTGATCATCGCCGTTTCGCTGAGCCTGGGGATTGGCCTGCCCGCCGTGGAGGCAATCTCCGAGACCATGCCCGGTCAGCTCGGTCTGCTGCTCAAGTCCGGCCTGGTGCCGGCGGCCCTGGCGGCTCTGCTGCTGGATGCCGTTCTGCCAGGCAAACCGAGTCGGGTAGAGCCCGAGCCAGAGGATGTCATCGCGACCAGGAGCGAGAAGGTCAAGTCCAACCCCTGAGGATGATATGACCCCTGGCACCCCTCGCGCCGCCGCTGGTCCCGGCGGCGCGGTCGCTTGCGCGGCCCTCCTCTCGGCTAGACTTTACCTGTGTCCCTGCGGGAATACCGACATGTACCGAGATCGACTCGATGCGGCCAGACGCCTGGCCGAGGCTCTGGGCCATTTGAAGGGGGTGAAACCGCTGGTGCTGGCCATCCCCCGCGGCGGCGTGCCCATGGGGCGGGTGATCGCCGATGCCCTGGAAGGAGAGCTCGACGTGGTGCTGGTGCGCAAGATCGGTGCCCCGGGCAACCCCGAGTTCGCCATCGGCGCAGTGAGCGAGGACGGTAGCGTGCACCTGGAAGAGGAGGCCCGGCGATGCCGCCAGGAGTGGTTGGCCCGGGAGATCGACCGGCAACGCGAGTTGATCGAAGATCGCCGAAGGCGCTACACACCGGTGCGTTCACCCATCGATCCGGCCGGCCGGGTCGTAGTGGTGGTGGACGACGGCAGTGCCACCGGAGCCACCATGGCGGCGGCGCTGGCCACCCTGCGCCAGCGCGATCCAGCACGGCTCATCGCCGCCATCGGAGTCGCACCGCTAGACACCCTGGCTCGATTCGAGGCCCTGGCCGACGAGGTCGTCTGCCCGGAGGCTCCCGACCGCTTCAGTGCAGTCGGCCAGTTCTTCGCCGACTTCGGTCAGGTGCAGGATGAAGAGGTGGTCCACCTGCTTGGTGAGAATGCACCCTGAGCAAGTCTGATACGCTGGCTGCATACGACAAGAGCCGCCCTGATCAGGGCGGCTCTTGTGATTCAGCGACCGGCGATACTCCTGTGAAACTCGCTGCTTTTTCGCCGATTACTTGGCGGCTTCAGTCGCAGATTTCATACTCTCTTCGACCAGCTTCTGACTCTTCTGCACGTAGTCCTGGCTCAGGCCGGAGAGCTTCTCGGCATCGGCCTTGAGATGATCTGCCAGATCCTGAGCCACCTTCTGCTGCTCCTCCATCACCTTCTTGAGCCCCTCGGCATCACGCACATCGATCCAGGCGCGGGCCTGGGCCAGGCCGAAGTCGGCATAGCGGCGCGTAGCCTCAAGTTGGGCGGCCATCAGCTTCTCGTAATACTCCAGAGTCAGTGAGCCGTAGGCGCGTGCCGGCTCGACTAACAGGCCCTCGAATGTATCAGTGGCTTTCTTGGTGGTTGCCTTGGTCATGGAACACCTCCATCTAACTTGGGAAGACAAGCTTGGAAGGACAGGACGTTTCGCCCTGCGCTGCAATGCAACATAGCAGTCAGTTTTGTGCAGCGCAACATGGTGCCGGACCATTTTCTTCGTCCCCCGAGCGCATATCCCGAGCGCATCCCTGAAGATGGAGCCCGGTGATGAGCGGGCGCCATCTCAACAGCAGACGTCGTGGCCTGTCAGCGGTAGGAACCCTCCACATCGGTGATGCGCATGGCCCCGCGACCCAGGCCGTTGTGCTGGTCGAGCATACGTTCCAGCCAGCGATACACGGGGTCGGCGTTGGAGACCAGGTCGGCACTCGACACGCAACGTGCCCACATGAAGCTGCCGAACACCAGATAGTCCCCTGCCGCCGGCGCCTCTCCGTCGATATAGTCCGACTCCTTCAGACGGCCACGCAGAGGCTCCAGGGCGGCATCGAGTTGGGCAAGCCCCTTCGCCGGAGAATGAAATTCCTCGAGGGTTCGGCCCATACGCTGCTCTCGGGTCTCGCGAAAATAGTCGCGGTCATCGGGGTGAATGGCATTGAGCAGGTCCATGACAATGGTGCGCAGCATCGCCGGCTGCAGGGCGCGCTCGGTATAGTGTTTGAGAAAGCTGGCCCGCCCCTCGGCAACGCCATCGCCGAGCAGAGGAGCCTCGGGGTAGGTGCGATCAAGGTAGCGAAGAATCTCATAGCTATCGGTAATGACCGCATCGCCATCGACGAGAACCGGCACCTTGTCATGGTCGGCGAAGGCCAACGCCGCCTTGTCATTGAAGCGCCAGGGACGGGTCTCTACCTCAAGTCCCTTGTGGGCAAGGGCGTAGCGAACGCGCCAGCAATAGGGCGAGAAACGCAGCCCCTCGTCGATACCGCAAAGATCATAGAGCACCCGTGTCATGACATTCTCCCGTTTCAGTCGGCATAAACAAAACAGCTTGCCAGCCTTTGGCTTGCCCTGTCATGCAGGTTGTCGGAACAGACCAAGGCGTCGTCGCTTTGTCTTTTAGTCTATAGCCGGAAAGCACCGTTTCTTTCCGAAACCGGGGCACAATAAAACAACCTATTGTTGAAAAAGACATTTTTTTAACACGGGCCGTTTGGAACCCAGCAGAGCATTGGTAATACCAATTCTCCACGGCTGGCGAACCAACGCTTCCAGGGCGTATCTTTCGCGCATCCGCTGCGCCTTAGGCAGGCGGAGTCGTGCCACCTCATTGCGGACAACACCACCACAACAGTCGAGGGGAAACCTGCCTCATGAATAACACCCTACTTGCACTGCTGGCCTTCACGCCTCTGGTGCTGGCCGGTGTACTGCTGATCGGCCTGCGAATGCCGGCAAAGACTGCCATGCCGGTGGTCTACGTGGTCACCGCCCTCATCGCCCTGTTCGCCTGGGACATGAGCTTCAACCGGGTACTGGCGTCAACCCTTCAGGGGCTGATTCTCACCATAGCGATTCTATGGATCATCTTCGGTGCCATTCTGCTGCTCAACACACTGAAGCACTCTGGCGGCATCACCGCGATCCGCAATGGCTTTTCCGGTATCAGCCCGGACCGCCGCGTCCAGGCGATCATCGTCGCCTGGCTGTTCGGCTGCTTTATCGAAGGCGCTTCCGGTTTCGGCACACCCGCCGCCGTTGCCGCCCCACTGATGGTAGCGCTTGGCTTCCCGGCGTTGGCCGCCGTGGTCGTTGGCATGATGATTCAGTCCACTCCGGTCTCCTTCGGCGCCGTGGGCACCCCCATCGTGGTGGGCGTCACCGGGGGCCTGGACCGCATCGGCATCACTGAGGCCCTGGAAACCGGCGGCTATACCTGGATGGAATATTTCCGCCTGATCGCCGCCGAGGTGGCCGTGATCCACGGTATCGTTGGCGTTCTGATGCCGCTGATCATGGTGATCATCATGGTCAAGTTCTTTGGCGCGAATAAGTCCTGGAAGGAAGGCCTCTCCATCGCCCCCTTTGCGATCTTCGCCGGCGTGGCCTTCGTGGTCCCCTATATGCTGGCAGGTGTTCTGCTCGGCCCGGAATTCCCGTCGATGATCGGTGCCATGGTGGGTCTGGCTATCGTTGTGCCGGCGGCACGCAAGGGCTTCCTGATTCCCAAGGACGTCTGGGAATTCCCGGACAAGACGTCCTGGCCCGACGAGTGGATCGGCAAGCTGGAAATCAAGCTGGATGATATTGCCGGCAAGGCGCCCATTTCCACCCTCATGGGCTGGGTTCCCTATGTGCTTCTGGCAGTGATCCTGGTGGCCTCTCGCACCGTTGAGCCGTTCAAAAATGCGCTCACCTCGATTTCCATCGGCTGGAGCAACATCCTGGGTGAAGCCGGGGTCTCCGGTGCCATCCAGCCGCTCTACCTGCCAGGGGGTATCCTGCTGATGGTAGTGCTGCTCACCGCCCTGCTTCACCGCATGCGCCTGGGTGAGTTGGGGGCCGCCTTCAGCGAATCCTCCAAGACCATTCTCGGTGCCGGCTTCGTGCTTATCTTCACCATCCCGATGGTGCGGATCCTGATCAACTCCGGCGTCAACGGGGCGGACCTGGTTTCCATGCCGGTGTCCATGGCGCAGTTTGTGGCTGACAGCGTGGGCGGCGTCTATCCGTTCTTCGCTCCGGCCGTGGGTGCCCTGGGGGCCTTTATCGCCGGTTCCAACACCGTGTCCAACCTGATGCTGTCCGACTTCCAGTTCAACGTGGCGCAGCAGCTGGGTGTCTCCACCGCCATGATGGTGTCACTGCAGGCCGTGGGCGCTGCAGCGGGTAACATGATCGCCATCCACAACGTGGTCGCAGCGTCTGCCACCGTAGGCCTGCTTGGCCGCGAAGGCATCACCATCCGCAAGACCATTCTACCGACCATCTACTACCTGGTGTTCTCCGGCATTCTCGCGCTGGTGGCCTTCTATGTGATGGGCATCTCCGATCCGCTGATGCGGGCAGGATGATGGCAAGAGCATGACGTCCTCCGGGCCTCGCCGATCATCGGCGGGGCCCGGTCATTTCTCGATCCATCATAGCTCAAGCAAGCTTTATGAAAAAAATTTCCATGGATTTATAGAAATTCTTTCCATAAAATTGACCCTAAACTCAAGTGATGTCCCTCTCGCTCAGGAGTCACCATGAATACCCACTTCGACCCTAGACTCGATGGCGGCCAAGCCGGGCGCGACCAGTCCGAGGTGCTGGCCGATCTCCGGCAGGCCCTGCCCGGGATGACCCTGCTGCACCGCGAGGAGGACTTACGCCCCTTCGAATGCGACGGTCTTTCCGCCTACCGCGCCCTGCCGATGCTGGTCGCTCTTCCCGAGACCCTCGAGCAGGTCAAAACCCTGCTCCAGCGCTGCTCCGCTTTGGGCGTGCCGGTGGTGACCCGCGGCGCCGGCACCGGCCTATCCGGCGGCGCCATGCCACTGGAGCACGGTGTGCTGCTGGTGCTGTCTCGCTTCAACCGCATCCTCGAGATCGACCCTGATGCGCGCACCGCCCGTGTCCAGCCCGGGGTGCGCAACCTGGCCATCTCCGAGGCGGCGGCTCCCCACGGCCTCTACTATGCTCCGGACCCCTCGTCGCAGATTGCCTGTTCCATCGGCGGCAACGTGGCCGAAAATGCCGGGGGCGTGCACTGCCTGAAATACGGTCTCACCGTCCACAACGTTATCAAGGTCGACGTGCTGACCATTGAAGGCGAGCACATGACCCTGGGCTCGGACGCCATGGATGCACCCGGGTTCGATCTATTGGCGCTTTTCACCGGCTCCGAAGGCATGCTCGGGGTGGTCACCGAAATCACCGTCAAGTTGCTGCCCAAGCCGGAGAGCGCCAAGGTGCTGATGGCCAGCTTTGACGACATCGAAAAGGCCGGCAACGCCGTGGGCGCCATCATCGCCGCGGGCATCATCCCCGGCGGCCTGGAGATGATGGATAACCTGGCGATCCGCGCCGCCGAGGACTTCATCGACGCCGGCTACCCGGTGGAAGCCGAGGCCATCCTGCTCTGCGAGCTGGATGGCGTCGAGGCAGATGTGGATGATGATTGCGCCACGGTACGCCGGGTGCTGGAAGAGGCCGGCGCCACCGGCATCCAGCTGGCACGCGATGAGGCCGAGCGCGCGCTCTTCTGGGCCGGGCGCAAGAATGCCTTCCCGGCGGTGGGCCGCATGTCGCCGGACTACTACTGCATGGACGGCACCATTCCCCGCCGCGAGCTGGCCCGGGTGCTCAAGGGCATCAACGACTTCAGCGAGGAGTATGGCCTGCGCGTGGCCAACGTCTTCCACGCCGGCGACGGCAACATGCACCCGCTGATTCTTTTTGATGCCAACCAGCCTGGCGAATTCGAACGCGCCGAGGAACTCGGCAGCCGCATTCTCGAGCTGTGCGTCGAGGTAGGCGGCACCATCACCGGCGAGCATGGCGTGGGCCGTGAGAAGATCCATCAGATGTGCGTGCAGTTCAGCCCCGGCGAGCTTGTGACCTTCCGGGCGGCAAAGCGCGCCTTCGACCCCGACGAGCTGCTCAACCCGGGCAAGAATATCCCTACCCCGGCTCGCTGCTCCGAGTTCCGCCTGACCAAGAGCGCCCCCGACGCACCCGCCCAGACCCAGGCCCAGAAGAGCCACGGCTGAGAGACAGGACACTATGGTGACCACTCACGATACCCCCCATCACGACATTCCCGGCCATGACGCCAGCGAAGCGCTGACAGACCGCATACGCCGTGCCGAGGCCGAGGGCACGCCTCTGCGCATTGTCGGTGGCGACACCAAGGCGTTCTATGGTCGCCCGGTCGAAGGCGAGACGCTCTCGACCCGCGAGCACCACGGCATCACCGAGTACGACCCGGTAGAGCTGATCGTTTCGGTACGCACCGGCACCCCGCTGCGTGAGCTGGAATCCGCCCTGGCCGCCAATGGTCAGATGCTGCCCTGCGAACCGCCCCACTTCGGCGAGAACGCCACGGTCGGCGGCATGATTGCTACCGGCCTCTCCGGACCACGACGCCCCTGGGCCGGCAGCGTGCGCGACTTCGTGCTGGGCACGCGGCTCATTACCCGCCAGGGCAGCGAGCAACGCTTCGGTGGCCAGGTGATGAAGAACGTGGCCGGCTATGACCTCTCTCGCCTCATGGTCGGTGCCCAGGGCACCCTGGGGCTGCTCACCGAGGTCTCCATGAAGGTGCTGCCGCTGCCCGGCGCCAGCCGCAGCCTGCACCTGGACATGCCGCTGACCGAGGCCCTGGAGAAATTCTCCGAGTGGGGCCGTCAACCGGTGCCCATCACCGCCGCCGCCTGGCTGGATGGCGCCCTGCACCTGCGGCTTGAGGGCGGGCCGAGCTCGGTGGCCGCCACCGCCGAGCGGCTTGGCGGCGACGAGCTCAAGGACGATTTCTGGGAGTCTCTCCGCGAACAGCGCCTGGCGTTCTTCAACGCCGAGGACACCCGGCCGCTGTGGCGGCTTTCGCTGCCCAACCACACCCCGCCGCTCGAGCTACCCGACGTCGAAGAGACCGATGTGCTCTACGACTGGGCCGGCGCCCAGCGCTGGGTGCGCAGCGGACTGGATGCCGGAGCCCTGCGCGAGATCGTCGCCCGCGCCGGAGGACACGCCACTTGCTTCCGCGGCGCCAGCGGGCAGCCGGTGGAGGAGCCCTTCACCCCGCTCGCCCCGGTGGTCGAGAAATACCACCGCCACCTCAAGGCCGAGCTTGACCCTCAGGGGATCTTCAACCCGGGCCGGCTATACGCGGCATTCTGAGACAGAGGGGAAACGCCGAGATGCAGACGCACTTTACCGAGGAAGACCTCAAGAAGCCGCATATCCGCGAGGCCGACCGCGTGCTGCGCAGCTGCGTGCACTGCGGCTTCTGCAACGCCACCTGCCCCACCTACCAGCTGCTGGGTGACGAGCGCGACGGCCCCCGGGGACGTATCTACCTGATGAAGGAGATGCTCGAGGCGCCCGAGGGCAGCGACAAGGTGACCGAGGAGACCCGGCTGCACCTTGACCGCTGCCTGACCTGTCGCAACTGCGAGACCACCTGCCCCTCCGGCGTGGAGTATCACAAGCTGCTCGACATCGGCCGCGCCGAGATCGAGCGCCGGGTCCCTCGCAAGCCAGCGGAGCGCGCCCAGCGCTTCGCTCTGCGCAAGATGCTGGTGGAGCCCAAACGCTTCCAGGCGCTTCTCAGGCTTGGCCAGACCTTTCGGCCGCTGGTGCCCGGCGCTCTCAGGGACAAGCTGCCTCCGGCCCCCGTGAATGCCGGCAAGCGCCCCGATGGCCAGAGTCATGCCCGCCAGATGCTGATCCTCGAGGGTTGCGTGCAGCCGGGGCTCTCTCCCAATACCAACGCCGCCACCGCAAGGGTGCTGGACCGACTCGGTATCGGCCTGACCCCGGTGGCGGAGGCCGGCTGCTGCGGCGCCATCGACTTCCACCTGAACGCCCATGACGACGGCCGTGCCCGGGCAAGAGCCAACATCGACGCCTGGTGGCCGCATATCGAGAAAGAGGGTGGAGCCGGAGTTGAAGCCATCGTTCAGACCGCCAGCGGCTGCGGCGCCTTCGTGAAGGAGTATGGCGAGATTCTCAAGGATGACCCGGCCTACGCCGATAAGGCCGCCCGAGTGGGCGAGCTGGCCAAGGATCTGGTCGAAGTGCTGCGCGACGAAGCTGTCGATGGCCTCGAGGTGGCACAGGGCCGCCGCCTCGCCTTCCATTGCCCCTGCACCCTGCAGCACGCCCAGAAGCTCGGCGGGGCCGTGGAAACCGTACTGACCCGGCTCGGTTTCAGCCTCACCCCGGTGGCCGATGCCCACCTCTGCTGCGGCTCGGCGGGCACCTACGCCATCACCCAGCCCGAGCTCGCCACCCAGCTGCGCGACAACAAACTCGACAACCTCGAGGCCGGCAGCCCCGAAGTGATCGTCACCGCCAACATCGGCTGCCAGACCCACCTGGCCGGCGCCAACCGAACCCCGGTCAGGCACTGGATCGAAATCGTCGACGAATCGCTAACCCCCTGAGGAGATATACCCATGAAGAATAAGCCCGCACTGACCCTGACCGACGTGAACGCCATCCTGGATGCCGCCCAGCAGGAAGCCGAAGCCAACGGCTGGGGCGTTACCATCGCCGTGGCCGATGACGGCGGCCACCTGCTCGGCCTGCGCCGCATGGACAACGCGCCGCCCTTCAGCGCCGACGTGGCGTCCCAGAAGGCCCGCAACGCCGCCATCGGCCGCCGCGAGACCCAGGCCTTCGAGGACATGATCAACGGCGGCCGTACCGCCTTCGTTACCGCGCCCATGCAGTCGCTGCTGGCCGGCGGCGTCCCGGTGCTGGTGGACGGTGAGGTCGCCGGCAGCGTTGGCATCTCCGGCGTCAAGCCCGACCAGGACGTCCAGGTCGCCAAGGCCGGCGTCGCCGCCATCGGCTGAACCCGCCACGGCCGCCATCCCGTCAACTCACATAGGTGAGATTGGTTTCCCAGCTTTCGCTACTGACGTCGATGGCGGCCTTTACCGCTTCCTCATCCCCCGCCTGAAAGGCCGCATAAATCGCCTTATGATCCTTCAATGCTACCTCTGGAAGGGTCTGCATGGAGGTTTCCAACGCTGCTTCGATCAGCTGTAGCAGCGTCTCTCCTACCCTGATCGTCATCGGATTATGGGTCGCATGAAGTATCGCCCGGTGGAAGGCGACATCGTGGCGCGCCGTCTGCTCGCCGTTGGCGATCGCCGAGGCCATGGCCTCGATACTCTGCTGGATGCGGACATGGTCCTCCGGACAGGCATTGTCCATGGCCTGCAGGGTATAGGCGGGCTCAAACATCTTTCGAAACTCGAGCACATCTCGCGTCATCCCGCGCGCCAGGATCATGCCGAAGGCCATTGGGTCTACCAGGGGGTCGCCAGGCTCGCGGCATATCATGGTCCCCTGACCCCGTTTGACCTCCACGATACCGATGGCCTGCAGCATCTTGATGGCCTCGCGAACGCTCGACTTGCCGATTCCCAGGCTTTGCGTCAGCTCTGTTTCCGATGGCAAATAGTCACCCGGCAAAAGCTCGCCCCGAATCAATGCCCCCTTGATGCGTTCAAGCAGCTGCTGGGCAACGGAGCTGCGATCGATGGAGTTGCCGAAACTCTCGACTGAGGTGAGCGGCAGTGTGGGCTGGCGTTTCAGGCTCATGCTGGCGTCTCGTAGTGGTATGGCGTGCCGCATCGAAAAAATCGTTGTTTGCCAATGCATTGCTCGCAAGGCAGACAGTTTATCGATGCCGAATGTTTGGACGTCCTGTCATTTCCCGCTTGCAGACGACTCAAAATTGAGTCTAGCATGAGCTCAGACAGCAGACATCAGATGTCTGAACACTGAAACGGCATAGCGAAGCTTCAGGCCCCATGCCCGACACGGTGATAATAATGACAAGAATCAGCACAAGAACCAGGATCGTGGTCCTCACCACCGGCGGAACCATCGCCAGTGGCCAGGACGCCTCGGGCCGGAACCGGTCAGGAGAGCTGAAGGGCGAAGACCTGATGAGTTGGGTCTCACTACCCGCAGATGCAGACATCGACGTCGAGGTTCGCTCTCTCCTGCAGAAGCCCAGCAACGCCATTACCCTCGACGACCTGATGACCCTTCGCCAGGAATGTCAGGCACTGTCCCGTTCTTCCGACGTGGCGGGCATCGTGATCACGCACGGCACTGACACCCTCGAGGAGACCGCCTACTTCCTCGACATCACTCTCCCGGCCTCACCCACCGTCGTGCTGACAGGCTCGCAGCGGGCTCCTCACGAGCCCGGAACGGATGCCTATCGCAATGTCGCGGACGCAGTGCTGGTAGCCGCCAGTCATCAGGCTAGCGGCCTGGGCGCACTGGTCGTCTTCAACCAGTCGATCTTTGCCGCACGGCAAATCCGCAAGGTCAGCAGCTTTCAGGTGAATGGTTTTGCCGCACCCGAGACCGGCCCTCTGGGCTATATCGACGGGGCACGGGTGAACCTATCGATGCATCCCGCTCGGCCGGACGAGCTGACGCTCCCCGACGACGCCACGCTGCCCAGGGTCGATATCCTGCCCGCCTATCTGGACGCCTCACCGGCACTGCTCGAGGCCGCCGCGGAGAATGGCGCCGCCGGCCTGGTGATCGACGGCCTGGGGCGCGGTCATGTGCCGCCGGACTGGCTGGACGTTATCCAGCGCATTACCGCGAGAGGCATCCCAGTGGCAGTCGTCAGCAGTTGCCCCACCGGTCCCGTCCATGCGAGCTACGAATTCCTGGGCAGCCTGGCGAGCCTCGAGGCAGTCGGCGTCATCGCCGTGACCGACCTGAGCGCCCGCAAGGCCCGCCTTGCCCTCTCCGCCATCCTTGCCTCCGCCACGCACGGCGAGGTCGCCGAGAGACTGCGAACCCTGACGGCCTGAGCATGGCCGGCAACATGCTCCGCCTGGCTACGTCAGGCTGAAAGGGCCCGTACCGCGTACGGATGACACCGGGGCGACCCGGTGCCGAACACCCCTCAATAATGCACACCAATAACCCCACAAGGTGCTGACAATGAAAAGCAAACTGATCAAGGTGTCACTGGTGACGGCGATTGCCGCCGCATCTCTAGGCATGAGCCAGGCACAGGCCGCCGACTACACCCTCAGCTTCGCCCACGTTCTGATCGAGGAAACGCCCAACGGTCAGGCAGCACTTCGCTTCAAGGAGGAGGTGGAAGAGAAATCCGAAGGACGCATCCAGATCAACGTGCTTCCCGCGGCCCAGGTCGGCGGCGACGTGGAAATCATCGAGCAGATCCAGATGGGACTGGTGGATATCGGCATCCCGCCTACGGCCACGCTCGGCAACTTCGAACCCCGCATGCAGATCCTTGACCTGCCGTTTTTGATCGCCGACTACGACACCATGGTGGAGACCCTGGATGGTGAAGTGGGACGCGAGATCCTGGACACCCTGAACGGCCATAACATGTATGGCGTGAACTTCTGGGGGGCCGGCTTTCGCCACATGACCAACAACGTGCGACCCATCCATGGGCCGGAGGATCTCGACGCCATCCGCATGCGCACCATGCAGGCCCCGATCATCATCTCTACCTACGAGAACTACGGCGCCAATGCCACCGCCATGGCCTTCACCGAGGTTTACAACGGTCTGCAGCAGGGGGTCGTCGCCGGCCAGGAGAACCCGCTGGCCAACATCTACACCATGCGTTTCCACGAGGTGCAGGACTACCTGTCGCTGACCAACCACGCCTACCACGCCTACGCGGCGGTCATCAATCAGGACTCCTGGGACTCGCTGCCAGAGGACCTGCAGGCCGTCATGCTCGAGGCCTTCGACAACGGGCGCACCGCCTCTCGCGAACTGACCCTCCGGGACGAGGCCACCATCCTCGAAGCCATTCAGGATGAGATCGCGATCAACGAGATCACTCCCGAGGCGCGCGAAGCCTTCATCCAGGCCAGCATGCCGGTGCATGAGGAGTACGAGAGCGTGGTCACCACCGAGCTTCTGCACACGGTCTACGACGCGGTAGGCATCGAGTACTGATCCTGCCATCCACTCCGATGTCACTCTAACCCGGTGCACTCACCATGTTCGAAGCACTCAACAAGGTGGTTGATCTCCTGGAGAGTGTGGCGATGGTCGCGTTCATGTCGATCGCGACCATCATTACCACCATCCAGGTCGTCTATCGCTACGGCTTCAATGGCTCCCTGTTCTGGGCCGAGGAAGTCGTCATCTACTCCATCATCTGCATGAGTTTCGTGGGAGCAAGCATGGGGGTACGCCATGGCGCTCACATCTCTGTGGATGTGCTCAATGCCTTCGTGCCCCCCGCCATCAATCGCTGGCTCCATATCATTGCCGCCGTGCTGGGCATTGCCTTTGCCGGCTTCCTGACCTACTACGGGTTCGATCTCTACTTCAACACCCTGGGACGAGGACAGCTGACGGCCGCCCTGCGTCTGCCCATGGCCTGGTTCTACCTGCCCATCGGCATCTCGGGGATCCTGCTGATTCTGCGCTACCTGTGGGTCATCCACGAAGCCTGGACCAAGCCGCCGGAAAGCCTCGCTGCAGAGCTCGCCGCTGGAAAAGACAAGCTTGTCTGACGACTGGAGATCCTCATGATCACGGCACTTCTTCCCATCTTCTTTGCAGTGCTGCTGCTGGGTCTTCCGATCTTCGCGGCCCTGGCCTTCTCTGTCTTCCTGGCCATCGAATTCTTCGGCGCCACCAATCCCGTCATCGTACCGATGCGCATGTTCACCGGCATGAACAACTTCTCGCTGATGGCCATCCCGTTCTTCATTCTGGCCGCCGAGCTGATGCGCATCGGGGGGCTGTCGGACCGGCTCATCAATCTCGCCAAGGCGCTGGTGGGCTGGGTGCCGGGAGGTCTGGCGGCGGCCACCGTTCTTTCCTGCCTGTTCTTCGGAGCGATCTCCGGCTCCAGTCCCGCCACGGTCGTGGCCATCGGCTCGATCATGTTCCCTGCCCTGGTCGCGGCCGGCTACGACAAGCGTTTTGCCATCGGACTGATCGCCACCGCGGGCACCCTGGGACCCATCGTGCCTCCCAGCATCGCGCTGATCATCTATGGCTCGGTCACCGGCACCTCGGTAGGCAGGTTGTTCGCGGGTGGCCTGCTGCCGGCCATCCTGATCGGGTCACTGCTGATCGCCTACTGCATCGTCTACTCGTCCTTCAAGGGATACGAGCGCTCGCCCTTCCCGACACTGCGTGAGATTGGTTCGGCGTTCAAGTCGGCCGCCTGGGGGTTAGGTCTGCCGTTCATCCTGCTCGGCGGCATCTACAGCGGCATCTTCACCCCGACCGAATCCGCCGCGGTCGCCTGCATGTACGGGCTATTTGTCGGCATGGTGGTCTATCGCACCATCGACTTCCGGAACATGATCGGTACCCTGCGCAGTTCCGGCCTGATCTCGGCCACTCTGCTGCTGATTACCGCTGGCGCCTCGGCCTTTTCCTGGCTGCTGGCGATCACCGGCACCCCGACCCAGTTGGCGAGTCAGGTGCTCTCCCTGACGGACGATCCGTTCGCGGTGATGGCCCTGTTCAACGTGGTAATGATCGTTGCCGGTTTCTTCCTCGACAGTGCCTCGGCGATCATCGTGCTTTCGCCGCTGCTGCAGCCGATCGCCGCACAGGTCGGCGTGGATCCTGTCCACTTCGGCATCATCACCCTGGTGAACTTCTCCGTCGGCATGATCACACCGCCGGTCGGGCTGAACCTGTTCGTGGCTATGGCGATTTCGAAAATGTCGCTCCAGGAGGTCTTCAAGGCCTGCCTACCGCTGATCCTGATCATGCTGATTGCCCTGATGGTCATCACCTATGTGCCGTGGATCAGCGTCTATCTGCCTTCGCTGCTCTACTGAGGAGACCGACCATGCAAACGAGTTCCTCTCTGGCAAGGGCGGTCGACGGTGACCGCTTCTGGGCCGATATCGAGGCCCAGGCAAAGATCGGCGCCCTCCCTCCCCGCGGCATTCGCCGCCTGGCACTGGACGACCAGGACAATCGTGCGCGGCGGTGGCTGATGGACCAGGGCAAGGCGCTCGGCTGCAGCGCCCACTACGATGACATGGGCAACGTCTTCCTGCGCCGGGAGGGTCAGGATCCCTCGCTACCCCCCCTGCTGATCGGCAGCCACCTCGACAGCCAGCCCAGCGCCGGGGCCTATGACGGCACCCTGGGCGTGGTGGCAGGCCTGGCCGTAGTGCGCGCACTTGCCGAACAGCAGATCGTTCACAAGCGGCCGGTCGAGGTCGTCTCCTGGACCAACGAGGAGGGCGCGCGTTTCGCGCCCGGCGCCTCTGGCTCATCGTGGTTTGCCGGCCGGCGCGACGCAGAGACGATCCTCGCCGCACGTGACGATGACGGCGTGACCTTCCGGGAGGCGCTGACCGACTGCCTGGCGCTGCTCGAGGCACAGGGAGCTCAGTTTCGGGACATACCGGTCGTACCCCACGCCTTCCTGGAGTTGCATATCGAGCAGGGGCCTGTGCTGGAGGCACAGGGAGCCCCTGTGTGCGTGGTCACCGGCATCCAGGGCGTCAACTGGTACGAGGTCGAGGTCAATGGCCAGGCTAACCATGCGGGCACCACGCCGGAGGCGTCGCGTCGCGATGCGTTCATGGGGGCCCATGCTCTGGTCGGCGCCCTGAAGCAGGCCGTGTCGGCCCTGAACGATCAGGTGCGCTTCACCATCGGCAAGTTCGCCCTGACGCCCAACTCGGTGAATACCATCGCCCAGCAGGCCCGCTTCACCATCGACCTTCGCCATCCGGACCCGGCGGTGCTGGACACCCTGGATGCGGCATTCCAGAGGTTGGCAGAACAGGAGTGGTCCAACTGCACGGTCCGACTGGAAGCGACCTCGAAGGTGGCCCCGGTGGCCTTCGATCACCACCTGGTCGCCGTCCTCGACGATGCCGTCAAGGCCTTCTGCCCCCAGGCCCCGCGGCTGGTATCCGGGGCCTTCCATGACGCCATCCACCTCGCCCACCTGTGCCCTACGGCCATGCTTTTCACTCCTTGCCGGGCGGGCATCAGTCACCATCCCGATGAACATATTGAGCGCGTTGACGCCGAGGTCGCGGTCCGCGTCCTGGCGCATGCCGTCGAGCGGCTGCTCACCACAAGGAAAGATTGATATGACTCAGACTATCGAAGCGGCCGTGGCGGCACAGGGCCTTACCCTCCCCGCCATCCCGCGTCCCCGCGGCGCCTTCCTGCCATGGTCGAGGCTGGGCAACCAGCTTTTCCTGGCCGGCCAGATCTGCGAGCGAGGCGGCGAGGTGCTCTACCCGGGCAAGGTGGGCGCCGAGTTCGACCTCGAGACAGGCAAACTCGCCGCCCAGGCGTGCGCGCTGAACCTGATGGCCTCGCTCAGCGACGCGGTGGAGGGTGACATGAGCCGTGTCGTGCGCTGTATACGCATGAACGGGTTCGTCAACGTGGCGCCCGGATTCCACGACGTGCCGCTGGTGATCAACGGCGCCTCGGAGCTATTCATCGCCCTGTTCGGCGAACACGGACGCCATGCTCGCACCGCGATCGGCGTCGCCACCCTGCCCGGCAACGCCGCCGTCGAAGTCGAATCGATCTTCGAGATTTGCGACTGACAACAAGGAAGCACGCCATGACCGACTCACCTCTGAAGCGCCCGCTGCGAGACCAGTACGCCGGGCTGCGCAGCGGCACGCTGACCGCCAGGGCCCTGGCCGAGGCCTCCGTGGAAGCCCACCGAATCCGCGGCCAGCACGACCATGCCTACCTGACCTGGAACGGCGAAGCCGCTCTGGCCTTTGCCGAGGCCACCGATGCCTTGATTCGTCAAGGGGGGGATGCCGGCGCCCTGATGGGCATTCCTGTTTCGATCAAGGACATCTATGCGGTGCCGGGCCTGCCGACCTATGCCGGCTCGTCACGGCGGCTTCCTCAGCAGTGGGAACAGCCAGGGCCCATGATCGCTGCACTGCTCGCTCAGTTACCCAGCGTCATGGGCAAGACCCACTCGGTGGAGTTTGCCTTTGGCGGGCTGGGAACCAATGCCCACTGGGGCGCTCCCCGCAATCCCTGGGACCTCGACGCCCACCGCACGCCCGGCGGCTCCAGTGCCGGGGCAGGCGTTTCACTGATCGGCGGCACCGCGAGCCTGGCCCTGGGCACCGATACCGCTGGCTCGGTGCGTGTTCCAGCCGCCATGACAGGCGTCGCCGGACTCAAGACCACCGTCGGCCGCTGGTCGACGAACCAGATTGTACCGCTCTCTAGTACTCTGGATACCCCGGGGCTGCTGGCCCACCGCGTGGATGACCTGGCCTTCGCCTTCGACGCCCTCGATGGCGTACTGACAAGGCATGGCACCCGCGTCCCGGCCCCGCCGGCGCTGGCCGATCTCACCTTCGGCGTACCGGGTGCCTTCTTCTGGGACGATTGCAGCCCCGGCGTCGCCGAAGCCGTCGAAGCCGCCATCCGCCAACTCGAGGCCGCCGGGGCTCGTCTGATCACGTTTGACCTGCCCCACACCGATGAAGTCTTCACGCTGTTCCAGCAGGGAGGTCTGGCCGCTGCCGAACTGGCGGCGTTCCTCAAGACCGAACTGCCCGAGATGATCGATGCCCTGGACCCCAATGTCGCCGCCCGGGTAAAGGCCGCCGACGACATGCCGGCCTGGGAGTACGTGCGCCGGCGCGCCGTCATCGACAAGCTGACAACCGCAGCCGCAACGCGTCTGTCCGACGTGGATGCCATGCTGACCCCCACCGTGGCCCTCACCCCGCCCACCCTGGAGAGCCTGCTCCCGGAGGGGGCCTACGCGAGGGCCAACATGCACGCCCTGCGAAACACCGTGATTGCGAACTTCATGGGGCTCTGCGGGCTGACCATGCCGGTCGGCAAGGACAGCGCCGGCATGCCGGTCGGGCTGCAGGTGCTGGCCGGCCCCTGGCAGGATGCGCGGCTGCTGGCCATCGGCCAGGCCATCGAGGAGGAGCTGGGTACCGGCCTCGACCTGCTCGGCAAGCCCCCAGCCCCCTGATCGGCCGCTCAGTCCCGGCACCTCTTGTCCACCTTCAAGCAGCAGGTCAGTCTGGAGCGAACGCGCATGACCGATTGGAACCGCATGACCCTGGCTGGCTTCCGGCACCGGCTCGCCGACGGCGAACTCTCGCCGCTTGACTGGTGGATGGCCTGTCGGGAGCGCATCAACGCCATGGACCCAAGCCTACAGGCCTGGGAGTGCCTGGCCCCCGAGCCCGCCATCGCGGGACGTGATGACGGGCAGCCCTGTCCTGCCCTGTACGGTGTCCCGGTAGGCATCAAGGACATCATCGACACGGCCAGGATGCCCACCACCTGGGGAACACAGGGATACCACCACGTCGACGGCTCCGACATGGATGCGGCCATCGTCACCCAGCTCATTCGCCTCGGCGCCCTGCCCATGGGCAAGACGGTCTCGACCGAGTACGCCTACTTCCAACCCAGCAGGACGCGAAATCCCCATGACCCGTCACGCACCCCGGGTGGCTCCTCGAGCGGTTCGGCGGCCGCCGTCGCCGCCGGCATGGTACCGGTGGCCCTCGGCACCCAGACCGTGGGCAGCATCATCCGTCCCGCCAGCTACTGTGGCGTCGTGGGGTTCAAGCCCAGCCACGGCACGCTCAGCGTCGCCGGCGTGAAGGCACTGGCGCCGTCATTGGACACCCTGGGCTGGTTTACCCGACACATGGAGGATACGCGCACACTGTTCACTGCCCTCACCGGCAGCGACCCGATCACTCCTCTGGAGGGGCTTGAGGGAGTGCGCGTCGGCCTCTGCCGGGTGCCCAGCACTCCTCTGCCATCGCCAGACACTAGCGCCGCCCTGGAAGACGCCGCCACGAGGATGGTCGCGCTCGGTGCCCACCTCAGCCCCGTTGATCTGGGCGAGTCATTCGACGACCTCGTGACGCACCAGAGGGTCATCCTGGCCTATGAAGCCGCGCGCGCCCTGGCCAGCGAGCGCGCCCGCTTCGAGGCGTCGATGAGTCCGGCTCTGATAGCGCTGCTGGACGAGGGGCAAGGCATCTCCCTGGGGCGTTACTGGCAGTCACGACAGGCCGCCGATCGCGCGAAGCTCGCCCTCGCGCAACAGTTCGCCGAACGCTTCGATGTGCTCATTGCCCCCAGCGCCACGGGCGTTGCCCTCGAGGGTCTCGAAAGCACCGGCGACCCGATCTACTCACGTGCCTGGACCCTGCTGGGGGTTCCCTGCATCAACCTGCCACTGCACTGGACGCTCCAGGGACTACCCGTCGGCGTGCAACTGATCGCCGACCGATATCAGGATCAACGGTTGCTGAGTATCGCCAGTGCCCTGATGCCTTGACCCGAATGACGATGATCAGAACAACAACGATCCCGACTTCAGAACCTCAATCGAGACGCACCAGATCCCGGGCATGCAGGCGGCCGCGTTCAACATAGTTAGCCGCATTCTTCTTCAGCCCCTGGATGGCCTCCTGCGAGAGCTCGCGGACCACCTTGGCCGGCGCGCCAACGATCAACGAATTGTCGGGGAAGCTGGCGTTCTCCTTGACCACGGCGCCAGCCGCCACCAGGCAGTTCTCGCCGATCACCGCGCCGTTGAGGATCACCGCCTGGATGCCGATCAGGCTGTTGTCACCGACGATGCAGCCGTGGAGCATCGCCTGGTGCCCCACCGTCACGCCCTTTCCCACCCTGAGCGGAAAGCCGGGGTCGGCATGCAACACTGCGCCGTCCTGGATGTTGCTCTCCTCACCGACTTCGAGGTGATCGGTATCACCGCGCAGCACGGCCTGGTACCAGACACTTGCGCCACGCTTGAGGGTAACCTGGCCGATCACGTCGGCCGTCTCGGCTACGTAGACATCGTCATGGAGTTCGGGGCGGTGCTCTCCATATTGGTAAATCGTCATTAGGGTTCTCCTGCAGAAAGGGGTGGGGTGAGGATGCCACGTTCAGATGGCGATGGGATGTCACGGATCATCCGATTATCATGCCCCCTTCCAGGCCTCAGACACCACGAGGTCCCGCTTCAACGTACCGAGGACGCTATGCCGCTGCTCTACTTCCTGCCTCCGCTGGGCGCCGTGCTGATCTGGTCGGGCAACATGACCATCAACCAGCTCACCGTGGACGCCATCGCGCCGAGCAGCATCGCCTTCCTGCGCTGGCTGCTGGCGCTGGTGGTGCTCACCCCCTTTCTGGCCCCGGCGGCGTGGAAGCATCGTTCAACGATCTATCGCGAGTGGCCGAAGCTCGCCGTACTGGGCCTGCTCGGCATGGGCCTGTGGCAGGGGCTCGCCTACGTGGCCGCCGAGACCACCAGCGCCACCAACATGGGCATCCTGGCCGCCATGGTGCCGCTGCTCACCGTACTGCTCAGCGCCCTCATCCTGCGCGAGCCGCCGAGCCTCGGGGGGATAGCCGGCGGCCTGCTGGCACTGGTAGGCGTGGCCATTCTGCTGGGTCGTGGCAATCCGCTGTCACTGCTGGAACTGACGGTGGCCAGGGGCGATGCCTTGATGCTGGTGGCCGCCACCTGCTATGCCCTCTACGGGGTGATGCTCAAGCGCTGGCCCATCGGCCTGCCCCCCTGGGTGCTACTCTACGCCCAGGTGATCTTCGCCGTGCTGTTTCTGCTGCCGCCCTACCTGATGGGCCCGATGACCCCGGTGGATGGGAGCAATATCGGCCTGATCCTCTATGCCGGGATCCCGGCCTCGATCATCACGACTTTCCTGTGGATGCTGGCGATTCGCCAGATCGGCGCCAGCCAGGCGAGCATCTTCATCAATCTGATGCCGCTCTTCAGCGCCCTGATCGCCATGGTCGCCCTGAGCGAGCGCATCGCGCTGTTTCACTTCCTCGGCGGAGTCCTGATCCTGAGCGGAGTGATCATGGCCCAGACCCTGACCCGGCCGCTGCTGCGTCCACGGCCCGCCCCCGCGCCGAGCGATGCCGACCGCCCATGTTAAACTCGAACTCCGCCATCTGACCGACTGACAAGGACACACCATGTCCCTCGAAGACCTGCACCTTACGCTTCGCAACCTGACGCCCGAGGACTACCCCCAGCTCGAGACGCTGATGGATGCCATCTATCACGACATCGGCGGCGCCTGGACGAAGCACACCATCGACACCCTGATCGCCACCTTCCCGGACGGCCAGATCGTCATCGAGGACGACGGCCGACTGGTCGGCATGGCGCTGACCTCGCGGGTCGACTACGAAGAGTTCACCAACCCGCACAAGTACGACGATCTGATCGGCAAGCGTGAGGTGATCCACGACGATCCTGACGGCGACGCCATGTACGGACTCGACGTACTGATCCACCCGGACTACCGCGGCTACCGCCTGGGCCGGCGGCTCTACGATGCCCGCAAGGAGCTGTGTCGTTCGCTCAATCTGCGCGCCATCCTGGCAGGGGGACGCATTCCCCACTATCACAATCATGCCGAGGAGCTCTCTCCCACCCAGTACATCGACAAGGTGACTCGCAAGGAGATACACGACCCCATTCTCTCCTTCCAGCTGGCCAACGACTTCCAGGTCAAGCGCCTGCTGCGCGACTACCTGCCCGAGGATGAGAAATCCCAGGGCTATGCGACCCTGCTGGAGTGGAACAACTTCCTCTATGAGCCGGCCGAGCTGGTACTCGATACCCGCAAGACCCAGGTACGGATCGGCGCGGTGCAGTGGCAGATGCGCGAATTCGACTCGGTGGAGGCGGTGCTGCAGCAGGTGGAGTACTTCGTCGATGCCCTTTCCGATTACAAGAGCGATTTCGCGGTCTTCCCTGAGCTGTTCAACGCCCCGCTGATGGGTCTGCAGGACCGCGCCGCCCAGCAGGACCAGATGTCAGCCGTCCGCTTCCTGGCCAGCTTCACCGAAAAGTTCAAGGCCGAGCTGTCGCGCATGGCGGTCTCCTACAACATCAATATCGTCGCCGGGTCGATGATCGAGGTGGGCAAGGACGACCGTCTCTACAACGTCAGCTATCTCTGCCATCGCGACGGCACCCTGGAAAGCCAGGCCAAGCTGCACATCACCCCCCAGGAGCGCCGCGACTGGGTGATCGAGGGCGGCGACGGTCTGCTGGTGTTCGACACCGACGCCGGACGGGTGGGCATCCTGATCTGCTACGACGTGGAGTTCCCGGAGCTGCCGCGCCTGCTGGCCGAACAGGACATGGACATCCTCTTCGTCCCCTTCTGGACCGACACCAAGAACGGCTACCTGCGGGTGCGTCACTGCGCCCAGGCTCGGGCCATCGAGAACGAGTGCTATGTAGTGCTGTGCGGCAGCGTGGGCAACGTCCCCTCCATCGAGAATCTGGACATCCAGTACGCCCAGTCGGCGGTCTTCTCGCCCTCGGACTTCGCCTTCCCCCACGACGCCGTGCTCAACGAGACCACCCCCAACACCGAGATGATCTTCTTCTCGGATCTGGACCTGACCCGGCTGACCATGGTGCGTAACGAGGGTTCGGTGACCAACCTCAAGGACCGCCGCAAGGACCTCTTCGACCTGCGCTGGCGCGACTGGTCCTGGAAATCAGGGGCCGACCTGGAAGAGAACTGAGGAGCGCCGAGCCGATGCTGGGTCACCTGCGCCGGTGGCGTGAACGCCAATTCTCCGCCCGCCACCCCTTCCCCGAGAAGGCCTGGGCGGAGGCCCGGGCAAGGCTGCCGCTACTTGCTGCTGCGCCCGCCGAGGAGGCGGACCGCCTTGGCAATCGCGCATGGCAGTTTCTGCACGCCAAGCGGCTGAGCCTGCACCCGGAACTGGCCGAGAACACCCCCTTCGACCTGCCCGCCCAGCTGGGCCTGGCGGCTCAGGCCTGCCTGCTAACCCTGGGCTGGAGCGACGAGGAGCACATCGAAGCCTTTGCCAACGTCCACGAAGTCCTGATCCTGCCCGATGCCTTCCGGCGCCAGGTAGAGGAGATGGACGAGTTCGGCGTGATGCACGAGTACGAAGACGAACGCGCTGGTGAGACCTCCCACCAGGGACCGGTGGTAGTGGCCTTCCCCGACCTGATGGAGAGCGGCGACTTCACCGGCTTCAACGTGCTGATTCACGAGTTTGCCCACAAGCTCGACCTGGGCAACTCCCTGGACGTGGATGGCTTCCCGCCGCTGCCGCGGGAGATCGACCCTCGCGAGTGGCACCAGGTGTTCATGGGGGCCTGGGAGGACCTACAGGCGCATCTCGAGCGCGGCGAGGAGACCCCCATCGATGATTACGCCGCGACACACCCGGGCGAATGTTTCGCGGTCTGCTGTGAAGCCTTCTTCACCGCTCCGGACCTGCTGGATGGGGCCTATCCGGCGCTCTTCGAGCTGCTTGTTCGCTACTTCCGCCAGAACCCCCTGACCCGGCTGCCGGGGCTGTCCGCCGAACGCTCTGCGTCGGCCCATCCCGACCGCCACTGATTTGCCATTCACCACCATCCGGAGGAGGCGCCCATGATCGATCTGCGCAGCGACACCGTCACCCGCCCCAGCCCTGCCATGCGCGACGCCATGCACACCGCCCCGGTGGGCGATGACGTCTGGGGTGACGACCCCAGCGTGGCGAGCTTCGAGGCCGCCGTGGCCAAGCGTGCCGGCAAGGACACCGCCCTGCTCTTCCCCTCCGGGACCCAGAGCAACCTGGCCGCCCTGCTCGCCCACTGCCAGCGCGGCGACGAATACATCGCCGGCCAGCAGGCCCATACCTACAAGTACGAGGGCGGCGGCGCGGCGGTACTCGGTGGCATTCAGCCCCAGCCCCTGGAGCACGCCGCCGATGGCTCGCTGCCGCTGGAAAAGATCCGCGCCGCGATCAAGCCCCGCGACTTCCACTTCGCCCGGACCCGCCTGCTGGCCCTAGAGAACACTATCGGAGGCCGAGTGATGGACGCCAGCTACGTGGCAGCGGCCACGGACCTGGCACGAGAGCACGGCCTGGCCACGCACCTGGATGGCGCCCGGCTGTTCAACGCGGCGGTGGCCACCGACACCCCCCTGGCGGCCCTCTGCGCCCCCTTCGACAGCGTCTCGCTGTGCTTTTCCAAGGGACTCGGCGCCCCGATGGGATCGGTGCTGGTCGGCTCCAAGACGCTGATCGACGAGGCGCGGCGCTGGCGAAAGGTGCTCGGCGGCGGCCTGCGTCAGTCCGGCATCATCGCCGCGGCCTGCCACCATGCCCTGGACCACCATGTCGCCGACCTCGCCAATGACCATGCCAGGGCCGCCCGCCTGGCCGAGGGCATCGCCGCCCTGCCCGGGGTCGAGGTGAGTTCGGTTGCCACCAACATGCTCTTCGCCCACTTCCCCGAAGCTCACCGAGAGCCGCTGGTGGCGCACCTCAAGGCGCGAGGCATTATCGCCGAGCTGCTCTACTCGACGCGCTTCGTGGTCCATCGCGACATCGGCGAAGACGATATCGATACGGTGATCGAGGCCTTCGGCGAATATTTCGCCGCTCAGTGATTCTTGCCGAGAGCGGACGGTGGAGATCCTCGGACAACGGCAGGTCGACCTGTTTGCTAGCTGGTTGACATGGTGTCTGATGGAAAGTGGCGGTTGTCGCGTATCGCCACCCGCTCATTCATGCCGTTCGCGAGGTGATCGACGAAGGTGCGAATGCGGGCCGGCACGTGCCGGCGCTGCCGGTAGACGGCATGGAAGTCGGCTCGTACCCCCTGCCAGTCAGGCAGCAGCTCGACCAGCCGGCCGGCCGCCAGGTGCTCGTGGACGTCCCATCGCGAGCGCAGCATAACGCCATGGCCGTCCAGCGCCAGCCGCACAATCACCTCGCCGTCGTTGCTGGCCAGCGGGCCCGAGACCTTCACTGACTGCTCCTCGCCATCACCGCCACGGTGCTGGAAACGCCACACCGCGAAGTCGCTGTCGTTCTCGCGAAGCACCAGGCAGGGGTGCCGGGCCAGATCCGCGGGCGCGTCAAGGCGGCTCATGCGCGCCACATAGGCTGGCGCCGCGCAAGGCACCCGACGGTTGGCAAGGATGAGCTTCGCCATCAGTCGTGAATCGGGCAGTTTGCCTATGCGTACGGAGATGTCCACCCCCTGCTCGCCGGGCATCATCGGGAAGTTGGAGAGCTCCAGTGAGGCATCCACCTCCGGGTGACGAGCACAGAAGTCAGACAGCAGCGGCGCCACGTGGCGCCGACCGAAACCGAAGGTGGCATTGATTCGCAGGGGCCCGGAAAGCTCGGCTCGCTGGGCCCCCAGGGCCTCCTCAAGTTCGCCCAGTTCCTCGAGAATCGCGGCCCCGCGCACCAGATAGCGCTCGCCCTCCGGGGTCAAGGTCAGGCGACGGGTAGTGCGGCTGGCCAAGCTCACCCCCAGGCGCGCCTCCAACTGCTTGAGGCGCTTGCTCACCGCCGAGAGAGATAGCCCCAGGATACGAGCGGTGGCGGTCAGACTGCCTGCTCGGGCCAGGTGCTGGAAGAACGCCAGGTCGTCGAACTGTGCCACGCCATTCTCCATCTGAATTCAATAATGAATTGCATCCTAGCCTGATTATCTCGCTTCTGTCAGAGGCTAGACTGTTTGCCAGTCCGTCAAAGTGAACCAACATGCAGGAGTGAAACCATGGCACAGCGCATTGCAGTGATCCCCGGCGACGGCATCGGCAAGGAAGTGATGCCCGAAGGGCTGCGCGCCCTGGAGGCCGCCGCCGCCCGCTTCGGCATCGAGCTTGAGCTGGAGCATTTCGACTTTGCCAGCTGCGACTACTATGCCGAGCACGGCAAGATGCTGCCCGATGACTGGTTCGAGACCCTCAAGGACTTCGACGCCATCTTCTACGGCGCGGTAGGCTGGCCGGCGACCGTGCCCGACCATATTTCGCTGTGGGGCTCGCTGCTGCAGTTCCGTCGCCGCTTCGACCAGTACGTCAACCTGCGTCCCTGCCGGCTGCTGCCGGGCATCAAGAGCCCGCTGGCCGGCCGCGAGCCCGGCGATATCGACTTCTATGTGGTGCGTGAGAACACCGAGGGCGAGTACTCCAGCGTTGGCGGCAAGATGTTCGAGGGCACCGACCGTGAGGTGGTGATCCAGGAAACCGTGATGACTCGACACGGCACCGACCGGGTGCTGAAGTTCGCCTATGAGCTGGCCGCCTCCCGCCCGCGCAAGAAGCTCACCTCGGCCACCAAGTCCAACGGCATCGCCATCACCATGCCCTGGTGGGATGAGCGCGTGGCCGCCATGGGCAAGCACTACCCCGACGTAGCCGTGGACAAATTCCACATCGACATCCTGACCGCCAACTTTGTCCTGCACCCGGACTGGTTCGACGTGGTGGTGGGCAGCAACCTGTTCGGCGATATCCTCTCCGACCTGGGGCCGGCCTGCACCGGCACGATCGGCGTGGCGCCCTCGGCCAACATCAACCCCGAGGGCAGCTTCCCGAGCCTGTTCGAGCCGGTCCACGGCAGCGCCCCGGACATTGCCGGCAAGGGCATCGCAAATCCCATCGGGCAGATCTGGTCAGGTGCCATGATGCTCGAGCACCTTGGCCATCCGGAGGCCAGCGACGCCATCATTGCCGCCTTCGAGGCGGTGCTCGCTGAGGGCGACACCACGCTGCTCACCCCCGACGTGGGGGGCAAGGGCAACACCGAGAGCCTGGGCCGGGCCATCGCCGCACGCCTCGAGGGCTGAGGCGCCCGCTCCCGAGGGCGCTCTCTCGAAGGGCGCTCTCTCGAAGGGCCTATAGGAAACAGAAGGAAACGGAGCGGCCCCCGCCATGGCGGGGGCCGCTTTGCCGTGCCAGGCCCCGTCGGGGCGAAGGCGTCAGGGTGCCCGTGGCGGGTGCTTCACCTGGGCCTTGTCGTGGACTTCTTCCCAGCCAGTGACCATCGCCTTGATGAGGGCCAGCGGCGTATGGCCCGCGGTGGCCAGATAGACGTGGATAATCAGGAAGACCAGCATCAGGAAAGCCCCCAGGGCATGCAGCCCGGCCACCTGCTCCAGGCCGAGGAAGGCCGGCACGCTGTCGCGCACGCTGCCCCAAAACAGGTAGATCAGCCCCGAGATCCAGATCAGGGGATTGATCACCAGCTTGACGCTCAGGTAGGCCAGGCGCTGCAGGGGATTGTGCTTGCGCTCCACGGTCACCTTGTAGGGATGGGGAGCGCCGCTGAAGATGCCAAAGGCGTAGTAGCGCACCATGGCGCCGATGCGCTCGAGAGTGGGAATGTAGTGCTTCCACTGGCCGGTGGTGAAGTGCCAGAAGATGGCGAACACCCAAAGGCCGATCAGCAGCCAGGCCGCCGTCTCGTGGAGCCGCACCGCCGGACCGAAGGGGATCAGCGAATGGACCCCGCGAATCGCGAAGCCGCTGACCAGCAGGGTGATCACCAGGACCGCCTGTGCCCAGTGCCAGAAGCGCTCGAAACGGGTAAAAAGGTAGATGCGCTGGCTCATCTCAGGGCTCCTTGCGGCGGTTGCGGTTGGCGATGCGCAGGGCACCGTGGCCGACGACACCCAGCAGCATCAGGCCGGCCAGCCCGAAGCCGAAGCGGTCAAGCAGCTGGTGGCGATCACGCCCCGGCAGCCAGACCCCCTCCACGCCGGCCAGCCGACCATCATCGGTATGGCAGCTGCCACACGTCAGGGCTTTTTCGCCGGGCGCCACCATATGGGTGATGGGCCAGAGCATCGAGGTATCCACGAAGTCATACTCACCGCTGAAGGGCTGACCGGCCGCCTCGGTGCCGGCCTCCAGCGCCTTGTCCCAGTCGAAGTTGTACCAGAAGGCAGTCTCGTTGCCGGGGATGGCGACCTGGGGCTGGAGCAGGGTCATGTGGACGGTGTCGTAGGGCTGCTTGCCCAGCGCCCGCTTGACCGGCCAGATGCGGGCATCCTTGGCGCCCGGGGTGCCGTGATAGGTATTGACCCCCACCCGCTCGCTCGGATCGATCACCGTCTCGGCGGTCACGAAGGTCGTGTTGCCGTTCCACCAGAGGTATTCGGGTACCACGTTCTCGCCCGGGACGAAGTCGCCCTTCTTGCTGTCGTAGATGACGTAGCCGTCCTCGTTCTTGATCTGGATAGGGTTGCCCTCCTCATCCAGGCGGCCGGCGGTGGACCAGTCCCACTCCATCTTGGTGGGCACGCCACCCCGGGCAAACTCGGGAATATGGCAGGTCTGACAGGCCAGGGCGCGGGTGTGGGCGTTCAGTCGCTCGGCCATGGCGCCCGACTCATGGGGCGTATCGCCATGGCACGCCTGGCAGGTGGCCGGATTGCGCGCCTCCTGGCTGCCGCGGGTAATCGCCGGATGGTCATCCACGGCGGTACCCTGGATGCGGCTGCCGGGCACGTCATGGCCTTCGGTCTGGTGGCAGGTACTGCAGCTGAAGTCGAGCCCCTCGGCGTCCATGTGAACATCGAGCTCGCGATGGGGATGGAAGAGCGACGAGTCCAGGTCGCCGTGCTTCACGCCGTCACCGCCGCCGCCGTAGAAGTGGCAGGTGCCGCAGGTTTCCCGTGAAGAGGTGCCCACGTTCCGGGCGGCCAGGGACAGGTCTGTCAGCGCCTCGTTGGGCCAGCCAGCCCAGCCGCCCTTCTTCACATAGTCACCGGTATTGTGGCAGGCCAGGCAGTCGACCCGAGTCTCGGCGGTGAAGTCGAAGGTATCGTCCTCCCAGCCATAGCCCACATGGCAGGACTGGCAGAAGCCCTCGTTGGACTGGTCGGCAATGCAGAAGGTGTTGAGCATGGTGCGCTTGCCGAGCCGTTCGCCGCCGTGGGGATTCTCGTAATCCCAGGTCCAGTGCCGCGTCGCCATCACCTGCTGTGCGGCATTGGTGTGGCAATCCAGGCAGGCCTGGGTCACCTGATCGGCACTCGTGAAAGGCCCCTGCAGCTCCTCGAACTGCGTGTGATCCGCGGTGCTGGCGTGGGCCGCAGGCAGCAGTATCAGCCACCCCAGGATTATCGACAGGGCCCACCAGCCGGCCCGCTGCTTGCGCTTGATCATTCTGCTCTCCCCCGATCCCGGTATCGGCCTTGGCGAATGCCTTACCCCGCCAGACAGAATGGCAGGGATGAACGGTTCGAGGATGACCCGGGTCAATAAATCATCGAGAAGAAGTCAAGAAAAAGCCTCGCCATGTGCTCAAGACCGGCAAAAGGACTGACTTGCGTCAAGCTGCCGCATACCAAGGGAGGACGTGCAGGTAGATTACGGCTAGGTTATAAATCAAAGGTTATAAGGATATAACAACTAAATCCTGACCCATCACGCAGGAGTTACGTCATGTCCCGCTTTCCCCTTGACCCTGTTCGCCTGGATCGTCGCCAGCTCTTGAAGTTTGGGCTGGGCGCCAGTGCTGCCGGTCTGTTGCCGCTGGGCAGCCTTCAGGCCAGCACGCTCAACACCAACGCCCGCATCGTCATCCTCGGCGGCGGCGCCGCCGGCATGGCCATGGCCAACCGGCTCTCTCGTCGCCTGGAGGGTGCCCGCATCTCGCTGGTCGAGCCCAGCGAGATCCACCACTACCAGCCGGGCTGGACCCTGGTGGCCTCAGGGGTGTGGCAGTCCGGCAAGACCATGCGTCCCAATGCCGACTTCGTGCCCGCAGGGGTCGAGTGGGTGCGCCAGCCTGCCGTCGGCATCGATGCCGAGCAGCGACGGGTCTCCCTGGCCGATGCCCGCGTACTGGAGTACGACTACCTGGTGGTGGCGACCGGCCTGCAGCTCAACTATCACCTGATCGACGGCATGTCGCCGGATCTGGTCGGTACCCACGGGATTGGCAGCGTTTATGCCAGCATCGAGGGCGCCACTCGCACTCGAGATGCCATTGATGCCTGGCTGGCCAAGGGTGGCGGAAAGGGGCTGTTTACCGCGGCCCCCACCCCGGTGAAGTGCGCCGGCGCTCCGATCAAGATGACTTTCACCACCTTATCGCGTATTCGGGACACGGGCCGTCGCGATGCTTTCCAACTCGACTACCTGACGCCCGGTGCCGGCATGTTCAGCCAGCCCTGGATCAATGACTTCCTTAAGCAGCGCTTCGACGACGAGGGCATCAACCGTCGTCACCACTATCGGCTCTCGGCTATCGACCCCGGCGCCCAGAAGGCCGAGTTCACTTTCGTCGGCCCAGCCAGCGAATTTACCTCCCACCACGAGCTCCGCCAAGAGGAGTTCGGTCGCGAGGGAGAGATGACCGAGGTGGTCGACTACGACTTCATCCATGTGGTGCCGCCCATGAGCGCTCCGGACTTCGTCCGCGAGAGCGATCTGATCGCCCGCGAAGGGCCCTTCCGCGGCGAGTGGCTGGATGTGGACATCCACACCATGCAGCACAACCGCTATCCGGAGGTGTTCGGCATCGGCGATGTGATCGGCGCGCCGATCAACAAGACCGCCGCCAGCGTCAAGGCCCAGGCTCCGGTGGTCGAGGCCAACCTGCTGGCCCAGATGCAGGAGCAGCCGTTGCCGGCCCGCCACAACGGCTACACGTCCTGTCCGCTGATCACCGACATCGGCAAGGCGATGCTGGTGGAGTTCGGCTACGACAACGATATGGACTTCCTGCCCTCCTTTCCTTTCATCGACCCCCGCGACGAGTCATGGGCGGCCTGGGTCATGAAGGACCGCATGCTGCAGCCGGCCTACTATGCCGTGCTGGAAGGCCAGGCCTGAGGAGAAACGATCATGACAATTCAAGGTGCACTAACCATCCTGATGTACGCCCTGGCCCCCTTCCTGTGGATGATTGTCGGTGCTGGGGGGGTGCTGGTGGTTGTCCAGCTGGTGGCCCGCTGGCGCGGTTACCAAACACTGCAATATCGCTGCCTGGGCGCCAACCTGGCGGCCTTGGCGGTCGGCCTCTCGGGGCTGTGGTGGATTCCGGTCTTTACCCACTCGCAGCTCGGCTATGTGGCCACCGCCTTCGACTGGGTAGCGATGATCGGCGCTATCATTGGCCTGACCATCGCCGCCTGGCTGGTGCTGCATCCGCTCAGCTACCAGGTACGCGCTCGCCGCTACGTCAGTCTGAGCGATACCCGCTGAACTTGGCCTTGGCGGGGTTTCTGGCCCCGCCGAAGCGCCTTCCTCAACTCACGCCAGTTTCCATACTCCATCAAGGATTCGCACCTTGCCGGCGGCCAGATTGTCGCGCAGGTTGCGCCCCATTTCGACGAACTCATCGCCGAAGATCAGCGCCGGCCCGGGCAGGCGTGCGGTCTTCTCCCCGACGGCCTCGCGGCGCACATGCTTCTGATGCCAGGTCAGTGCCGTCTCGGTGACATCGCGCACGCTCACCGGCACGAACCCCGCCGCTTCCAGGCTCGCCTGAAGCGACTCGCGCCCCTTCAGGTGGCTGGTTGCCTCTGTGCGCGCCCAAGGTACCGGCAGCGCCAGAGGCTCGAGATTCTCGCCAGCCACCACCTCATGCAGCAATACCTGTCCGCCGGGCACCAGCAGCCGACGCCACTCCGCCAGCACACCGGCCATATCGGGCATGTTCATCAGCGCATGCTGACACCAGATGACATCGAAGGAGCTATCCGGCAGCGGGGTGCGGGCGGCATCGGCGCACAGGAAGCGAGTACGTTGAGCCAGACCGGTAGCCGCGCTCAGCCACTCGGCCACCTCGACGAAGGCCGCAGTAATGTCAACGCCGACCACCTGGCAGCCGGCCTCGTCGGCCAGCAGACGGCTTGCCCCGCCTGTCCCACAGCCTACGTCCAGCACCCGCTGATCCGAGCGAAGCGCCCCAAGAGCCGCCAGCGAGCGGCTGGCGGCTCGCCCCCCCAGGTGCAGCTGGTCGATGCCGGCGACCTCGTCCAGGGTCAGGTGCTCCAGATCGCAGCCCGCGTCGTGGAAGACCGCCCGCAGCCTCGCCACCAGGCTTTCCCCACTCCCGGTGGTGAGGGCATCATAATGGTCGTTGAGTACATGGGCATCGTGATCACGGACATGATCGGTCATGGCGGACTCCTGTGATTCGGCAGTCGGCCAGTCTAGACCGGCCCGTCGCTCTCCCCCATGCTGCAAAGGTCACAGCCGTCCGCTGACGACGACATTACGCCAAGGAGCTTTACATGCCTCACCTTCCCCTGCTGGCCACCCTGGGCGCTGGCTTGCTGCTGGCCGGCTGTACCGGCATCCCCAAGGGTACCCAGCCGGTCACCGGCTTCGAGCTCGACCGCTACCTGGGCGAGTGGTACGAGATCGCCCGGCTCGACCACTCCTTCGAACGCGGGCTGGACTGCGTCACCGCCGACTACAGCCTGCGCGACGACGGGGGCGTAAGGGTGCTCAATCGCGGCGTAAAGCTCGACGAGGGCGAGGCCAGCGAGGCAGAGGGGCGCGCCTACTTCATCGGCGACGAGGACGTGGGCCGGCTCAAGGTGAGCTTTTTCGGCCCCTTCTACGGCGGCTACAACGTGCTGGCCCTGGATGACGAGTATCAATGGTCGCTGGTGGCAGGACCGGACCGCGACTATCTGTGGATTCTGGCTCGCACCCCGACCCTGCCTGATGCCACCTACCGCGCCCTGGCAGAACGTGCCGAGCGCCTGGAGTTCCCGGTCGAGGAGCTAATTAAGGTGGAACAGGGCCAGGCCTGCGCATCCTGGCGCATGGAGTCCTGACACAATGATCGAGAAGCCCATCGAGAACTGGCTGCAGGAAAGCCTCGAAGAGGCCGAGCTGCCGACCTTGGGCCAACTGCCCGGTGGACACTTCCGATGGCACGGCCATGGCCTGCTGGAACTCGTACCCGACCAGCCCGGGCCTGCCGCCCGGGCCTGCGTGTTATCGGTGGGCATCCACGGCAACGAGACCGCCCCCATGGAACTGCTCGACGGGCTGATGGGGCGTCTGGCGAGGGGGGAACTGCGACTCGGCGCCCCCACTCTGGTGATCCTCGGCAACCCGGAGGCGACACGCCAGGGCGTGCGCTTCATCGGCACCAACCTCAACCGCCTGTTTCGTCCCGACCTCCCTGAGACCGGCAGGGAAGCCGATCGCGCCAGGGCGCTGATGGACGCGGTGGACGCCTTCTTCGCCCGCCACACCGGGCTCGCGCGACTGCACTACGATCTGCACACCGCCATTCGCGACAGTCACTACCCGCGCTTCGTGGTCAGTCCCTTCACCGAGCGAACTGCTGTGAAGGCCGAGCAGTGGCGCTGGCTAGCCGCCGCCGAGATCCAGGCGGTACTGCACCAGCACCGGCACAGCTGGACCTTTTCCCACTACAGCAAGCACTACCACTGTGCCCAGGCGTTTACTCTGGAACTGGGCCGCGCCCTGCCCTTCGGGCACAATGACCTCCCATCCCTGACCCCAGTGGCGGAACTTCTGGCGGCGCTCCTCGAAGGGCGCGAACCTCCCCGGGCGCCACCCGGACGGATGGCTTTTTTTCGAGTTGAGCACGAGCTGATCCGAGAGTCCGTGGCGTTTCGCCTCGCCTTTCCGGACGACACGCCCAACTTTACGGCTTTTCCTCCCAAGACCCTGTTGGCCGAGGATAGCCAAGCCGGGGAGACCCGGGTCGGCGCGACACCACTGGCCGTGGTCTTTCCCAACGCCTCGGTAGAGGTCGGCGCCCGCGCCGCCCTGCTCGTGCAGCCGGAGCCACCGCCGACGGAGTAGGTCTCCGCTCAGATGCAAGGGTCAGCATCGGCAGAAGAAAAACCTTAAAACAACCATAACTGGAGAGTAAAATCATGCTCCTTTGCCGATCCGCACCAGTCCCACACTGCGCGACCGTGCGCCATCACGCCCCGGCCAGCTGGCGTGTGCGCCGTTGGCATCGCCCCTGCCGAGCGCCGCTTGCCCACGGCGTGTCGCCGCGGCGACCCTGATCCGGAGCCTATTTCATGGCCGAAACCCCGATTCCACTGGAAGTACGCAACATCAAGAAGCGCTTCGGCGATACAGAAGTCCTCAAGGGACTGTCGCTCTGTGCCCAGAAGGGAGACGTGATTACCCTGATCGGCGCCTCTGGCTCCGGCAAGAGCACCTTCTTGCGCTGCATGAACCTGCTCGAGCAGCCCGACGAGGGCGACCTGATCGTCCACGGTGAGGAGATCCGTTTCAAGCAGACTCGCCACGGCCGAGAGCCCGCCGACTGGAAACAGGTGGTGCGCATGCGGGCCAGGCTCTCCATGGTGTTCCAGAGTTTCAACCTCTGGGCCCACATGACGCTGCTCGAGAACATCATCGAAGCGCCGGTACACGTGCTCGGCAAACCGAAGCAGGAAGCCGTCGAGCAGGCTCGCGCCCTGCTCGAGCGCGTGGGCCTCACCGCCCGCGCCGACGCCTACCCGGCCCAGATGTCCGGCGGCCAGCAGCAGCGTGGCGCCATCGCCCGGGCGCTGGCCATGGACCCGGAGGTGATGCTGTTCGATGAACCCACCTCGGCGCTGGACCCGGAGTTGGTCGGGGACGTTCTAAAGGTGATGCGCGAACTCGCCGACGAGGGGCGCACCATGATCGTGGTGACCCATGAGATGGGCTTCGCCCGGGACGTCTCCAGCCAGGTGATCTATCTGCACCAGGGGGTAGTGGAAGAAGCCGGCCCCCCGCGGGAACTCCTCGAGAGCCCCCGGTCGCCGCGCCTGAAGCAGTTCCTGGCCCCCAAGTACTGAGCGGAGAGCACTATGCTGGATCTTCATGGCTACGGCCCGCGGCTGCTGGAAGGCGCCGGCGTCACCCTTCAGCTGGCGGTGCTGTCGCTGGCGCTGGCTGTCCTGCTGGGGCTACTGACCGCCAGCGCCAGGATGTCCCGCCACTGGCTGCTGCAAAGGCTCGCGACCCTCTACACCACGGTCATCCGCGGCGTGCCGGATCTGGTCCTGATGATGCTGCTGTTCTTCGGCGGCCAGATGGCGCTCAACGTAGTCACCGATGCGATCTACGACCGCTTCGGCGTCGACTGGTACGTCAACCTCAACGCCTTCGCCGCCGGCGCGCTGACCATCGGTTTCATTTTCGGCGCCTACATGGGCGAGACCTTCCGCGGTGCCTTCATGGCCGTGGACAACGGCCAGATCGAGGCCGGCAAGGCCTACGGCATGAGCCCCTGGCTGGTGTTCCGGCGTATTCGCTTCCCGCAGATGATGCGTCACGCCCTGCCCGGCATCTCCAACAACTGGATGGTGCTGCTCAAGACGACCGCGCTGGTCTCGGTGATCGGGCTCACCGATATGGTCCGGGTGGCCGCCGAGGCCTCACGGGCCACCCATGAGCCCTTCACTTTCCTGATCCCGGTAGCGGTCGTTTATCTGCTGATCGCCAGCGTTTCGGAGTGGCTCTTTGTGTGGCTCCAGAAGCGCTACAACGTCGGCTACGGAGGACACTGATATGCCGGACATCACCCTCTGGTTCCAGGACCTGCTGGCCGGCAACGTCATCTTTACCCCCCAGACCATCGGCTACTACTGGGACGGCCTGGTGACCACCACCCAGCTGGTGTTCCTGTCGTTGGTGATCGGCCTGGTGCTGGCCGTGCCGCTGGCCATCGGCCGCAGCTCGGGCCGGCGCTTGATCAGCCTGCCGATCTACCTTTTTACCTACGTGTTCCGCGGCACGCCGTTGCTGATACAGCTCTACATCATCTACTACGGCGTGGTGTTCTTTGACGGCATCCAGGAGACCTTCCTGTGGCCGATGTTGCGCGAGGCCTTCTACCCGGCGCTGATCGCCTTCACCCTCAACACCGCCGCCTACACCACCGAGATCTTCCGTGGCGCCATCAAGGCCACCGCTCGCGGGGAAATAGAGGCGGCCAGAGCCTACGGCATGTCGAAGGCCCTGATGATGCGCCGGATCATCCTGCCCAGCGCCTTCCGCCGCGCTCTGCCCGCCTACGGCAACGAGGTCATCTTCATGCTCCACGCCAGCGCCATCGCCAGCGTGGTCACCCTGATGGATCTCACCGGCGCGGCGCGCTTTGTCTACGCGCGCTTCTATGCCCCCTTCGAGGCCTTCCTGTTCGTGGCGGCGATCTATCTCTGCCTGACCTTCACTATCCTCTATTTCTTCCGCTGGTTGGAGAAGCGCCTGCTGGCCCACCTCCGGCCTCAAAGCTGAGCCACGGCGAGCTGACCCGAACCCCAGCGTCAAACATACGTTTAAAAATCCAACACCTGAGGCTTTCAGGCCTGCGGCGGCTGGGCTAGAGTCGACCCCGTAGGCACCTCGGGTGCCGCCTCATGACAAGGAGTGACTGAATGAAGAAACTGCTGACCGTCTCGATCCTCGGTATGGCCATCGCTGCCGGCACCGCCCAGGCCCGCGACTACGATCATGTGCGCATCGGCGTTGACGTGCCCTATGAGCCCATGGAGTATCGCACCGCAGACGGCGAGCTGACCGGCTTCGACATCGACCTGGGCAACGCCCTGTGCGCCGAGATCGGCGTGACCTGCGAGTGGGTCGAACAGGAGTGGGACGGCATCATCCCCGGCCTGCTGGCGCGCAACTACGACGCCATCATGTCCTCCATGTCGATCAACGATGAGCGCCGCCAGACCGTGCTCTTCTCCGACTCCTACATCACCATCCCCGGCGCCTGGTTCGCCCCAGAAGGCAGTGAGCTCTCGGAGGTCAACGAGGAGACCCTCGCCGGCAAGAGCATCGGCGTCCAGCGGGGCACCACCTATGACAACTTTGCCACCGACAACTACGGGCGTATTGCCACCGTCAACCGCTACTCCACCGCGGACGACATGGTGCTGGACCTGCAGGCTCAGCGACTGGATATCGTCTTCCTGGAATTCGTGGTCGGCCAGGCCACCCTGCTCAACAGCGAGGACGGCGACTACCAGGTGGTAGGCGGCATGGTCAGCGAGCCCGCAGAGTACTTCGGTGAAGGTTTCGGTATCGCCTTCCGACAGCGCGATGAGGCCCTGGCCGAGCGTTTCAACGAGGCGCTGGCCACCCTGCGTGATAACGGCACCTACGACGAGATCCACGCCAGGTACTTCGGCGAGGAGTGATCTTCAACTCTGGGCATCCGTCCAGGCAGTCAACAGCGGCCTCGCAGATGCGGGGCCGCTTGCGTTTTTAACACCAGGATCGAACAGCAATGACCCGGCGCTATGCACGGTCTGTTCAATAGCCCCCGCCCCGTGTCAACCATCGGTCTCAACCTGCAAGCCCTGCGGCGTGTTGCCGCACTTATGTTGATTTGTATCAGGACATACTTTTCAAGCGGGTCCACACTGAAAGGGCACAATAATACTTTGTCCCTTTTAGAGCAGGAGTTCACATGGGAACACATGACAAGGGAACAGGGCCCTGGCTGGTCCTGGGGCTGCCGATTGCCCTCGGATTAGCCTGGGTCACCCAGGGTACCGGGGTGATCGAAAACGACCTAGAGCGTAATATCGCGATCCCGGAAACGCTGACATTTCCATTGCAGGTGCAGGCCGCCTACAACAACACCAACATGTTCTTCCGCTACCGCTGGCCGACAGATAACCCCGGCATCCTTCACGACATGCTGGTCTATGAGGGTGGCGAGTGGGTTCGCAAGGGCCGTGGCGTCGCGGGCTCCGTGCCCGACGGTCTCCAGGAGGATCGCGTCACGATGCTGATGGACGACGGCAGCGTGCCAGAGTTCAGTCGCTACGGTGGCTACATGACCATCGGGGCAGGGGCCGTTGGCTTCACCGACGAGGCCCCGGAAGAAGTGTCCAAGTCGCTACCGGCGACCCGAATGGATCTCGGCGACTGGGCCAGCCGCCAGGCGCCGGAGACCCTTCAGGCCCAACGTGAGGCAGGCTACTTCCTCGACCTCTGGCACTGGCGCTCCCATCGCGCCAACCCGATAGGTCTCTCGGATGACCAGTGGGTCGGTGAAGCGCGCAGTGGCGACGAGGGCCGTAGCCCCTACTCCACCAATTGGGACGGCGATGCCGGCCAGCCACAGTGGATGTTCTCACCGGAGCAAACTGACCAGTACGCCATGCGCTGGGAGGATATCGTATCCGGCAACCTGGACTTCGACAGCCTTTACTACCTGGCCGAGGTCTTCGCGGTTCCCTTCGACCCGGACCATGACTGGCAGGAAGGCGACACCATCCCACGGCGTCTGCTTCGCGAAACGGCCGGCTCTCGAGGCGACATCATTGTGCACGAAGGCCCTGCCCGCTGGGCCGACGGCTACTGGGACGTGACCCTGGTTCGGGCCCTGGATACCGGCAACCCGCTGGATGACAAGATCCTGCAAGACCAGGGCCTTTACTCGGTGGCCATGGCGGTACACCGCGACGCCACCGCAGGGCGCTGGCACCACGTTTCGCACCCCTACTCCCTGGGACTGGGACGTGACGATGCCGACATTACCGCCAACCGCTTCCAGGGCCGCTCGCCTGACTGGTCCAATGACTGGAAAGAAGTGACGCTCTTCTATCCTGGTCAGGTCAACTGGCCGCTACTGGTCAGCCAAGCCCATGCGGGCGCCGAGGATATCGCCGAAGGCACGCCGGTGCGAGCACGTCACAGCGAGAAGCAACTCGCCCTCTACGGCGTGGAGATGGAGTTCAACGACACCATCATCCGCCAGTGGGGCCTGACACTCTTCGCCGGGCTGCTTGCCATGCTCGGCGTCACCCTCGGCCTGCTGCCGAGCTTCACCCGCCACCGCCAGGGAGGTCGCTGACATGGCCGCCACACACCATATGCTCATCCACTTCCCGCTGGCCTTCTGGGCGCTCGCTACCCTGATGATCCTCTACGGCGCGGTGATGACCGGCCGACTGGCGGAACTCTGCCGCGCGGCCCTGCTGCCAGTGTTGGTACTCAGCCTGCTGGGCGCCCTGGCCGGTATCGTCAGCGGCTTCTTGATTTGGCCTCTGGAGGCCAACCTCTACAGTCCGCTGGCTCGCAACCACATCCTGATGGCGTTCTGGTCGCTGGGCATCTTCGTCATGCTCACCGCCCTGGTGTGGCGGGCCGGGGAGGCCGCCTTCGACGGCGCCCGTCGCTGGGCGCTGGTGATCCTGGCGCTCATCGGTGGTCTCTTCTTCGCCACCGCCGGCACCCTGGGTGGCCACCTGCTGGGCTCCTCCACCGCCTTCTCGCTGATCATCGATCTGCTCGGCTGGGAGGTTTACACCACCTTCTATAGCCCGATCTGGGTCGTCGCCGTCATGGTCATCATCGGCGTCGCCCTCGGAGCCCTCGGCATCATGAGCCAGAAGAAGGAAAGCTGATACCACAGCTGACAACTTATAGAGAAAGGAAGAAAAAAGGCCCCGCTTCGGCGGGGCCCTTGCGTTGCTAGGGGAACTTACTCAGCGCAGCACCTTCTTGACCAGCAGAGGCCCCAGCATCTCGAAGACCACGGTCGAGCCGACGACCGCCGACAACAACATGGGGCCGTGCTCCGGAAAACGCTCGGCAGCAAGCAAGGCCATGCCCATCGCTACCCCAGCCTGAGGTGTCAGGGCCAGGCCGATATTGCCCGGGAGATCGGCCTGGCGCTTTCGAGCCAGACGTACGCCGAGGAGTCCCCCCAGATAACGGCCGAACAGGCGCAACAGAATATAGGCAAGCGTCAGGCCGAGGGCATCGCCGAAGCGGTAGAGATCGATGCTGGCCCCCGACAACACGAAAAAAAATACCAGGAAAGGCCACTCGATCAGCTCGATCTCGTTGAACGAGCGCGTGTGGTGTCTGGAAAGATTGGCCACCAGGGCCCCGGTGACCATCGCCGCCAGCAGGGACGAGACCCCTAGCCAGGATGAGATACCGGCAAGCAACAGGATCAGAGCCAGTGCTTCCAACTGGGTCGGCTCGCCCCGGGCCAGGCGACCCGTCAACCAGGCCGCGGGCAACCCTATCGCGGTTCCCAGCAGTATCGCCCCGCCCAATTCCCAGGCCGCTTCGAGCAGTGCCAACTCACCATCACCGGACAGCATCCACCCCAGTATGGCCATGGCAAGCCCGAAGACCACGATACCCCAGCCGTCATCAATGGCGACGATACCCAGCAGCAGGCGAGCCCGTAGCCGGGTATCACCACTGGCACGCACTGTTTCCTGCACGGCCGCAGGATCGGTCGCCACCGAGATGGCCGCCAGTGATACCGCCACTACGACCGGGAACCCCAATGCCAGCAGACCGACACCCACCGCCAGGGTCCCCACACCTATCACCGAGATCGAGACGATCAGGATCAAGGGTCCGAGACTGCGCAGGCGATCCAGGGTCAATTCGCCACCGAGAAGGAAGGCAACCATCACCAGAGCCACCTGGATCAGCGGCTCGCTGAGCCCGCCCAGCGGAGCCCCCCCCTGCTGACCCAGAACAACCTGCTGGACCACCGCCACGCCAACCCCCACCAGCACAAGCAGCGAGATACGCGGCAGGAATGTCCTACGAGCCACGACATCGGCCAGGATGCTGATGGAAAGCATCATCCCCAGCAGCATCAGGGTAACCGAGGAAAGACTCGGATCAACGGGCAGCCAGGAGAGGGAGTCGGGTAGGGTCACCTTGTCGCTTCCTAGTCGGTGGATGTCTTGCTGCTGTCGGCGAGAAAGTCCGGCCTACTCGAAACTGAAGCGCGGCACCGGGGCATCGGGCAGCAGAGCCGCGCAGGCGCGCACCCGCTCCATCAGCACCTTGTGGGTGGGCGCCATCAGGTTGACGTGGGCCAGCTTGCGGCCAGGGCGCTCGCTCTTGTCGTAGCGGTGAAGGTGAGCGTCGGAAATTGCCAGAATCTCGGCAGCATCGCCCTCGCGGCCGATGACGTTGACCATGCAGGTGGGCATGCGGGCGGCGGTGTCGCCCAGGGGCAGCCCCTGGATGGCCCGCAGGTGGTTCTCGAACTGGCTGGTCACCGCACCGTCCATGGTCCAGTGGCCGGAGTTGTGCACTCGGGGCGCCATCTCGTTGGCCAGCAGGACCCCATCGCGGGTCTGGAACAATTCCAAAGTCAGCACGCCCACATAGTCGAGTTCGTCGAGCAGCGCACGGATATAATCGTCCGCGGTCTGCTGCACGCTGTCATCCAGATCCGGCATGGGTGCGATGGAGTAGCGCAGGATGCCGTCCACATGCTGGTTCTCGGCCATGGGGTAAAAGACCACCTCGCCGTCGCGGCCACGCACGGCGATGATCGATACCTCGCGCACGAAGTCGACGAAGGCTTCGACGATCAGCTTCGGGTGGTTGATGGCACGCCAGGCCTCCGCCGCCTCGCCGGGGTCGCGCAGCACCGCCTGGCCCTTGCCGTCATAGCCTTCGGTGACCGATTTCGCCACCACCGGGCAGCCCAGCTCTCGGGCCGCGGCCTCGAGCTCGTCGGCGTGCTCCACCAGGCGGTAGGCCGGGGTGGGAATGCCCAGGCGGTCGAACAACGCCTTCTCCTCGGCGCGGTTCTGGCAGACGCGGATCGCTTCGCTGGAGGGGTAGACCGGCCTGACCTCCTCGATGGCCTGGACCAGGGAGACCGGCAGGTGCTCGAACTCATAGGTGACCAGATCCACCCTGGCCAGGAAGTCCTCGAGAAGGTGGTGCTGGTCCGTATGGATCATCACCTCGCCGATCCCCGCGCTGGGGTGGCCGGTGGTATCCAGGAAGGTGAAGCGGTTGGCCAGGGGATAGCCTGACAGGGCCAGCATACGACCCAACTGGCCGGCGCCGAGGACTCCGATATTCATGATTGGCTTCTCACTCGTCGCTTGCGATCAGGAATTGGGTTGCGGGTCGGGCCGGGGATCAGGATGGTCGAGCACCGTGCGGGTCTGCTCGGCGCGGAACGCCTCCACGGCGGCGCGCACCGCTTCGTCCTGCAGGCCGACGATCTGGGCCGCCAGCAGGCCCGCGTTGGTGGCACCGGCCTTGCCGATCGCCAGGGTGCCCACGGCAATGCCGCCGGGCATCTGCACGATGGAGAGCAGCGAATCCAGGCCCTTGAGCGCCTTTGACTCCACGGGCACACCGAGCACGGGCAGCGCGGTCTGGGAGGCCACCATGCCGGGCAGATGCGCCGCTCCGCCGGCACCGGCGACGATCACCTGAAGGCCCCGCTCGGCGGCACCCTTGGCATAATCGAACAGCAGGTCCGGGGTGCGGTGAGCCGAGACCACGCGGGTCTCGCAGGGCACGCCCAGACGTTCGAGCATCGCCACGGCGTGTTCCATCACCGGCCAGTCGGATTTCGACCCCATGATCACGCCAACCTTCGGCGACTGTTCGGACTGCATGGACGGCTCCTCGGCGACTGCCTGTTCATATTAAAGGGCACACGATAACGTGTGCGAATCAGGAAAGCGGCACATTCTAGCCGCGCCGACGCTCGCCGTCATCTTGACCACTCAGTCTGTCTCTGTTTGACGACACTGGTTTTCATGCTCCCTGCGTCGTTGCCTGCTATGGTCGTAGCGGTAAACCAGCCAGGATACGCCCCCCTCAGGGAACTCAACGAAGGAGATTGACCATGAAGCGCTCACTGATTCTTGTCACGGCACTGGCCGGCTCACTGATCCTGGTCGGCTGCGATTCGGGCAGCGAACCCAGCACACAGGAAGATACCGTAGAACAGGAGGCCCAGCAGGCCGCTGAAGCGACAGAGCAGGCTGCCGAGCAGGCCGCCGAAGAGACCCTCGAAGCCGCGGAGGCAGAAGCCGAGGAAGTCGGCGAGACCCTGGGTGACGCGGGTGAAGAAGTCGCCAGTGAAACCGAAAGTGCCCTGGACGCCGCCAGCGACGCCACTGCCGATGCCGTCGCAACAGCTCGCGATGTCACTGCCGATGCCATCGAAACAACTCGCGAGGTCACCGCCGACGCCGTGGAAGCTACCCGTGAGAAGGCAAGCGAGTTGATGGACAACGCCAGGGAGATGACCTCCGGCACGGCCGATGCCACTGATGAAGCCGCCGACTCCTCTCAGGAGGACGTTGATGCCACAGCCGAGGCGGACGTCGAGGTCGAGGCGGACACCTCCACCCAGTAACCTTTCCCGCCGCAATGCATAAAGGCCCGCCCTGCATGACCTGGCGGGCCTTTGTCGTGTTGGGCCTTCCGGTGAGTCAGCTGGACAGCGATGCCCGAGCGCTTGACATGAATCAACCTTCAGCCACTGAGTACTGGCAGGTAAAGCTAAAATCACTATCATATTAGAAGATATATCGCCTACCGCCAAAAAGCTGGCCATAGCATCTTGGGAGGACGCCACTATCTCGCAGTCGAACTGATGACCGGCTCCAGCCAAGGAACTCGATTCATGTGCCTCGATCCTCGCAACCAAGACAACCCTGCCCCAGGCAAGTTAATTCGCATCGAGAAGTCACTTGGCTAACTGGATTGATGCCTGATTGATGCTTAGAACCAGTGACTGACTCATTCCTGACTCAGACAGGGTGATTGCGAGTATTAAACCGATGAAGCCACAACCCAGCATCCTTATTACCGGCCAAAATTGTCACGATCATCAAGATCTGATCGTGCTGCTCGGTAACTGCGACCTCGATGTCAAACTCGAACCTGATGCCGAGCATTCTGCCGATCACATCAACGGATCGCGACCGGCCGTCATCGTGCTGGACACCAATATGCCGCCACCCGGCGGAAACAATTTAGTGGCGACGTTGAGCCGGGCGAGCACGTATGGAGTTATTGTCCTCTGTACCAAGGCTGACGCCACCGACTGCATCCTAGGCCTGGAACTGGGCGCTGATGATGTAGTCGACCGCCACCGCGACCCACGCGAAATCGCTGCTCGGATTCGCCGTCTCATGGTCCGTGGTCAAACGCTACTCAGTGTCACTCAGGGTCAGAGTGACATTGTATTTTCCGATTGGCGTCTCAGTGTCGAAAGGCGCGAACTTCTTGATGCCAGAGGTAATCGAGTCCACTTGACCCGCGGAGAGTTCGACCTGCTGGCCGCCCTCGCTTGCCACCAGGGCAAGGTGATGAGCCGCGACCAGCTGCTGGACCACATCAGTCATCGGGAGTGGGCGTCCAGCGACCGCACGGTCGATGTTCTGGTGAATCGTTTACGCCACAAAATCGGCGACAGCCCGCGCGAACCTCGCCACTTGGTGACGGTGCACGGCGTTGGGTATGCCTTCAGTTTTTAACATTTCATCCCATAGCCGGAGGTTTCATGCCCCAGTCCTTGCCCGCGTCGGATCGCGCTCATCTTCTTGCCTGGTTGTCATCGGTATTTCTGCGCGAACCCGATGCCAAGGTCGTCGGGTTGCTTGGTGCTGACGAAAGCGATCAAGCGGTGGCCGAACTGAACAACATGCCCGCCCTGGCTGACGAGACGCAGGCGATGCTGTCTGCACTGCGTGCCTTGAGGAGTCGCGAAGGTAGCGACGCCAATGCGGCGCTGGCGTTGGCCGGTCGCTTTGGAACGCTTTTTTTGGGTGCCGGCGGCCCAATGGCGGCTCATCCCTATGCGTCCATCTACGAAGAAGGCCGCACCCACGGTGCTGCCACAGAGCGGACGGCAAGCTTCCTCTCTGCTCATGGTTTAAGCGTCGGAGATGGCGTGCCGGAGCCCTCCGATCACCTGGGCATTCAACTCGCAGCCTTGGCCGCGCTTTCCGAACGCGAGGTGACGGAGGACGATGCCCTGTCGGCCGAATTGCACCGGGCTCAGATAGTGTTTGTCGAGGCGGAGATGCGGCCCTGGCTCGGCACTTTCCGCGACCGAGTGATCCGCGACGATCCGGATGGCTACTATGCCGCCGCTGCCCGCCTGACGGAAGCAGCGCTGAACGAATTCTACGCTCCGCCAGGCACCAATTAACATTTCGATAACAAGACGGCGTTAGAAATTTACATGGTGCTCGACGGCCATTAACAGGCGCGCTCTACACTCAAATTACAATCGCGGTCAGCGGTGCGAATGCCAGGCCGGATAGTCACACTCTCGGACAAATGGAGGCTACCATGGGATTTCAAACCAAGTCGACGCAAGGCAGTAGCCTGAGCCGTCGCAGGTTCCTGCAAGGCTCATCTGCCCTGGCCGCTCTGGCGGCTTTCGGCGGCGCATCGGTACTGGTACCGGCGCGCTTCGCTGCCGCGCAAGAAGCGTTTGGCAGTATCCTGTCGGGCTCCCACTGGGGCGTCTTCAAAGCAATTGTTGAAGACGGCAAGTTCGTTGCCGCCGAGCCGGTCGCCGCCGATAAGCACCCCCCAGAGATGTTGGAGGGCCTACCCGACAGCGTTTATTCGGCATCGCGCATCAAGTACCCGATGGTCCGCGCCGGCTACCTGAAAAACGGCCCACAGGCCAACGATGCCGCTCGAGGGTCCGAGGAATTTGTCCGCGTGTCTTGGGACGAGGCCATCAATTTGGTCGCCAAAGAACTTCAGCGCATCAAGGACGAACACGGTAACGAGGCAATCTTCGGGGGGTCCTACGGCTGGAAAAGCGTTGGCAAGCTGCACAATTGCCGAAACCTGCTGGGTCGCATGCTGAATCTGCACGGCGGCTATATCAACCACACCGGCGACTATTCGACCGGTGCCTCTCAGGTGATCATGCCGCATGTGGTCGGCCGCCTAGAGGTCTATGAACAGCAGACTGCCTGGCCGGTGGTGGTCGAAAACTCTGAACTGGTCGTGCTCTGGGGCGCCAATCCATCCATCACCAACAAGATCGACTGGATCCTGGCCGAACACGGCGGTATGGAGGGCCTTGAGGCCCTGAAAGAGAAAGGCACCCGCGTTATCGCCATCGACCCGATGCGCTCCGAAACCATCGATTATCTGGGCGCGGAATGGATCGCTCCGCGACCCCAAACCGACGTCGCCATTATGCTCGGTATCTGTCATACGCTGGCCAACGAAGGCCTGCACGACACCGACTTCCTGGACGAATACACCGTTGGCTATGAGGTGTTCGAGGACTACCTCATGGGCAATGCCGCGGACGGCATCGAAAAAACGCCGGAATGGGCTGAAACCATCTCCACCATCCCCGCCGATGTCATTCGCCAACTGGCCCGAGACTTCGCTGAAAACCGCACCATGCTGATGAGTGGCTGGTCCATGCAGCGCATGGACCATGGCGAACAGGCTCACTGGACCCTGGTCACCCTGGCCAGCATGCTTGGCCAGATCGGTCTGCCCGGCGGCGGCTTTGGTCTCTCCTATCATTACTCCAACGGCGGTACACCGACCGCCAATGCGCCAATCCTGCCGGGCATCACGGCAACCGGCAAGGCCGTCGAGGGCGCTGCATGGCTTGAGAAGAGTGGCCTGGCGTCAATCCCGTTGGCTCGCATCGCCGACATGCTACTCAATCCAGGCGAGACCATCGACTTCAATGGCGGCAAGGTCACCTACCCGGATATCAAACTGATCTATTGGGTTGGCGGTAATCCATTCGTCCACCACCAGGATACCAACCGTCTGGTCAAGGCGTGGCAGAAGCCGGAGACGGTCATCGTCCACGACATGGTATGGACGCCAACGGCAAAGTTCGCCGACATCGTCCTGCCGGCCAATACCTCATACGAGCGCAACGACATCGAGCAAGGAGGGAGCTACTCCCTGCGCCTGATGGCGGGGATGCACAAGATAGTCGATCCGCTATTCGAATCCCGGTCGGACTTCGACATCTTCAACGCGATCTCCAAGAAACTGGGCTACGGCGACGGCCTAGACGAGGGAAAGACGGAGATGCAGTGGATCCAGCAGTTCTACGATGCGGCCTACGACCAGGGGCGAGCGAGACGCATTGACATGCCGGCGTTCAATGAGTTCTGGGACAGCAACGAGCCCCTGGTGTTCGAGCCCGACGAAGCGGCAATGAACTACGTTCGCTACGCCGACTACCGAGAGCAACCCCTCTTGGAGCCTCTGGGCACGCCGTCGGGCAAGATCGAGATCTTCTCGAGGGCCATCGAAAATATGAACTACGACGACTGCCCACCCCATCCGACCTGGATGGAGCCGGTGGAATGGACCGGCGCCGAAGGGGCCAAGTACCCCCTGCACATTAATTCGGCTCATTCTAAGTATCGACTTCACTCGCAACTCTCGGCCGCGGCCAATCTGCGAGAAAGGTACACCATCAATGGCCGAGAGCCGGTGTGGATCAACCCCGAAGATGCCGACGCTCGCGGCATTGTCGACGGCGACATTGTCCGGGTTTTCAATGATCGGGGCGCGGTCCTTGTCGGTGCTATGGTCACTGATCGCATCCGAGAAGGCGTCATCTGCATCAGCGAGGGGGGATGGTACGACCCCGCCGAACGCGGCCAGCCCGGCAGCCTGGACAAGTACGGTAGCGCCAACGTATTAGCCGTCGATAAGGGCACATCTAGACTGGCCCAGGGCAATTGCGGCCATACCGCTATCGGCGATGTAGAAAAATACACCGGCGAAACGCTGCCGGTAACGGCCTTCGAGCCGCCGCCGACAGCCTGATGGCTGTTAAACAACGGCCGCACTCCAGCAGGAGCGCGGCCGTTTTTAGTTAGTCAACCGAAATGACATCCAAGGAGTCCGACATGCTCAAGAAAGTATGGGGCTGGCTGCGGCGACCGAGTCCCCTGGCATGGAGTGCGATTTTCATATTCGGGGTCGCTTTCGCCCTCGTTAGCTTGGGCGGTGTGCACACAGCACTCAAATCTACCAGTTCGAACAAGTTCTGCGTCTCCTGTCATGAGATGGGGACTCCTTATGAGGAGTACGCGCAGACCGTCCACTTCCAGAACACTAGCGGCGTCCGCGCCAGTTGCACGGACTGCCACGTACCCGCGGAGGGCTGGCCGTACCTTGAGGCCAAGATCAGGGCCAGCAAGGATCTCTATCACCATTTATTAGGGACCATCGACACCCCTGAAAAGTACGAGGAGCATCGTCTGAGCATGGCGAACACCGTCTGGGAGCGCATGCAGGAGAACGATTCTCTCACGTGCCGCAGCTGCCACACCTTTGATGCCATGACGCTGGCTACACAGAAAGAAGAAGCCCGGATGCGCCATATGGAAGCCCAACAGACCGGCGGAACCTGCATTGACTGCCACAAGGGCATTGCCCACAAGTTGCCCGATATGTCTCAGTCCTTCGCCCGCGCCTTCGATGCGCTGAGAGAAGATGCCGCAGAGGCCGATCTTGGTGAGCACGCCTATACCCTGGACACCTTGCCCTTTTTTCTGGAACAAGGCGGCGAACAGGCGGCCGGACAACTGCTGCCGGCAACGCAACTCGAAATCCTGCAGCGCGAGAGCGACTGGCTACACGCCAAGGTTTCGGGCTGGCGCCAGGAAGGGGCAGAGAGCATTATCTACGGCGCGCCGGGGCAACGTATCCTGACCGCCGTCATGGCCAAACCAACCGTGGAGAAAGCAACCGTTGGCGAGGCGCAGGTACTGCCCGACACGGGTCAGACCTGGATACCTGTCAGCCTGGATATCTGGCTGCCCAAGGAGAACCTAGCCCCGAACATCGAACCCGTTTGGAGCTACGCTCGGCAGATTTATAACGACGACTGTTCCAGCTGCCACGTCGCCCACATGCCCGATCACTTTCTGGCCAACCAGTGGATTGGACAGCTCAAGGCCAAGGAGCGCTTCACGCAGCTGACCAAGGAGCAGAACCGACTGGTCCTGAAGTTCCTGCAGTACCACGCCAAGGACGCACCCAGTGGCGTCGCTGCCCGCTGATGGGGCAACCCGCAACATCAATCCCGGAGACGACCCGCGTGGATAACATCGCCTACAAGTCCATCATCCATTCGGAAGGGAGCAAGCCGTCATGAGTGCGACCAAACCCAAAGACTTCCCCTATACATCTCACTATGCGAATGTGCTCGGATCAAGGATGCACTATGTCGAGCATGGTGATGGTGATCCGGTGCTCTTCCTGCACGGTCAGCCCACTTGGAGTTATTTGTGGCGAAAGGTATTGCCCGAACTTGAAGGGAAGGGACGCCTGATCGCTGTCGATCTTATCGGCTACGGTCTGTCAGACCGGCCCGATATCCACTACGAAATCAAAGACCACATCCGCTACCTTGATGCCTTTATCAAGCGCCTCGATCTCAAGCACCTGACCATTGTGGGGCACGACTGGGGATCTTTCCTCGGCTTTCACTACGCACGACGCCACCCTGAACATATCAAGGGGCTGGCTTTCATGGAGTCCATGTTATTTCCGATTCCAGGCTATGAGGCTTTCGATACCGAGACACGGCAGTTCTTCGAGACCCTTCGCGCGTCTCAGCAGAACGCCGAGCGCATGATGGTCGACGAGAATCTGTTTATCGAGAGCATACTGCCTGCAATGACGCTGCGTACGCTGGAAAAAAACGAACTGGATGCCTACCGTGCTCCATGGACTGACCCGGTAGCACGGCGGATACTCTGCAAGTTTCCACAGAACCTCTGCATCGGTGGCGAACCAGCCGAAATCTATGACATCCAGATGGCTTACATGGACTGGCTACAAAAGTCCGCTCTGCCGAAACTGCTTATCCATGCCGACCCCGGTCTTCTTGTCTCTCCTGACGTGGCCGCCGGGTATCGTGATCGACTGCCGAATACCGAGGTTGTCAATGTGGGGCCAGGCCTCCACTACCTTCAAGAAGACCGGCCCCGGGAGATTGGTGCCGCTATCGCTCAGTGGATGGAACGTCACGATTTATGAGCAAGGCGCGGCGTTCTCACGTCGGCTGGCCAGCCAGTTGCCGGCGATCACTGTCAGCATCACGGCGGCTCCGGCCGCCTCCACCATGAGGTTCGGGTAGAAAACCGCCACAATGGCCGGCAGCAGCAACACACGAAGCGGCCAGGCCAGGCGAACAAAGAGATAGCCCTCAAGGGCGGCGGCGAAGGCCGCCAGTGCCAGGAAGCCGGTCAACGCGGTCCACACCACCACCAGCGGCGGGCCGCCCATGATGAGCTCCGGGTTGTAGACCATGAACAGCGGTATCAGGTAGAGCCCCTTGGCAAACTTCCACGCCTGGAACCCTGTCTCCATGGGCTTGCTGCCGGCGATCGCCGCCCCGGCGAAGCCGGCCAGCGCAATCGGTGGCGTCACGTTGGAGTCCTGGGAGTACCAGAACACCACCAGGTGCGCGATCAACAGCGGAACGCCGAACTCGGCGGTCAGCGCCGGGCCCACCAGTACGATCAGCACGATATAGCTGGCGGTCACCGGCAGGCCCATGCCCAGCACCAGGCTGGCCAGCAGCACCATGATCAGCGCCAGCAGCAGATTACCCCCGGAGAAGGCCAGCATCATCGCTGAGAACTTGAGCCCCAATCCGGTCAGTCCCACCACCCCGACGATGATGCCGGCCACCGCGCAGGCCATGGAGACCGCCACGGCGTTACGCGCACCCAGCGCCAGGCCCTGGACCAGTTTATGCCAACCGGCCCACAGCGCCTCGCCGATGCCTGCAGGGGTGACGGGCTGGCCCTGGCGCGGGGCGACAAACAGGAACCACACCAGAAAGCGCAGCACCGCCACCGCCAACATGGTGATAACGGCGTAGTAGCCCACCCGCATCGGCGACATGTTCATTACCAGCAGCCAGACCAGCACCCCCAGCGGCAGGAGGAAGTGCCAGCCCTGGCGCATCACATCGCGCATCTGCGGCAGCTCGCTTTTGGCCATGCCCTGCATTCCCTGCTTCAGGGCAATGATATGCACGAAGAGGTAGACGGTGCCGAAGTACATCATGGCCGGCACGATGCTGACCTTGACCACCTCCAGATAGGGCATCCGGGTGTACTCGGCGATCAGGAAGGCCCCCGCCCCCATCAGTGGCGGCATGATCTGGCCACCGGTGGAGGCCGCCGCCTCGATACCGCCAGCCTGCTTGGGCTGGTAGCCCAGGCGCTTCATCAACGGGATGGTGAAGGCGCCGGTGGTCACCACGTTGGCAATAGCGCTGCCCGAGATCGAGCCCATGCCCGCTGAGGCGATGACCGCCGCCTTGGCGGGGCCGCCCCGTTGGCGACCGGTCGCCGCATAGGCCATGTCGATGAAGAACTTGCCGGCGCCGGTGATCTCCAGGAAAGCACCGAACAGCACAAAGACGAAGATATAGGTCGCGGCGACACCCAGCGGCAGGCCAAATATGCCCTCCTGTCCCAGGTAGAGCTGACCCACCAAACGGTCAATGTTGTAGCCGCGGTGTTCCAGAATGCCGGGCAGGAACTGGCCCAGCCAGGGCAGTTCGCCTCGAGGGCCGGAAAAGGCATAGAGGATGGCAATCAGGCCGATGATCGTCATGCCAAGCCCCACCGCCCGGCGTGCCGCCTCCAGCACGGTCACCACGGCAATACAGCCCACCACGATGTCTGTCTGGCTCCAGAACCCGGCACGTCCGAAGATGTCGTCCAGGTAGATCACCAGATAGCCCCCTGTCAGCAGAGCCCCGACGAGGAACAGGCAGTCGATGGCCCAGCCCAGAGCACCGCGACGGCGCTGAGGCCCGAACACCGGAAACATCAGGAAGGCCAGTAGCATGATCAGCATCAGGTGAATGCTGCGCTGATAGAACAGCCCTAATGGCTGAATGCCGGCAGAATAAAGCTGGAACAGCGAGAGTCCCACCGCCACCAGGGTGATCAGCCACAGTACCGGCCGGGCATGGTTCGCCTGGCTGCCGGGGACAATGGGTGAGTTGTCCGAATCGCTCATCGTGTTTATCTCGAAGGGTCGTGTTTCAGTCCGGTAGGGTCAGGCGAATTGTGACCCGCCGGTTGGCGGCCAGGCGGCTCAAACTGATGCGCTGACCCTCGACTACCAAACGGTGATCCACTCGCAGGCTCCCCACCCTCAGGAGATAGGCGTTGCCTGGAACCGGCTCGTCGATCGCCTCGATCCAGTAGCCGCCCTCGCCGTCGGAGACCTGGCGACCGCGGCCGGGGATATGATCCAGCCCCGCGGCGAAGTCGGGCAGGTGGCTGCGTTCGAGGACCATGCGGCCGTCGCGATGGCGGTAGCAGTCGAGCACCGCGAAGCCTTCCACCGAATGGTTCCACTCCAGGCACCAGCCCTCACCCTCGGGCATCGGCAACGCGGCGATCCGGCGGCCGTCATCGTCATGCACTTCGAGCCAGCCCTCCGCGGCCAGCACCGAAAGCGGCAACAGCAGGCATAGCAGCAAAGCCGCCGGCACGAAGGCGCGGCGGCTTGCAGTCAGGATCGCGGAACGCACTGAAGCGCCCGGCCCGGTCGATTTACTGGCGCTGGTGGTCCTGAACCTCGGCACCGATCTCCTCGTAGTAACGCAGGGCGCCAGCATGGAAGGGGATCGGGGTCGAATCGATGCTGAACTCCACGGTGGTGTCGTTGGCAGCCGGATGCACCGCGATCAGCTCGTCAGTGTTTTCGAAAAGGATTTTGGTGATCTGATAGGCCAGATCGTCGTCCATCTCGCTGCTCACCGCCAACACATTCGGAATGCCGATGGTCTGAACCGCGTCGTCCATGCCGTCGTAGAGGCCAGCGCGCAGGCGGTAAGGAGCGAAGACCGGCTCGGCCTCGCGAGCGTTGGCCACCTCCTCGTCGGAAAGGGGAATCAGGTGGATGTCGCGAGTGGTGGCCAGGTTGAGGATGGAGCTGGTGGGCGGCCCCACGCTCCAGAAGCCGGCCTCGATATCGCCGTCGCGAATGGCGTCGGCCGTCTCGTTGAAGTTCAGCCTGCGCGGATCGAAATCGTCGTAGCTGATGCCGTTGGCCTCCAGCAACGCGCGGGCATTGAGCTCGGTGCCACTGCCCGGGGCGCCGACGGAGACACGCTTACCTTTCAGGTCCTGAAGGGTCTCGACACCGGAATCGGCCAGGGAGACAAGCTGCACGGCGTTGGGATAGACCGATGCCAGAGCGCGGATATTGTCAAGCTGACGCCCTTCGAAGTCGCCGGTGCCGTTATGGGCCTGGTAGACAGTATCAGCCAGCGCCAGCGCCAGGTCGGAATCGCCGCGCCATACGAGGCCCATGTTCTCTACCGACGCCCCGGTGACCTCGGCCACGGCGCTCGCACCCTCGATGTGGTTGTTGATCATCTCGGCCAAGCCGCCGCCGAGAGGGTAATAAGTGCCGCCGGTACCGCCGGTGGCGATGGAGAGCTGCTGCGCCGCGGCCAGCGGGGCCGTGGCAATCAGCGAGGCGGCGACGGCGTACTTGATGGCTTGCATGGCAATCCTCCGGGCTGAAACCCGATTATCTTGTAGAGTTATCGGCGCGAGAAATCATCACGCCAGAACGAAAGCTAGCACGCCCTGTGCGTGAGAAGCCAACGGCCATATTTCTACGTTCCTGGTTTTATTCGGCAATTCCGCAAGTGAGCCCTGCAGCGCCGCGGGATCGCACCTCTGCTCGGTACATCACCTCACTCTTCCACCATCGTCTTAACCTGCTCGACGATATGGGCCCCAATGGGAATGGCAGACGTGGCCGCGGGCGACGGGGCGTTGCCCACATTGAGAGTGCGACGGGTATTCACGAACAGGAAATCGTCCACCAGCTTCCCATCGCGAGAGACCGCCTGGGCGCGCACCCCGGCCGGATAGGGCTCGAGATCCTCAAGGACCAGACCCGGGCAGTATTTGCGCACCAGCTCCAGGTAGCCACGCTTGTGCAGCGAGTTCTTCATTTCCACCAGGCCCGGCCGCAGGTTCTTGCCCAGCACCTTGAGGATACCGGGGTTGGTGAACATCCGCGCCATATCGGTGAGCGAGACATCGCGCTTGAGATAGCCCTCGCGCTTGAGCGCCAGCACCGCATTGGGACCGACGGTCACGCTGCCGTCGATCATGCGCGTCAGGTGCACGCCCAGAAACGGCATGGAGGGGTCGGGAATGGGGTAGATAAGGTGGTTGACGATGTCATTGTGTTTGGCCGGCAGCCGATAGTACTCGCCGCGGAAGGGGCAGATGGTAAAGCCCGGGTCACGCCCCAGCAGGCGGATGACCCGGTCGGCCATCAGTCCCGAGCAGGTCACCAGATAGTGCCCCGTGAACTCGCCAGTATCGGTGGTCACCACCACTTCATGACGGCGCTCCTCCAGGCCGGTGACCTTGCAGCCGTAGCGGATTTCCCCGCCCATCCGCTCGAACTCGGCGGCCATGGCCCGGGTGATCTCGGCGTAGTCGACGATGCCGCTGGAGGGCACAAATATACCACCCAACCCCGTGATATTGGGCTCTCGCTCGGCCAGCGCCTCGGCCGATAGCCACTCGCGCGTGAGGCCGTTGGCTTCGGTGCGCTCCCACAGCGCAGCCATGCGCTGCATCTCAAGCTCGCTGGTGGCCACCAGCAGCTTGCCACAGCTGTCGTAGGGAATCTTGTGGGTGTCGCAGAAGGCCTTGGTGGCCCGATTGCCCTCCAGGCAGAAGCGCGCCTTGAGGCTGCCGGGCGTGTAGTAGACCCCAGCGTGGATCACCCCGCTGTTGTGTCCGGTCTGGTGCTGTGCAGGCCCCGCCTCCTTTTCCAGCAGCAGCATGCGCCGTTCCGGATAGGTCTGCTTGAGCTGCATGGCGGTGGACATCCCCAGGATGCCGCCGCCCACGATAATGAAATCGTACATGCCTTCCTCGCTCCTGCAATAAGACGGCCACGCCGTGGTCACGGCGTGGCCTGGTCAGGGTAACTCGCTGCTTGCGACGTTACCCTTAGACCTGACGCGGTTTGCGCAGGGTCTTGGCGTGGGTGAAGTAGCCGCGCTGGCGCATCAATTCGCGGCGCAGCTCCGGATGCGGCGTGAAACGATCACGGCCGTGCAGCCAGAAGTGATTGTTGATCAGCAGGAAACTGCCAACCGGATTCGGCACTGAAAGAATCGCCGGACTGTTCTCCAGTGACTCGGAAAGATCCGTGAGCCAGTTGCCCTCCTCGAAGTTCTTGGGCTGCACGAACTGATCAATGTAGGCCATGATCGGCAGACCGCTGGCATCTACGTCGAAGACCGCATGGTAGATATCCTTGCCCACGTTCTTGCTGGGCGGCGCGGTCCAGCGCATCTCACGGCGCGCCAGCGGGTGGTGATAGAAGCGCTCCAGACCTTCCCAGTCGTCCAGGTGCAGCAGCAGGGAGTTACCGCCCTCCATGTGCTGTTCGTCGATCTTCATCATCAGCACATAGTCGGTGTCCTGCTCGACGAAGGTGCCATCGTTGTGCAGTTCCATAACCCGGTGCGGCTGGCGCAGGTAGCTGTCCGAGCTATCAACGTTCTTGACCACGAAGCGAGCGAAGTACTGGCCGCTCATGGCGTCGTAGTTGGAACGCCCCATCAGATGCGCTACTGCAGTTGCCACCTTGACCATGTCGTCGGCCTGCTCGACAGAATCCAGTCCCTCGGGCACCACCTGAAAGCCACCGGTGGCGCGATCCACCAGGGTATTGACCAGCACCGGCTGCAGGGTGTTATCGCACAGGTCGTCGAGGATCTTCGCCACCCGGAAGCGCAGCATGGACTTGTACTCAAGCGCCTGAACAGGCCACTCGGCGACGGCCTTGAGGAAGGCAGCGACCACATCGCGAGTAATGGTCAGTTGAAGCAGGCGCGGCGACGCCGCGGAGGGCGCCAGGGTAAAGCCTCGAATGTCGGCGGGAAGGGGCATGGCGAGGGCGGGAAGCTGGGCGAGAACGGTCATGTCGGGGGCTCCAGGGGATGAGCGGTGAGAGTTCCCCTTAAAAATATCTACATTTTTAAATTATGTCAACGTAGCTAAAAAATAGTGACTTTCTGCGATACAAAAGTTACTTAGCAATCAAAGCAACAAGTGTCGACATAATACTATTTATGTCGAAATTTTTATGGAACAGGCCTTTTCCATATGCTTTACTCGAGGAGCAGATATGGTCTGTGGCACAGATCTACAGGCAACAATATACAACTCCCAACTGCAGCAGAAAGAGGCACCTTCCATGAAGCTTTCAACCTTACTCAAAAGTACCCTGGCCACTTCGGTAGCCGTATCGGTCGTTGCCAGCCAGCTGGCCTATGCCGACACCGTGCGCCTGCGCATGCATACCTTCTATGGCACAGAAGTTGATCAGATCGCCGCCGACCTGCGTGATCGGGTCAGCGAGGCCAGCAACGGCTCGATCCGCATCCAGTCCTTCCGCGGCGGCGAACTGGTCGACAGCGATCAGTTCGTGGATGCCGTGGCGCGCGGCACCATCGATATCGCTCACGGTGTAGGCAGCTACTGGCCGGGGCGCGTCAGCATCGGCACCATCGAAGGTGGCCTGCCCGGTGCCTGGGTAAACGTTGAGGAAGCCCGCGACATCTTCGACCGACAGGGTCTCGATGAGCTGGTAGCAGAAGCCTATGCAGAGCAGGGCGTCAAGCTGATCGGCCGCGGCTTCGGTAGCGACTATGGCCTGCTGACCCGTGAGCCCGTTACCAGCCTGGAAGACCTGGCCAGCATGCGCCTACGCGCGACCAGCTCCATTGCCACTGTTCTGGAAAAGTTTGATATTCCGACGGTTTTCCTGCCGGGCGAGGAGCTCTATATCGCCATCTCGACAGGCGTCATCGACGGTGCCATCTATGGCGGACCGGTGGAATATGAGCAGCTCAAACTTCAGGAAGTCGCGAAGTATTACACCGATATCAATCTGCTCAACCCGGGCTGGACCGAGAACGCCCTGATCAATCCGCAAACCTGGGAAGGCCTCACCGAAGAGCAGCAGGAAATCCTGACAGACGGGATTGACCAGTACCTGGAGGATGTTCACAACTGGTTGGAAGAGGGTAACCAGCGCATCATCGACGAGGGTGAGCTGTTCGAATTCGCCGTGCTGCCGGAAGAAGATTCCATGCGTATGGCCGAGGCCGCGCTGCCTATCTGGCAAGCGGAAGCCGAGAAATCCGAGCGCAATGCCCGTGCTGTGGAGATCCTGATCAACAACGCCATCGAGCAAGGACGGCTGAGTGAGTAAAGTCACCCGCTATTTAAGGGTGCAGGATGGTCTTTCCGACTGGGTCGGGAGGGCCACCTCCTGGCTGACGCTAGGCATCATCGGTGTACTGATTTTTGAAGTCGTGGCTCGCTACATGCTCAACTCCCCCACCATTTGGGGGCATGAGCTCTCGACCATGTTCTTCGGTGCACTCAGCATCCTGGCGGGAAGCTACACCCTTCGTCATCAGGGCCACGTGCGCAGCGACGTCATTTATCGCCTGTTGCCGGGTCGTGCCCAGGCTTTCTGCGACGTGGTGATCTTCACCCTTTCCCTGGTGGTCCTCGCGATCGTCCTTCAGATGGCCGTGGACTTTGCCTACCACGCATGGAGCATCGGAGAATTCTCCAATCGCAGCGTATGGCGCCCACCGCTGTGGCCGATCAAGGCGACCATACCGCTGGCTGTGGCCCTGCTGATGCTGCAATGCCTGGCGGAGCTGTTACGCGCAGGCCTGCGCCTGGCCGGCGTTACGTTCCAGGACCCCCGCAGCGACGAGGATGAACCAGACCAATGAGTCTCTCTCCGCGAACCACCTCATTCATGGCACGCCGCACAAGCGTGCCAATAGAAGGGCTGCAATATGGCTAACCTAGAGCCCCTCACAGTAACCGCCATCATGTTCTTTTCCATGATAGTGCTCATGGCAATGGGAGCCCCGCTGGCCCTGGCACTGATGATATCGGGCATGGGAAGCGCCTATGTAATGTTCGGCCCGGGCGGCGTGGACCTGCTCCTGGCCTCTGCCTACAGCGCCATGGACAATTTCCTGCTGGTCTCCCTGCCGCTGTTCATCTTCATGGGCCTCGTACTCGAGAAGTCGGGTATCACCGATGACTTGTTTGGCATGATCCACAAGCTGATGGGCAGCGTCCCCGGTGGGCTCGGGGTGGGCACGGTGCTGATCTGTGCACTGATCGCCGCCATGGCCGGCGTCTCCGGCGCGGCCACCGTCAGCCTCGGCATCATCGCGCTGCCGGCCATGCTCAAGCGTGGCTATCACAAGCGGCTGGTCACCGGCACCATCATGGCCGGAGGCGCGCTGGGCTTTCTGATTCCACCCAGCGTGCTGATGATTGTCTACGCCTTCCTGGCCAGGGAATCGGTGGGCAAGCTGTTCGCAGCCGGCCTGATGCCGGGCCTGATGCTGGCCGGTATCTACATGATCTACATTCTTATCCGTTGCCGGCTCAATCCATCGCTCGGGCCTGCCACGCCGCCGGAGGAACGCTACACGACCAGGGAGAAGCTGCAGTCCCTACGCCATATCATTGCGCCGGGACTGCTGGTGGTCACGGTTCTCGGCTGCATCATCGGCGGCGTGACCTCACCCTCCGAGGCGTCCGCGGTCGGCGCTGCCGGGGCCCTGCTGATCGCCACCATGCGCGGCAAACTCAGCTGGGGGCTGCTGCGCTATGTGATGCTCAGCACCACAAAGATCACCGGCATGCTGATCTGGATTGCCATTGCCGCGGTCTTCTTCAGCCGAATCTACATGGGCCTCGGTGCCGGCATGGTCATCAGCGATATGATCGATGACTTTTCCCTGTCCCCCTATACCGTGATCATCTTCATGCTATTCAGCTTCTTCCTGCTGGGCATGTTCCTGGATGACTTCGCCATCCTGTTCATCACGGTGCCGCTCTACGTGCCCATCGTGCGCGAACTGGGCTTCGACACCACCTGGTTTGCGGTGCTCTTCATCCTAAGCATGCAGTCCGCCTACCTGACGCCCCCCTTCGGCTACAACCTGTTCTACATGCGATCGGTCGCCCCGAAGTCCATAACGATCGTGGATATCTACCGCTCCGCCCTGCCCTTTGTCGCCCTGCAGATCCTCGGCCTGGCGTTGATAGTCGCCTACCCGAGCATCGCTCTCTGGCTGCCCGGCCTGCTGTTCTAGGCCATCCGCGGAGTGCCTCGCGGCACCCCGCGGACGACCGGAGCCCGCCATGAGCGTGCCACCAAAACATCATCGAATCGACACTGGCAAAATCGCCAAACAGCCGCCATAGTGTGCATGTCGCAATCGCCCACTGGAGCATCATGAGTACTGCACGTCACACCCACGGCGCGGATCTTTCCGACCCCCCGCGAAGTAGCCCTGACCTCGACGTCAGGGACCTGGAAAAACGCTCACGCCTCATGCGCATCGTGAGCCGGCTGATCGCCGTATCAGACCTTGGTTGCCGAGACATTGCCCGACGCGCCGGCCTGCCGGCCCAGAAGGTCAGCGATCTGCTCTCCGGCCGCATCGAGCATCTATCGGTCGAAGAGTTGCAGCTTCTCCACCGCACCATCGATCGACAGCCCACCTCGCACTGACGCCGTCGCACCCCATTCAAATCGCACGCCCCGACGATGTCCCGTTGGGGCGTGTGCGTTTATGGGTCGTTTTTTCCCGCCAGAGACTTGCGCGAACATTACGCGAACATTAAGAGCATGCTAACAATCTCTTGATTCATATCAAGCGCCCCGACCTTGGTCGAAGGTAATCTTTCCGGTGTCATCCTTCTTTACCGCCGCAGGGCAATTCCCCGCGACACCCAGCCACCGGAGGCGCCATGGATCATATTCGCCGCTCCCTTCTCGGCCAGTTGGCCCGCCTCAGCGCGGGTGCCGCCCTGATACCGCTTTCAAGCGTTGCCAGCGCCGGAATCAACAGCCAGCCGCCGCGCCGAGAAGGCGATCCCACCAAGCGCTACGGCATGCTCATCGACCTGCGCCAGTGTATCGGCTGCCAGGCCTGCACCGTATCGTGCCATATCGAAAACGACGCCCCGCTGGGCAAGTTTCGCACCACCGTTTCCCAGTACGAGGTGGAGCACCAGGAGACCGGCGAGCTGGCCACCTTCATGTTGCCGCGCCTGTGCAACCACTGCGAAAACCCGCCCTGCGTGCCGGTCTGCCCGGTGGAAGCCACCTTTCAACGCCAGGACGGCATCGTGGTGGTAGACAGCGACCGCTGCGTGGGCTGCGCCTACTGCGTCAACGCCTGTCCCTACGACGCACGCTTCATCAACGACAAGACCCAGACCGCCGACAAGTGCACCTTCTGCGCCCATCGCCTGGAAGCCGGCCTGCTGCCGGCCTGCGTGGAGAGCTGCGTGGGCGGCGCGCGGATCATCGGCGACATGCGCGACCCGGAAAGCCAGATCAGCCGCATGATCGCCGAGCACCGCGACGCGCTCATGGTGCTGCAGCCTGAAAAGAACACCCTGCCCCAGGTCTTCTATCTCGGCATGGACGAGCGCTTCACCACGCGCCCGCTCGCCGAGCCGGTGGCCCTGGAAGTCCTCGATCCCCAAGGCAAGGAGATGGGTTATGAATTCCATGGCCATTGAGCTGCTCGCTCCGCGCTACGCCATCGCCTGGTACCCCTGGGCCGTGCAGTACTTCTTCCTGATCGCCATCTCCTACGCCACTCTGTGGCTGGCCGCCCCGGCGCTGGTGTTCGGCAAGGAGAAGTGGCTGCCTACCGCGCGCCTCGCCCTGCTGGCCTGCCTGACCACCACCCTGGTGGCCCCGGTGGCGCTGCTCGCCGACCTTCACCAGCCGCTGCGCTTCTGGCACTTCTACGCCTTCTCCACCTCGAGCTCCTGGATGTCCATCGGCAGCCTGATCCTGCCGCTCTACGTGGTGGGCGTGCTTGTGCTCAGCTGGCTGGCCTGGCGTCCCGCGCTGCAGGCCAACCGCCAGGCAGACGGCCTTATGGGGCTCACTGCACGCTGGCTCTCTCTGGGCAATGGCGCCACCCCTCGCGCGCTGCTGGTGCTGGTGGGCCTGGGCACCCTCGTGCTCTCCACCGGCATCATGCTCTACACCGGGGCGGAGCTTGCCATCGTCAAGGCGCGCCCGCTGTGGAACACCGTTTGGCTGCCGCCGATGCTGGTCGCCACCGGCTTCATCACCGCTGCCGGTCTGACCCTGGTGCTCAACCGAGTCAGCGGCATGCGGGACATGGCCACCAACACCCAGATGCTCAAGGTACTGCTGGGCGCCTGCGTGGTGGCGGGTCTCGTCGCCGGGAGCTGGTTTCTCGATGGCATCAACGCCAACGTCGGCTCGGTGGCCGCGGCGCTGGAGTCCGTGCGGGAGAGCCCCTCCTGGCGCAGCACCGCCCTGTGGGGTGGCCTGACCGGCGTGGCGCTGTTCGGCGCCGTGCTCTATCTGCTCACCCGCCCCGCCGCCCGCCGTCCGGCGCTCTTCGCCTGGGCCTGGGTGCTGGGCCTGGTGGCCATTCACATGGGCTGGATGTTCCGCTGGGTGGTGCTGATGGACGTGCAACACGTGGCACGCAACAGCGCCGGCTTCCACCACTACGGCATTCCCGCGGGCTCTTCCGGTCTGCTTGGCATCGTCGGCACCTTCGGCCTTTGGCTTGCCGCGGTCCTGGTGATCGACCTGCTGATTCCCTGGCGCCAGGCGAGCCAGGGCGGCAGCGCTACCGACCTGCCCCCTGATAGCCCTGCACCATCCGATAGCCCTGCACACCCCGACGCCCGGAGCGCTGCGGCAACCACTGAAGGAGCCCCCAGCCATGGCTAAGCCCCCTGTCGATACCTCACGCCGCCGCTTCATGAAGGGCGCTGTCGCCGCCGGCGGTGCCGCCACCTTCGTCGCCGGCTACTCCGACCCCCTTGCCAAGATGGCCAAGGGCGTCACCGGCAGCGCCGGCGAGAAGCCCAAGGATCGCATCCACGGCAACTCTCTGGCGCCGGAGTATCGGGTCGACCTCGATACCGGTGAGCTGACCCTCAACCCGGACCAGCGGACCGCCTTCACCATCTGCTACGGCTGCACCACCCAGTGCGGCGTGCGGGTCCGCGTCGACAACGAAAGCGACCGGGTGCTGCGCGTCTCCGGCAACCCCTATCACCCGCTCTCCGCGGACGACCACCTGCCCATGCGCACCCCGGTGTCCGAGGCGCTGCGCCACGTCAGCGCTTACGGCGGCCAGGGCCAGGTCAACCGCTCCACCGCCTGCGCCCGCGGCAACGCCATGATGAGCCAGCTCTACAGTCCCTTCCGGGTCGACCACTGCCTCAAGCGGGTGGGCGAACGCGGCGCCCGCGAGTGGCAGAAGATCTCCTTCGAGCAGCTGATCGAGGAGGTCTGCGAGGGCGGAGACCTGTTCGGCGAGGGTCACGTAGACGGCCTGCGCGCCATCCACGACCACGACACCCTGATCGATCCGGAGAACCCGGAATTCGGACCCAGGGCCAACCAGCTGATGGTGATGGAAGCCACCGACTACGGCCGCTCCGATCTGCTCAAGCGCTTCACCCTCAACGCCTTCGCCACCCGCAACTATGGCCACCACGGCTCCTACTGCGGCCTGGCCTTCCGCATGGGCTCCGGCGCGGTGATGAACGACCTGGGTGCCAACGCCCACGTCAAGCCGGACATCCAGAACGCGCGCTTCATCATGTACATCGGCACCGCGCCGAGCCAGGCCGGCAACCCCTTCAAGCGCCAGGGTCGGCTGATCGCCCAGGCCCGCGCCGCCGGCACCCTGGAGTACGTGGTGGTGGACCCGGCGCTCAACGCCTCCACCTCCCACGCTGCCGAGAATAACCGCTGGGTACCTATCCGCCCGGGCTCCGACAGCGCCTTCGCCATGGCGGTGATTCGCTGGCTGCTCGACAACGAAGGCTACGCCCAGGCATTCCTGGAACTGCCGGGCAAGGCCGCCGCGGACGCCGCCGGCGAGGCGACCCACTCCAACGCCACCCACCTGGTGATCGACACCGAAAACCATTCGCGTCGCGGACACTTCCTGCGTGCCAGCGATCTGGGCCTGGCGGAAGCCGACAGCGACGCCGACGCCCCCATGGTGGTGGTCGACGGCGAGCTGGTGCACGGCGAGGAGGCGATGGCCGCCGAGCTGTTCGTCGACCGCGAGGTAGCACTTCCCGACGGAGCCACCGTAAGGGTCAAGAGCAGCATGACCCTGCTGCGCGAGGCGGCCCATGAGCATGAGCTGGCCGCCTATGCCGAGCACTGCGGCATTCCCGAGGCGACCATCGTCGAGCTGGCCAGCCGCTACGCCAGCCACGGCCGCCGCGCCGTGGTCAACTGCCACGGCGGCATGATGTCCGGCAACGGCTTCTACGCCGCCTTCGGCGTGCAGATGCTCAACCTGCTGGCCGGCAACTACAACATGAAGGGCGGCAGCGCCGTGGGCGGCGGGACCTTCAACGGCACCGGCGCCGGCCCGCGCTATGACCTGGCCAACTTCCCCGGCAAGCGTGGCCCCCAGGGGGTGTTCCTCTCCCGCTCGCGCTTCCCCTACGAGCGCTCCTCGGAGTACCAGCGCAAGGTGGCGGCGGGCGAGAACCCCTACCCGGCCAAGGCGCCGTGGCGCTCCTTCGCTCCGCCCACCCTCACCGAGCACCTTCCCTCGGCGCTGGACGGCTACCCCTACCCGATCAAGGCGGTGATCGGCTGCATGGCCAACCCCATCTACGGCCAGGCCGGGCTCGAGGCGATGATCGCCGACAAGCTCAAGGACCCCAAGCGCCTGGGGCTATTCGTGGCGGTGGACGGCTTCATCAACGAAACCAACCGCTACGCTGACTATGTCGTACCCGACTCGGTGATGTACGAGGTATGGGGCTTTACAGGCGCCTGGAAGGGTGCGCTAGGCAAGATGACCACTGCCTGCTGGCCGGTGGTGGAGCCCCGACAGCAGAAGACCGCCGAGGGCGAGCCGGTCACCATGGACAGTTTCTTCATCGCCGTGGCCAAGCGCCTGGGCCTGGCGGGCTTCGGCGACGAAGCGATCCCCGATGCCGACGGCAGCCTGCACCCGCTCAACCGCGCCGAGGACTACTACCTGCGCGCTGCGGCCAATATCGCCTTCCAGGGCGAACCGCTACCCGAGGCCAGCGAGAGCGACATCGCCCATGCCGGACTCGACCCGTTGCTGCCACGCCTCGAGCGCACGCTCAAGCAGGAGGAGCGCGACCGGGTGGCCTACCTCTACGCCCGCGGCGGGCGCTTCGAGGACGCCAGCGATCACTTCAAAGGCGAGCGACTGACCAACGCCTGGCGCCGGACGCTCTGCGTCTACAACGAGACCGTGGGCACCAGCATCGACACCATGAGCGGCAAGCCCAACCGCGGCACGCCCTGCCACAGCCTGCCGCTGCTGGCCAACAAGCAGGCCATGCGTGAGGTGTTCACCGAAGAGGACTGGCCGCTGCTGGCGTTCTCGTTCAAGTCCAACCTGATGAACTCCTACGCCATCGGCAACGAGCGGCTGCGCATGATCAAGCCCTACAACCCGGTGCAGATGCATCGAGAGGACGCCGAGCGCTTCGGCATCGGCCATGGCGATACCATTCGCATCGAGAGCCCCGGAGGCAGCGTGGTGGGCCTGGCGCTGGTCAGCGAAAGCGTCATGCCCGGCTCGCTGGGCATCGAGCACGGCTACGGCCACCGCGACCTGGGCGCCACGCCCCATGTGATCGACGGCGAGTCCCAGCCGGACATGCCCTGGCTGCGCGCCGGCATCAACATCAACGACCTGGGCTTCCGTGACCCGACCCGCAACGTGGACGGCACCTGGCTCGAACCCATCAGCGGCGCCAGCGTGCGCCAGGGCCTGCCGGTGAAGGTCAGCCGCGCCTGAGCCCCCCATGCCAGCGCCACGCTGGCACCACAGAACGCCCCCGCCGGGAGACCGGCGGGGGCGTCGTCGTGAAAGGCAGGGCCGACCGCCCGCTGGTCCTCCTTGGCGGTTAGACTGAGAGGCAATGCCTGATCACCCCATTGGCTGATCACCCCATTGCCTGATCACTGTGTTGCCTCATCAATCTGGAGCGAGCCTTACCATGCAGCCATCGCAGCAGCCCCCGGGGTTACCCGCGTTACGGGATATCGTCCTCGTCGGCGGCGGGCACACCCACGTGGGGGTGCTCAAACGCTTCGCCATGAAACCCGAACCGGGCGTCAGGCTCACTCTGATCTGCCGCGATACCCATACCCCCTACTCGGGCATGCTGCCGGGCTACATCGCCGGGCATTACCGCTACGACGACGTGCACATCGACCTGCGACGCCTGGCAGAGTATGCCGGAGCCCGCTTCTATAGCGACGAGGCCATCGGCATCGACCATGATGCGCGGACAGTGCTGTGCCGCTCACGCCCCCCGGTGTCCTACGATGTCATGTCGATCAACATCGGTTCGACCCCACGTATGGAGTTGGTCGGCGGCGCCGGCGACCATGCCATCCCGGTCAAGCCGATTCACCGCTTCAATGACCGCTGGCAGACGCTGCTCCATCGCATCGAGGAGCACCCGGGGCAAACCCGCGTCGCGGTGGTCGGTGGCGGTGCCGGCGGCGTCGAACTGCTGCTCGCCATGCAGTTCCGGCTGGGCAAAGAGCTGGCCGCCCGGGGGCGCGACCCGGCCGAGCTCTCCTTCGCGCTCTATACCCGCGGCGAGTCGATCCTGCCGACCCACAACGCCCGAGTACAGGCGCATTTCCGCGATACCCTCGTCAGACGCAATGTTGCCGTACGTACCGGTACGGACATCGTCGAGGTGGCCGCGGGGCGGTTGAAAGACGCGGATGATCACTGGCATGACGCCGACGAGATCGTCTGGGTGACCAACGCCGGTGGGGCCGCCTGGCTGCGCGACACCCGCCTGGCCCTCGACGACGACGGTTTCATTCAGGTCGACGATACCCTGCGCTCGCCGTCGGATCCGCGCATCTTCGCCGCTGGCGACATCGCCAGCCAGATCCACCACCCCCGCGAGAAGGCCGGGGTGTTCGCGGTGCGCCAGGGCCGACCGCTGGCCGACAACCTCCGTGCCGCCGTGACCGGAAGGCCGCTCACGCCCTACCACCCCCAGGCCAAATGGCTCGCCCTGATCAGCACCGGCGATCGCCACGCCGTGGCCTCCCGGGGCGGCCTCTGCCTCGCCGGCAACTGGGTATGGCGCTGGAAGGACAGCATCGACCGACGCTTCATGTCCCGATTTATGCCTCAGCTCAATGACCTGCCATCGATGCCGGAAGGCCCCGCGAAGCCGCTCGGCGCCAACCGCGTCCCCCTCGACGAGGCCGAAAACGATCAGGCGATCTCGGCAGCCGCCATGCGCTGCGGCGGCTGCGGGGCCAAGGTCGGCGCTTCGGTGCTGTCCCGGGCCATCGCCAATCTGGCACCGGTGGCGCGCGAGGAGGTGCTGATCGGCCTGCACGCGCCGGACGACGCCGCCGTGGTTCGAGTGCCGCCGGGCAAGGCCATGGTGCACACCGTGGACTTCTTCCGCGCCTTCATCGACGACCCCTACGTGTTCGGCAAGGTCGCCGCCAACCACGCCCTGGGCGACATCTTCGCCATGGGCGCCGAGGCTCAGACCGCCACGGCCATCGCCACCGTGCCTCAGGGGCTCGAGGCCAAGGTGGAGGAGACGGTCCGCCAGATGATGACCGGCGCCGTGGAGGTGCTCAACGAGGCCGGCTGCGCCCTGGTCGGCGGGCACACCGGCGAGGGCAGCGAACTGGCGCTGGGGTTTGCCGTCAACGGCCTGGTCGATGAAGACATGACCGAGGTACTGCGCAAGGGCGGGATGCGACCCGGGGAGGTGCTGATCCTGACCAAGCCCCTGGGCACCGGCACGCTGTTCGCCGCCCATGCCCGGCTGGCCGCCCGGGGGCGCTGGATCGACGCCGCCCTGAAGAACATGTGCCAGTCGAATCGGCAGGCCGCAGCCTGCCTGCGCGAGCACGGCGCCAGTGCCTGCACCGACCTCACCGGGTTTGGTCTGCTGGGCCATCTGGTGGAGATGACGATGCCTTCCGGCGTGGATGCCGAGCTCGATCTGGCGGCCCTGCCCATCCTCGATGGCGCCGAAGAGACCGCCGCCGCCGGCATCCTGAGCTCCCTGCAGCCCGCCAATCTTCGGCTGCGCCGCGCCATTCACGATCAGGCTGACTGGGTCGAGCATCCCCGCTACCCGCTGCTGTTTGATCCCCAGACCGCAGGCGGCCTTCTGGCCAGCGTTCCCGCCAACCGCGCTACGGACTGCCTGGAGGCGCTGCGAGCACTCGGCTACGACAGGGCCGCGGTTATTGGTCGCCTAGAGGAGCGCTCGAGAAAGCCCACCGATGAGCCGACGTCGATCCGGCTAACTGTCTGAGCAAACAAACTGCCCCGGAAGACGCTCCAAGACGCATCTCTCCAGCAGCCGAGGCATCGTCATGTGGCGTCATGCAAGCAAACGCCCCCGCCGGTCTCCCGGCGGGGGCGCTATTGTATCGGTGCCCGCGCTCAGACGCGCAAAAGTCTCAGTCGAGGGCGTCGGTGACCGCCCCGGTGGAGGCCGAACTTACCGTCTTGGCATACTTGGCGAGCACGCCGCGAGTATAGCGCGGTGCCGGCTGCTGCCAGGCGGCGTGACGGCGCATCAGCTCGTCGTCGCTGAGATCGATCTCGATGGTGTCGGCCTCGGCATCGATGGTGATCCGGTCGCCGTCCTCCACCAGAGCCAGCGGGCCGCCGTCGAAGGCCTCGGGGGTCACGTGGCCCACCACGAAGCCGTGGCTGCCACCGGAAAAACGCCCGTCGGTGATCAACGCCACCTCGCTGCCCAGGCCCCTGCCCATGATCGCAGAAGTCGGCGTGAGCATCTCGCGCATGCCCGGCCCGCCCTTCGGCCCCTCGTAGCGGATCACCACCACGTCGCCGGAGACCACGGTGCCATCGTTGATGCGTGCCTGGGCCTCCTCCTCGGAGCCGAACACCCGCGCCGTGCCTGCAAAGCGCGTGCCCTCCTTGCCGGTGATCTTGGCCACTGCCCCTTCGGGCGCCAGGTTGCCGTGCAGGATGCGCAGGTGGCTCTCGGCCTTGAGGGGGCTGTCCAGCGCCGCGATGATCTTCTGATCCTCGGGGTAAGGGGCCACCTCCGCCAGGTTCTCGGCCAGGGTTTTCCCCGTCACCGTCAGGCAGTCGCCATGCAGCAGGCCGGCCTCGAGCAGGAGCTTCATCATCGGCTGGATCCCGCCGATGGCCACCAGTTCGCTCATCATGTAGTGGCCGCTGGGGCGCAGGTCGGCCAGCACCGGCACGCGCTTGCCGATGCGGGTGAAGTCCTCGAGCGAGAGGTCTACCCCGATGGTGCTGGCCATGCCGATCAGGTGGAGCACCGCGTTGGTGGAACCGCCGAGCGCGATCACCACGGTGATGGCGTTCTCGAACGCCTCGCGGGTCATGATGTGCGAGGGGCGGATATCGCGCTCGAGCAGCGTGAGCACGGCGGCACCGGCCGCCTCGCAGTCCTCGCGCTTGTCATTGGAGACGGCATTCTGGGCCGAGCTACCCGGCAGGCTCATGCCCAGCGCCTCGATGGCCGAGGCCATGGTGTTGGCGGTGTACATGCCACCGCAGGAACCCGGCCCGGGAATCGCCGTCTCCTCGATCTGCTTGAGCTCGATCAAGTCGATATCACCGCGGCTGTGGGCACCCATGGCCTCAAACACCGAGACGATGTCGGTATGGCCCTTGCCCGGCAGGATAGTGCCGCCGTAGACGAACACGCTGGGCCGGTCTAGGCGCGCCAGCCCCATCACGCAGCCCGGCATGTTCTTGTCGCAGCCGCCGATGGCCACCAGGCCGTCGAAGCCCTCGCAGCCGGTCACCGTCTCGATGGAATCGGCGATCACCTCCCGCGACACCAGCGAGTACTTCATGCCCTCGGTGCCATTGGCGATGCCGTCGGAGATGGTGATGGTATTGAAGATCACCCCCTTGCCGCCCGCCGCATCGGCGCCGTCGCTGGCGTGGCGTGCCAGCTCGTCGATGTGGCTGTTGCAGGGGGTGAGGTTGCTCCAGGTGGAGGCGATGCCCACCTGGGGCTTGGCGAAGTCGTCGTCGGTGAAGCCCACTGCGCGCAGCATGGCGCGGCTGGCCGCCTTGCCTGGGCCATCCACCACCGTGGCGGAGTGGCGGCGGCGGGAATCCTGAGGGGTATTGCTCATAGCGGCGCTCCATCTTTTTTAAAGGGTAAGCGAAGGATGGTGAACTGCCCGCCCCGAGCTGACAATACCTCAAGAGGACCGACCCCGTGACCGCCGCATCTTTCATCGTCCTGAGGCCGTTGACAGTGCATAAAGACGACGCTGGCGGCTCGTCAATAAGCCACTAGGCTGAAAAAAGAATAATGCTCAGCGTTAAAAACAGTGAACGCCTTCCCTCGTCCCAACGACCTACCTGTGAACCCGGTACGTTTCGATCAGACGAAGAACAATGCCCTGGAGGCCAGCATGCCATTCCAACGCTCACGGACTCGTATCAGCGCCCTCGTTCTTGGCCAGACATTCAGAGCCTTCACCACCTTCTCGGCCACCGCATAATAATCATCAAGGGGCATAGGGACATGAAACCAACGGCATGCGCCTTGCCAATGCTGTGTCTCATTCCGGCACTAACGGCGTTGGCATCACCCCCACCACAGCACTGGAGTGCCGAGTTCAGCGAATCGGCACCCGGAAGCTTTCTGCCTGCCAATGCAGACCTGAAGCTGACGTTTTCCTCACCTCTGACGACTGACCAGCGGACGCAGCTCCACCTGGAGCTCGACGACATCGACATCAGCGACATGGTGCAATGGCGCAATGATGACCTGCTCTACCGCCCAGTGCGTAAACTGGACACGGGGGAACATCACCTTCGCCTGATGTATTATGGTCAGGACGGCACCGTGCGAGAAATCGGCTACTGGCATTTCGAGGTCCGCCATAGCAGCAGTCTCAAGAGCGTCAGCCTGGAGGGAAACACGGAACTGACCGTTAATCAGCGGCTGGCAGAGCACAACATGGGCGGCCCCGAGGCGTTCAACGCCAGCGGCTTCAGCCAATGGTATTCCGAGCTGGAGACGGATCATCTGCGTTTCGAGGGACAGGCCGACCTGGAATACGTCAACCGAGCCAGCCAGGGCACCACGGGGCGGCGCCTGGACATGACGCGCATGACGATCCTTGCCGAGACCGATTCAACCAGCGTCACCGCCGGGGACCAGAGCATGGGCGAATCAAGCCTTGTCATGGACGGCTATCAACAGCGCGGCATGGCCGGTGATATCAGGCTCGACCGCATGCAAAGCGACCTTAAACTCTTCAGCATGAAAGGGACTCGAGCCCTGGGGCTCCGAGACGGGATCGGACTGGAAGATGCCGACAACCGAATCACCGGAGGACGTTGGCAGAGTCGCTGGGAGCCAGGGGAAAGCACGGAGATTCAGTTCAGCGCCACCTACCTCAGCGGACGCGTAAGCGGAACAAACGCCAGCAGCTGGCCGGCAAATCCGGCCAACAGTGTCCACGATGGATATGCATGGAACGCCGTCATGGATGGTTTTTTCATGGACAGATCACTTCGCATGCGGCTCGAGCATGCCAACAGCCACTATGACTTCGATGGTCGCGATTTCGGCTTCGAAGCGGTCAGTGATAGTGCCTGGTCAGGACTCGTCACCCTCGACCCCAAGCCATCGGAAGCAGACACTCCCGTTTACTGGCGTCTCGGCGCAGAGGCTCAACAGGTGGGGGCCTTCTATCGAAGCATTGCTCATCGCACGCTTCCCAACGATCTTTACATGCGCCGTCTTTTCGTTTCCGGCGAACATGACAAATGGTTCTGGGATACCAGCTACACGCTTGAAGAGAATAATCTTGACCGCAATGCCAGCTATCCCACCACGGAAACAAAGCGCTGGCAGGCACAGCTAGGTTTCAGCGACTACGAGGAGCCAGAACCTGGCAGTCTGTTGGCCCATCTCGGACAACCCAGCTACACCTTGTCCCTGAACCGCACAAGACGTCAGCACCTGTCGACACCGTCCAGCTATTTTCCCGAAGACCTGACCACCGAAGGCGTACAGGTATCTGCCAGTTTCCAGAAACCACGCTGGAACTGGTCGGTGGAGGCGGGAATCGATCGTTTGACCGACCACACCGGTTGGCAGCCGGACACCCATTTACAGCATCTCGGCTGGCAGCTGGGCCTTGAGCTGTCTGACCGCTACTACATCACGGCAGGCATTCAGGATACTCGCACGCGCTATCGGGCAGGCGGAGAAAGTATCGACCAGCAGCTTTACAGCCTTGGGGCCACGGCAGACCTGATTCCCGATCGCCTGTCCGCACGCATCGATCTGAGCCTCGATCACTACAATGCTCAGGACGACCCGTTTTTTGCTCAGCGAGAGGTAAACCGCTACGCCAGTGGCCAGCTCAACTGGACCATTCGCGAGCCCGACACCAACCGGTCCGGCCTGGCACTCACGCTGAGCTACTCCGGCAACCGGCTGCAGGACAGGCTATGGGGAAACAATCCCCTGAATGAAGAACAGATATGGCTGGAAGTGCAGACCACTCTCCCCACCACCTATCCGAGTGCGCGGCCATGAGAACTTTCGGTGCAGTTATTATCCTGGCCTTGGCAATGACCATGAGCAGTTCGGTCCAGAGTCAGGCGCTGGCAGTCTGTGATGCCCGATCTCCCTGCAGCAGCCAGGGCGAAGCAACGGTGGGTATTGATAGCCGCGTCGGGCTTGTCTGGCGGGGTCAAGCTGCCGGCCTGGCACGACTGGGGCAGACGCTGATATCTCCCCAGGGGCGCTTCATGCTGGGGGATCCCTTTGGCGGCCGGGCACTGGGCGCCACCTCCACCACGTTGAGAGAGACCCTGCCTCTGGTGGAAGACGACCGCAGCGTCGAGTTTCGTCTCAACGAGAGCCTGCGAGTCCCGGCGTCCATCAGTCAGGCTGCCGCTGCCTCCGGCGCACGCGAGATCTATTATGTCCGGGATTTCCAACTCGAGGGCATCGAGCCACTGACGGGAGTCCAGGTGATTCGTCTGCGCCAGGCCGTTCCGGGGCGCGGAGAACCGTTACGCGATGACGGTCCCGCCGCAGCAAATGCCATCGTCATCCAGAACGTGACCCTCTCCTTTCAGGCGGGCACTCTGAGCGAGGTCATCAGACCCGATGAGCCGCTGCAAGCGATAGCGCGTATTCGCTATCGGGGAGCCGGCCTGCTCAATGCCGTGTGGGAAGTTGCCACTCCGGCCAGCACCCGTGGCCAGCCCATCTATGTGCCGCTGGAAATCGTACGCCGCTACGTGGGTGGCAGCGAGGTCATACTGACCTCTCCTCAACTGCCCAACGCGAGTTCCGGTTTGCACCGGCTTCGCCTCCGCTTTTTGCCACCCAACGTCATCGATGACCTGCCTACCCTCAACTATCGCGTCAGCGATGCAGCGCTTCAGCGCGGCAACGAGGTACCCGCCATCCAGCTCTGGCCCATCGAGTCCGCCAGTCCCCTGACCCGCCACAGCCGCTTCCGCTGGCAGCCGGTGCCGGACAGCCACGCCTATCAGCTGGAATTCTATGCCGACTGGCCCGGCGAAACAGCGTCTGACCGCCCCTCCGAACGTGACGGAAGACAACCGGTCGACCTGGGTCTCTCCCCCACCACCGGCCAACTGCTGCAAGGGCAGCGCCGAGAAGCGTCGCCCAGCGCCAGCCTGCTGAACCACTTGCAGCCAGGCAGCACCTACTACTGGCGACTGGTGGCAATCGATATCAACGGCCGGGTGCTGGCCGCCAGCCCACTCGAGCCGATACGCCCCTGATGGAAACAGAACTCGCCCTGGACAGTCGCGACGACGGCGCACTGCTTGCCGCCATGGCTCACCGGAACATGGATGCTCTGGAGAGTTTCTATCGGCGACATCAGCAGCGGGTGTATCGCTTCCTGATGTCCAGATTGAACGACCCGTTCGTGGCCAACGACCTACTCAATGACACCATGCTTGAGGCCTGGCGTGCAGCAGGCGGCTTCCGCGGGCAGTCCAGAGCGACCAGCTGGCTGCTGGGGATTGCCCATCACAAGGTGCTGGACTACTGGCGCCAACAGGGCCGGCGGTCGTTCGAGGAGATCGACGATAACCTGGCCGATGAGACACCCGCGGCCGACATCGAAGCGGCCATCGAAGCCGCCAATGACCAATCTCATCTGAATGAATGCCTGTCTCGTCTGAAGCCGGAACACAGAGAAGTCCTGCACCTGGCGTTCTTCGAGGAGCTCGACTATCAGGATATCGGCAGAATACTGGGTATCCCGGAAGGCACGGTCAAGTCGCGAATGTTTCATGCCAAGAAGTCGATCAAACGAGAGCTGACCAGGGTCGGCCGGAGGGCCAGATGAACAATGACGATGAACTGCTGACACGTTACGTGAACGGCAAACTAGAGGGCAATCAGCGCCAGCGGGTTCTGGACGCCTTGGTCAACGACCCCGACCTGGCCCGGGAAGCAGAACTCCTGCAGGCCCTGAAACAGGGTCTGCAACACTATGAAAACGCAGGTGAGCCGCCGATCGAGCTGGGCCTGGCAAGATTGAAACGAGACATCCAGCAGGAGCAGAACGTCTCAGACACACCCTCTCCTCGGAAAAGGCGAGATCTTTTCTGGAAAGGGCTGGCAGTGGCCGCCTGCCTGGTCGTGGTGGTACAGACGAGCCTTGTGGTATTCACGGGTTCCGACGATACGCAATGGGAGCTGTTATCGGGGGGAGGGGCGTCGGACGCCGCGCCCCAGCTTCAGGTCGCCTTTGCGCCGGATACGACCATCGCCCAACTGGAAGCCCTGTTGCAGCCCCATGCCGCCCATATCATCGAGGGGCCCGGCGCTCTGGGCATCTATTCCCTTCGCCTGCCGGAAGATAGTGACGCCATCAGCCTCAGGGACCAGCTGGCCGAGAGCGCTCTCATCGAGGAGGTCTACCTTCCGTGAAGCCCGCGATGAAGTTTTCCATGAAAACAGTCGAGCCTGGGCACGACACGGGAACACCGCCGGCTGGCCGACTCCGCTGGCTCCTCTGCCTGGTACTTTGTGCACTTCTGGCCATCAGTAGCGCCTCATTCGCCGCAGAAACGGCGACCGATGAACGACGCCTCGATGAACGACGCCTCGATGAGCCTCGTTCAGCTGATCTCGAGGAATACCGCTCGGAGCCCCAGAAAGTCGGTGATACCGCGACATCGGCCAGTGAGACCGCCACACAGAGCGCCATCGAAGCAAGGAAGGACGCACCCGAGACTCGCCGACGCGCCCCTCCCGGCCGAGGCAGCCTGATGGGTCAGGGGCCGTCTAGCCTACCCTTACCCGACTATCGCACGCCTTCAGCGGCTGCTCCTTCCGGTGCAGCCATTGCCGAGGACTACGAGCCCGAGGAACTGCTGCTGGTGTCTAACAGTATGTCCGAAGCAATCGAGGCGGCGCGTGACCTTGGCACACTGCAATTTCGCATCAAGCATCGCCAGGCGCTGGAGCAACTCGGCATGGTGCTGAGTGTCTTCCGTCTGCCCCCGAACAGCGACGCCAGGCGTCAGCTTCAGACCGCTACGCAGCGGCTGCCCCACCTGCAGCTTGAGTTGAATCACCGCTACGGACTGATGGCCTACTCGCGACAGCAGATGGCGCAAGGAATGATCCAGTTCCCCCTCAACGGGACAGGCTGCCTTACCGACGCCCGCGTCGGTCTGCTCGACACCGCCGTCAATCTGCAGCATCCCGCCCTGGCCGGCCGCAGGATCGAACTCATGCAGCTGGCCCCCCCACCGCTTGCCTCCTCGAACCATGGCACCGCTATTGCCAGCCTCTGGCTAGGCCATCCCGACACAGGCTTCCTGCCTCTGATGCCCGATGCGAGCGTCTCGGTAGCAGCAGTATTTCGTCAGGGCGACACCCGTTCTGATACCACCACGGACCTATTGCTTGGCGGCCTCGACTGGCTGCTGGGGCGGGAGGTCGAAGCCATCAACCTGGGCCTTGGCGGCCCGCATAACCGACTGCTCACCTTGGCGCTTGAGAAGCTTCTGGCCCGGGATGTGCTGCTGGTGGCCGCGGCAGGTAATCAGGGACCAGCAGCTTTCCCCACCTACCCCGCCGCACAGCCTGGCGTTATCGCCGCAACAGCCGTGGATGCCAACCGGCACCTCTATCAAAATGCCAACCGCGGGGACTATATCGATTTCGCCGCCCCCGGCGTGCAGGTCTGGGCAGCCAATGAAAGCGGTACCGCCTACCATACCGGCACCTCGTTCGCCTCCCCCTTCGTGCTCGCCGCCCTTCTGGCTGAAAAACGACTGGATCAAGACTGGTGGCAGAACTCGCGCGAGTCGGCACAGGACCTGGGGCCGAATGGAAAAGATGACAGTTATGGCTGGGGCTTGGTGCGCTGGCCTGCCGGTTGTGGATAAACCTCTGGCCAGTTCATCGGAAGGGGGGCAGAAACCGACCAGGCTGCTAAAGTGTCGGGCGCCACTTCGCTATCACATTGACTCAACAAGGAGCGTTTCATGGAAACCCCTTCCCAGGAGCTTCTGCGCGACCTCGTCGAGCCGCTCTATCGCGGCAAGTTCTGGATGCAGCTGACCGGCGTCATGCTGATCCTCTCCGGCGTCCTCACCGCCATTTCCATCGTCGGCCTGATCGTGGCCTGGATCCCTATCTGGGCAGGCTGGGTACTGATGCAGGCGGCCGGCGCCGCCGGGCGAGTCTACGAAAGCGGAGACCCGAGCGATATGAAGCTCGCCCTGGCCAAGCTCAAGACCTACTTCACCATCTTCGGCGTACTGATCCTGATCTACCTCGTCATTGCGGTAGGAGGGATGATGTTCGGGGCCGTCGGTATGCTGGGCATGTCGGGCGGCCATATGTAATCCATGGCATGGCCCCTGCCTGCCAAGCGCCCCCGTCGGAAGCTTTCGGGGGCGCTGCACCTTATTCCCGCCTGCTCAGTGCGGCTGCACGGCATTGTGGAAGGCGCGCTCCTTCACAACCGTCTCGCGGAAGCGCTCTGCCATACGAGCGAAGGCGGCATCATCGAGCCCTTCCGCCTCCTCGTCCAGGCGCCTGCGCAGCCAGGCCACGAAGTCCTGGAAGGCCGGGTTGTCGTGAAGATCGATCCACTCCCCCATCAGCGGGTGCAGTCCGTCCACGCGGGTCACGCGCAGCCCCCACTCCAGGTAGATCCACTCGGTGACCACCAGCACCGCCATTATCTCGGCGTAGCCACCGCCCTGCCCGGTGTCACGCAACAGCTCGCGAAACGCCAGGGTCTGCGGCAGGTAGTCCGGCGCCTCGCGCTGGGCCGCCGGCACATCGAAGGCCTCGAAGGTGCGCTGGAAGGTGCTGTTCTCGTCGCTGGTCAGCATGCCCATGAACTGCCCCAGCACTACTCGATCATCCATGGTCGGCGCATGGCCGATGGCGTGGCCGATCAGCGCGGTGAAGGGATCGACGAAGCCGAAGTCCTGCACCATGTAGGCGGCGAACTCCTCCCCCGACAGCCGCCCCTCGGCCAGGGCATCAAACAGCGGGTGGTTGACGGTGGCCGACCAATCAGGCTCGCTGATCTCGCGCAGCCAGTCGGTGATGCGCGCCGATTCGCGGCCGGCGGCCCAGGCGTTCCAGTCAGAACGTGTCGTCATCAGGCGTCTCCCTTGCTTGCCAGGTGAAATTTCGCCCCCGGGCGCAGCCAGGCGATCAGCAGGCTGGCCAGGGTGGAGGCCAGCAGCGCGCCCAGGAAGGGTGCCAGGGTCGGAATGCTGTCGGGGAAGCTCGCCGCCAGCACTCCGGCGGAGAGGCTGCCCAGGGTAATCCAGCCCGGCAGCACCGCGCCGAGCAGGCCCGCCACGCCGCCGGCCACGGCTGCCAGCGGCGACATGCGCTGCCACAGGCCGAGCAGCACCGGCACCACGATGGCGGCGCACAGCAGGTCGGCGATAAGGAACAGCCGCAGCACCGAGAAGCCCTGCAGGGCCACCCACACCACCGGCGCCATCAGCGCCACCGTGACCAGCCGGGCGCCCCGCACCGAGAGCCCGCGCCGCCCGGCGCTGGCCACCGCCATGGAGGCGATGGCGTTCTGCAGCGTATCCACGCTGGAGGCTACCAGGGTCACCGCCAGCACCAGGGCCGGCAGGCCCAGCCACGCCGGTGCGGCGGAGAGCAGCGCGAAGAAGGGAATCGGCGGCTCGCCCAGGGGCAGCGCCTGCATGGCCGCCAGCATGCCCAGCCCGCCGATGGCCATCACCACCAGCAGGCTGCTGGTGGCGCCCAGCAGCGCCCCGCGGCCCAGAGCGCGGTCGTCCTCGGCCGCCCAGATGCGCTGCCAGTAGCCCTGATGGAAAAGGTTGGCCGCGGTCACCGCGATGACCAGGGTCAGCGCCACGGAGAGCGCGCTGCCGATGGGGATCGAGGGCATCACCGCCCCGACCGGCATGGGCGGCAGCCACCACCAGGCCACCCCGCCAACCAGCACCAGCAGGGCCAGCAGCAGCCAGGCCTGCCAGCGATCCGTGGCCAGGCTCGCCCGCAGGCCCCCCAGGGTGGTGTAGACCAGGGTGACCACCGCTACGGCGAGTACCACCAGCGCAGGCGGCACGTCGGAGAGCAGCGCAGCGATGGCGCCGATGGCCGTTAGCTCGGCGGCCAGGAAGATGGCCATGTAGGCCACGGAAACGAAGGAGACCCAGCGCCGCACGCCGGAGCCATAGCAGGCCTCGGCGAACTCACCGATGCTGCGCCCTTCCGGCAGGTGGCGGCGAATCGCCGGGCCGTAGAGCCCCAGGATCAGAAACGGCAGCGACGAGCCAATGGCGTAGCCGGCCAGCGCCACCGGCCCCACGAAGGCGCCGATCTCCGGCGGCGCAAAGAGGATCCAGGCGCCCATGCTGGACGCCAGGAACGACAGGCCGATGGCCTGGGCGCCCTGGGAGTTCCGCGCGGTGACGTAGTCATCGAGGAGGCCATCGGCCCGGCGGGCCCGCAGGCCCAGGAAAGCAAAGCACAGGAGCGCCGCGCCGAGCACGGCAGACGTCAGGTAGGGCATGTCGCACTTCCTCCGCCGGTATGAACCGGATCAGGTTCCAGGGTCGGCGCTTGGCCCTCTCAGCCCCCGCAGGTGCGGTGGGACTCCCCTGGCGACAAGTGAATGGATGGTAGGCTCGCCTCTGTCAGCGTAAGCCGAGCCAATGGCATCATAGCGAGGCCGTGGCCTGGCGGCCAGCCGGCACCGACCTTCGACGTCGTACAAGAAATCAATTGACGGGAAATCTATGGCCCTCCCGATGAGGCGAACTCCGGCCAGAACACGATGCATTACGCGGGCCGCGCCTCCTCGAAGAGTTCGGCCGGCATCGGATATGCCAGCTCCCACGTCATCGCAATCGGTCGGTCGCCCTCGTAGCTCTTCAGCGACCTGGCGGGCCCAAGAAAGATGAAGGGAGCCGTTTCCCCCTTGATGCGCTTGGTCACGCGAGCAAAGAAAAAAATCGTATAGCCCCGCTCCTCGAAATGGATGTAGTTCTGCCCCGTCGGGCTCTCCTGAGTGACAGTTGACTGGCTTTCCCAGTGCAACAGAGTGCGGCTAATCGGGTAATCTCGATAGCGAGTGGTCGGTGAGAAATCCTGTTCGTCTTTCTGGAAGGTGATCAGATGGACGTAAGCGTTGAGATGCTTGGCATTTAGCCGACCCTGGCCGGTCGGTCCAGGTTTTTCCAAACTAGCCAAATCCAAGGCTGGGCGGTCTCAATGACCAAGTGCAACACGTAACCCATCAGGTACGGTGTTGCCATGACCTACTGCTACAGCCATCTCACTGCTGAAGACCGAGCCGCCATCATGATGATGCGAGCCACGCACTC
>NZ_JBHRSQ010000040.1:0-112713 GCF_042643535.1 Halomonas tibetensis
GTCGAGTGCGTGGCTCGCATCATCATGATGGCGGCTCGGTCTTCAGCAGTGAGATGGCTGTAGCAGTAGGTCATGGCAACACCGTACCTGATGGGTTACGTGTTGCACTTGGTCATTGAGACCGCCCTCTATCGTGGCCCAACGCCGGGGGCGAATTCCACATCCAACGACGAAGAGCCAAAATACTTCAGTGCTAATTATTAAGTGCGAAACGGAGCGCGCTGGGTGCGGTTTTGCCATGAACACTAGATGCTACCCTTCATTTCATAAGGTCGGCCCGCCATCATTCAATTCACGCTATTACTAGTCATATTGCCGGTGCACCGAGCGGATCTTGCGCAACAGTAGTGGTAAGCCCATGTAAGTATTACACCGAATGAGGTGACTCATGGAAAATAAAACTATCAGGTTAAGTAGACACTTATCCACTTCTCAGAAGTTTATGTCCAGCTAAACATAGTAGGCGTTCACATTGTTAATTTACTAATTCGCTAATGATCATGGCGGTAATTATAAATCCGCATATTTCATAGTTTTAATAAAGCGTATTGTCGCTCAAAGGATCGAGGATTAAGGTGTTGATGTGATAAATAAAAAAATATTCATTGGTGGTTGTGACCGCAGTGGAACTACTCTTTTAGCATCGATGTTGGCATCTTCACCTAGGATCGCCACAACTCCAGAGTCTCAGTTTAAGTTGAATCTTTTGAAATTAAGCAACAGAAGGCTACCTGAAAGCGAAACAAAAAAAGTGTTAAGTCGATTATTTAATGATTTTAGGTTTAAGATATGGTTAGAAAAGCCTGATTTTTTAGAAACTTTTAAGTATAAGATAAAGCCTGGTTTGTCGAGCAAAGAAATTTTAGAAGAAATGGTCTCTTCATACTGTGGCGAGGAGCCATACTGTTGGATAGATCATACGCCTAACAATATACAAAATGTTAGCTTTTTAAAGAATGTTTTTCCAGAATCTTCTTTCATTCATATTGTACGAGACGGAAGAGCAGTAGCTGCATCTGTTAAACCACTACCCTGGGGGCCAAACACTACTTACCACGCAGCCACTTGGTGGGCTTATCGTGTCAGCTTTGGCTGTGCAGCCGAACTTGCATGGCCAGATAAAGTTTACCGTGTGAGTTATGAGTCATTGGTAAATAATCCCGAGGATACATTACTGAGTCTGTGCGAAAATCTTGATATCCAATATGATTCTAGGATGTTATCAGGTTCAGGGTTTAAACTCCCATCGTATACTAAAAAACAGCACTGTCATGTTGGGAAAAGTGTTAAATCAACTCAAGTCAATTTGTGGAAAAAAAGGTTGTCTGACCGTGATATAGAAATATTTGAAGCCAAGGTGGGTGGGTTATTATCTTCTTTCGGCTATGAATTGCTTCATGACAAGCGACAGCTACCAAAAATTTCTGAGCGCGTGAAGATACATGCAAATGAGTTATTTTATGCACTGATTAACTTTGCAAGGCACAGAATTCGCTTGCGCAAGCTTCCTTAACATAGGAAAAGGATATTCCATTCATCACGCTAGTGTAGGCGAGGCAAGTAAATGTGGTAATAATACAAATGCTAACAGCAAATACTAAGGGTAAATGTTATGGTCTATTGCCATGAATAATATTGTCACGACAAACTTGACTGGACTTGAAAAGCGGCATCTTCCTCCTGCGCAAAAAGGTGAAAAGCTGAGGGTTTTGTCATTAAGCCCCATAGGTTTCGGCTTTAAAAATTATTTTGATAATTTAGTTAAGTATACAGAAGCGCGAGATGACATTGAAGCGGTACATATCAGGCTGGTCCAGCCCAAATGGACAAAGCTCTTTACCGGAGCAGTTCCGGGACTTAGAAGAAAAAAACTGGACCAACATGCTTACAGATATGGCCAATACTGGCGATGGGTGCTTAATAAATGGTTTAATGGCCCGCTTCCACTCAAGCATTTCGATGTAGTACATATTATCACGGCGGAATGTTCACGTATAATTCCAGATATTAGTAAAAAAACTGACACGGTTTTTGCCGTAAACATAGATTTAACTGTCCCGCTCAGGGTGCGTGAGTTTGGGGAATGGCCCCTTCCTCTGGTAATCGATAAAAAATCTGAGAATCGCGTTTTTAATGCAGCGGATCTTATTGTTTGTCGGAATGAATTTTGTGCCCAATCTCCTGTTTCTGACTATGGTGTTTCACCAGAAAAAATTGTTATTGCTAGAAACTCTATAGAGTTTCCATCGGCACCTTTAAAAAATAAATCTAAAAAAAATGATGGCAGCTTATTAAAGCTGGCTTTCGTTGGAAACTCTTGGAAGAGAAAACGTGGAGATATGGCATTAAAAGTGCATCAGAAGTTTTTTTCTGATGTTGCCGAGTTGCATATTTTTTCATCAGAAGCCCTCGTAGACCATACAAAAAGAAATGTCGTATGGCATCGTCATGTACCAAGAGTTGATCTGCTTGAGAAGTGGTTGCCGGAAATGGATATTTTTGTTCTGCCTTCTCGTAATGAAGGGCTTGCTTGGGCATTGCTTGAAGCTGCTTCACTAGGTCTTCCCATCGTCACCACTAATCTGCCTGGAAGCGCTGAGGTAGTGTCACATGAAAAAAGTGGATTACTAGTTCCAGTTGGTGACGAGGATAAATTTCGGAGTGCAATACAGCGGCTAATTGATGACTCTGACTTACGGTGCTCAATGGGGAGAGAGGCTCAGCAAAAAATTCGAAATAAATTCAATATAGAGACGCAATTTGGTTTTCTTTTTGAGCGCATAGAAAAGTTGCGGCGTGATAGCGGTTATAGGCCATGATTTAGATATAAGCGGAATGTCATTGACTAATTCTCACCATGCCACAATTGTTATTTCCAGTAAAGCTTGAAAATTTGGTTCTTCGACGTTTCATGTGGATTTGGCCTGATCAAGCAGTCGGCCCACAGGGCTGCCAATCAAGTAGATCATGGCGATGAAGTTGGTCTCGTTCCGGTAGCCGCGTGCGCGTGACCTGGCGGCCTGGAAGAGACCGTTCATGCCCTCCAGACGTGCGTTGGTCAGGCCAGAGAGCCAACGCCTCACTACCTGCTCCGCATGTCGCTCCAAGGTCGTCAGGGCCTTCGCCATCGGCGTGAGCAGAGGCTGATCAGTGACCGCCTCGCGCATGACCTTGAGATAGTTCGAGATGCGCCACCGGGCGGCTCGCGGCGTCGGGGCTTTCTGGATCCAGCTCAGTTTTTCCTTGATCACCCAGGCATCGGCGGTGGCGCCACGATCGGCCACCAGCTCTTGGAGCGCGGTGATCTGGCTGGCCGTCAGGTTGCCGTTATCTCGGTTCTTCAAAACCGCCCACCGCAAGGCCTTGGGATGCCCATTCTCTCGGCGCCAGGGAAAACGCATGAAAAACCGCTCTACGACGGGCTTCGTAGCGCTTTACCAGTAGGAGCTAATGTGGTCATCTAACAGCTTTTTCTCATGGATGACTCATGCTGACACCATCCCTTATGCACCATTTATCGATCGTTCCTGACTTCCGCCAGGCCTGGAAAGTGCAGCATCAGCTGACGGATATCCTGTTTTTGACCGTCTGTGCCGTGATCTGTGGTGCCGAGGGTTGGGACGAAATCGAAGATTTTGGCCACGCAAAGCTCGATTTTCTTCGTTAGTACGGCGATTTTGAGGCTGGCGTGCCCAGCCATGACACCTTGGCCAGGGTCATGGCCCTGGTGAATGCCGAGCAGCTGCAAAGCGCATTCGCCGAGTGGATGAAAGCCTGCCACGACGTGACGGAGGGCGCGGTGGTGGCCATCGATGGCAAGACGCTGCGTGGGTCGTACTGCCGAGGGAAGGGCAAAGGGGCGATCCACATGGTCAGTGCCTTCAGTGCGGCAAATGGTGTGGTGCTGGGCCAGATCAAGACGGCCGAAAAGTCCAACGAAATCACGGCGATTCCCGAGCTGCTCAAGCTTCTCAATCTGCAAGGCTGTCTGGTGACGATCGACGCCATGGGGTGCCAGAAGAAGATTGCCACTCAGATCCTGCAGAAGGGCGCCGATTACCTGCTGTCTGTGAAGGACAATCAGCCGGCCTTGGCTGACGCCTTCGAGGCCGCATTTCCCATGGCCAAGGTGGCCAGCTTCGAGGGTGACGCCTATGTCACGGATGAGAAGAACCGGGGCCGGCAAGAGACCAGATACCATATTGTCAGCGAGGTTACTGAAGAATTTCAAGAGCTTAGCTATGAATGGCCAGGCCTGAAAACGGTGGGCGTGGTGATGAGTTTCCGCCAGGAAGGTGACGACGCACCAGAGGCGCCAATGATCCGCTACTACATCAGTTCCGGAAAGCTCAGCGCCAAAAAGCTTGCCGAAGCGGCCCGCCAGCATTGGTTTGTCGAGAATAAGCTCCACTGGTCCCTGGACGTCGCTCTCCGCGAGGATGCCTGCAAAATCCACCGCGGACAGGCTGCCGAAAATCTCGCCAGGATCCGTCATATGGCCTTGAATTACCTGAAAGGGGAGAAGCGTTTCAAGGGCGGAATCCGGCGGAAACAGAAGAAAGCGGCGCTGGATGAGACCTATCTGGCAGACATTCTCGCGGTATAGGTTCTTTCATGCGTTTTCCCTGCCGGTCTGAGTTAGGGCTGAACAGATGGGGTTCGTGGAGCGTTTACCAATCGACCGTGACCGCGGCGCTGGGCAGGTGCTCGGCCACACCACTGAGAAAGGCCTGGGACATGTCGCAGACCACTTCGACCACGTTATCTGGGTCACCCCCATGCTTGGCCAGAAAGGCGCTGAAGGCCTCGATGGTGGCCTTGCCATGACCGGGAATGGCGAAGATTACCGGCTCCTGCTTGCGCTGCATGTCGAGAAACACCGTCACATAGCGGTGACCTCGCCGAGAGGCGGTTTCATCCAGGCCGACTGCCTCGACCTTGGACAGGTCCAACTGACCCAGCATCCGTCCCACATAGTGGTGCACGATTCGCCACAGGCGCTTATCCGAGATCTCCAGTTGCCGAGAGACGGCGAGCACCGGCATCTCCTTGACCAGCGACATGGCTGCCTGTTTGAACAGCAAGGTGAAGTCGCTACCCGTCCGCGCCCAGGGCACCTCAATGCGCTTGACGCCATGCGCGGGACACTTGGTGCGCGGGACGCGGGCATGCAGGTAGCAATGGTGCTGGAAAAAATTCAGATGCCGCCAGGTCTTGTCGACAAAGTCGTGAGCCGGGCAGGCCTCGCCGCACTCCGGGCAGGAGTAGAGGCTGCCTCGTTCGGCCTCGACATAAAGATCAAGGCGATGGGGCGACACGGAGGTATCCAAGTGCTGGTCCTTGAGAATCCAGGGCGCTTCCAGACCCAGGCCGAGGGTCATAATCTGGGTACCGTCCATGCCATGCCTCCTGTCGTTGTGGAGGCTCTATCGTGGCCCAACGGCGGAGGCGAATCCCACACCCAACGACGAAGAGCCGAAAATTTTCCATTTGGCTTTACCAATCGAACATTGCGCATGCAATAAATCATTTTAGTTTTATATCTGTATTTGCTCTCATACTTTGCCGTCATGTTCTTTTTATTAAATACTGTGGAAACGATGCGTTATACAAATTCGAGCAATGTCAAAATTAATAAAAAAATTCTATTGGTTTTGTTGCTTACACCACTTTTTTTTGTCTCCTCTATGTTTTTGGTTTCTAATTACATTTATGGTGACCAAATTAGTTATCAAGCTTTCTATAAAGTTTTAAGCACTGCTTCATACAGAGACGTAATGAGTGTGGCTCGTGATTATTTGTCAAGCGGAGAGCCCGTTTCGGCATACTTCCTCTGGGTTGGTGCAAAGTTAGGTATAGATAAAAATATATACATATCATTTCTGAATACTGCAATGCTGATTTTTCTCACCATCTTTCTGCTTCGGTATAAAGTTAAAGGATTTGTGATTGCTTTGCTGCTTACAAATGTTTATGTCATCGTGTTGATGACTGGTGCTGAAAGGCTGAAAATATCATATATTTTTTTGTTTTTGGCAGCCTTATCACACAGCAATAGAAGAATGTTTTTTGTTGGGCTTTCGCCACTGGCGCATTTTCAGTCTTTGATTATTTTACCCTCTCTTGCAATATATTCGTTCCACAATTATTTTTCACGTTTTGTGTCGAACTTGAAAGTTGATAAAAAAATCCTTTATGGGGTCTTCCTGGTTTTCTTGGCCTCCTTTATATTCGTGGCTTTTTTTATAGATCCTCTTCTAAGCAAAGCAAGTGCTTATATGCGAGGTGATGTTAGGTTTTTATCTCTTTTTCAAATATCTTTGCTGTTTGCTTCGATATTACCCTTGGCTTTAAATAAAATAAAGTGGATGCTTATTTTTCTGTATTTTTCAAGTACGGTGCTTCTTTTGGGCGGCGAAAGAATTAATATGATAGCGTTCACTGCTGTAGCATATATTTTAGTTACAGAAGGTAAGTTGTCAGTGCTTAGGTTTCATAACATCCCTTTTGTATTGATTTTAGTTTATCTGTCTTTTAAGTCTGTTAGCTTCGTTGGCAATGTGTTAGAGCATGGGACAGGTTTTTACTCGGGTTGATTTGCATCATTATAGATAGGTGTTTTGATGAATGTTTTGGTTTTTTCAAGTTTCTATCTCCCTGGCTACAAGGGCGGTGGGCCAATTAAGACCATTGCCAATTTGGTGAGCGCCACATCGGATAATGGCATGTGTTATTACATCATCACTAAAAATAGAGATTTGGGCGATAAAGAACCATATCCGAATATTTCTTCTAATGATTGGTCAGGTTGTGGTGAGGCTGAAGTTTTCTATTGCTCTCCTGGCATAACTGGATTGATGCGTGGCTGGTTGAAGATTTTTCACCATAAGTATGACGTGGTTTATTTAAATAGCTTTTTTTCGCCTTTTTTTTCCTTTGTTCCACTGGTTTTTTCCTTGTTTAAGGGAAAAAGGGTGGTTTTGGGGCCGAGAGGTGAGTTTTCAAGCGGCGCATTAAATATTAAATCGCGAAAAAAGTGGGCTTTTTTGCGCTTTTTTAAGCTTCTGTCTTTTCATAGAAATGTGGTTTTTCAGGCATCAAGTGAATACGAGGCTGAAGATATAAGGCGCGTTCTTGGTGATGGTGTGGATGTTTTTGTTGCTGAGGATATTGGTTCACTACAGTTATCGGCAGGTATCCCAAAAGAAAAGGATGCTTGCTGCCTAAGGCTTGTTTTCATTTCTCGAATTTCACCCAAGAAAAACTTGCTGTATGCATTGCAAGTTTTAAGACAAGCTAAGTGCTCCTTGGTATATGATGTTTATGGTCCTGTTGAGGATGAGAAGTACTGGGGCGAATGCGAAGCTGTTATTGCTTCACTGCCTAACAATGTCTCGGTAAATTATTGTGGGGAGTTGCAGCCAAAGGATGTTGTGGGTTTGCTCTCTCAGTATGATCTTTTCTTTATGCCGACACATGGCGAGAACTACGGCCATGTTATTGCCGAAGCGCTGTGTGCAGGTCTGCCCATTCTGATTTCAGATCAGACCCCATGGCGTGATCTTGAGGAACAGGGCATCGGCTGGGACCTGTCGCTTGATGAATTAACTGTTTTTTCTCGCGCTATTGAGAAAGCGCATGCCATGTCGGCCGATGAGTACGCGGCTTTCCGGGAACGAGTCCTTGCCTGGGCCAAGCAGAAGTTTGAAAACCCAAAGGCCATTGAGGCCAACAAGGCCATGTTTGAATATGCATTTAAGAAATAGGGCTTATCATGTCATTGAATGAAAGCACCGCACTGATCACTGGCGGCACCGGCTCCTTTGGCAAAACGATGGCCAACTACCTGTTGGATCGTGGTTACAAGGAAATTCGCATCCTGAGTCGTGACGAGGCCAAGCAGGATGAGATGCGCATTGCCTACAATCGAACGGAGATGAAGTTCTACATCGGCGACGTGCGCGACCGCCATTCCGTCGACAAGGCCATGCGCGGTGTAGACTTGGTCTTTCACGCTGCGGCGCTTAAACAGGTCCCGTCCTGCGAATTCTTCCCGCTTGAGGCGGTGAAGACCAATATCTTGGGGAGCCAGAACGTAATTGATTCAGCGGTGGAAGCCGGGGTCAAGAGCGTGGTCTGCCTGAGTACTGACAAGGCGGTGATGCCGATCAATGCAATGGGCATGACCAAGGCACTGATGGAAAAGACAGCTCAGGCGGCTAGCCGTCAACTAGGGACGAGCGATACCACCGTCTCTTGCGTCCGTTACGGCAACGTGATGTGCTCACGCGGCTCGGTGATTCCGCTCTTTATTAAGCAGATCAAGGAAGGCAAGCCGCTTACCATCACCGAGTCCAGCATGACACGCTTCATGCTCTCGCTGCCGGATGCTATCGAGCTGGTCAACTTCGCCTTCGAGAATGCCCGCCAGGGCGATATCTTCATCAAGAAGGCGCCCGCTTGCACCGTCGAGCTGCTGGCCGAAACCCTGCTGGAGATGTTCGACGCCAATAACGAACTGCGCGTCATCGGTATGCGCCATGGCGAGAAGCTCTACGAAACTCTGGCCAGCCGCGAGGAGCTGCGCCGCTCCGAGGACATGGGCGACTACTACCGGGTCAGCTTCGATGACCGCGACCTCAACTATGGCAAGTACTTCACCGAAGGCGATGTGGAGGAAGTCTCAACCGAGGACTACCACTCCCACAATACTTACCAGCTCAACAAGCAGGAGCTGAAGGAGTTACTGCTGACCCTGCCGGAAGTTCGCGACGCGCTCGAGAGCTGATTCAGCCCACCCTACTGCCCGCCAACCCTTCAGGGAGATTACATGAAGATCGTTATCACCGGAGCCAATGGACTGCTCGGCCGGCATGTTCATCTCTACCTGCGTGCTCAGCCTGCCTATCGCGAGGGGCTGGTGCTGCTGGATCGTCATGCCTTCCAGGACGATGCAACGCTAGCGGCCGCCCTGGAGGGAGCCGACTGGGTGATCCACTGTGCCGGCATCAACCGGGATAGCGACGAGCGGGTAGAGCAGGGCAACCGTGAGCTGGCAGAGCGCCTGACCGAGACGCTGGAGCGAATTTCCGCTACTCCACATCTGTTCTATGCCAACAGCATTCAGCGCGACCGCGACGTGCCCTATGGCCGCGGTAAACAGGCGGCACATCGCGTCCTGGGCGCTTGGGCGTTGCACAGCGGTGCCCGCTACACCGAGCTGGTGCTGCCCCATGTGTTCGGTGAAGGCGGCAAGCCCCACTACAATTCGGCGCTGCACACCTTCTGCCATCAGCTCGCAGCGGGGGAGGAACTGGCCATCAATGGCACCGGCCAGTTGGAGCTGCTGCACGCTCAGGATATTGCCACGGCGATTGTCGCTGCCTTCGAGCGCGGCCAAACCGGCCAGCTGCGCCTGACTGGGCGCACCATGAGCGTGGCAAGCGCCGCCGGCAAGCTGATCGACATGCACCGCAGCTACACCGGCGATGTAATCCCCGATCTGCGTGATCGCGTCGATCTGCAGCTGTTCAACACGCTGCGCTCGTTCCTCTATCCCCGCTACTACCCCAAGACGCTGACGCTGCACAGTGACGATCGCGGGGAATTGTTCGAGGGGGTCAAGAACCGTAATGGCGGCCAGGCGTTTCTCTCCACCACCAAGCCAGGAATTACCCGCGGCAATCACTACCACTTCAACAAGGTGGAGCGTTTCCTGGTGGTCAAGGGTCAGGCGGTTATCCGCATCCGCCGGCTGCTGGATGACCAGGTCGAGGAGTTCCACGTCAGTGGCGATGCCCCGGCTTACGTGGATATGCCGACTCTGCATACCCACAGCATCACCAACACCGGGAATGAAGAGCTGCTGACGATGTTCTGGAGCCATGAAATCTTCGATCCGGAGAATCCCGATACCTACTTCGAGCCGGTGCTGAGCCCTGAAGCTACCTGATAAGCGAGCCAGTCGATGAAAGTCATGACCATTCTAGGAACGCGCCCGGAGATCATTCGTCTCTCCCGCGTGATAGCCGCCCTGGATCAGGTGGTGGACCATAAGATCGTTCACACCGGGCAGAACTACGATCACGAACTGAACGAGGTGTTCTTCGAGGAGCTGGGCGTGCGCCACCCGGATCACTTTCTTAACGTGGATACCTCGTCGCTGGGGCGCAGCCTGGGTGAGATCCTGATCAAGACCGAGCAGGTGCTGCTGGAGGAGAAGCCCGACGCTGTGCTGGTGCTGGGCGATACCAACAGCGCCATCGCCACGCTGATGGCCAAGCGCATGAAGATCCCCACCTACCACATGGAGGCCGGGAACCGTAGCTTCGACGCCAACGTGCCGGAGGAGATCAACCGCAAGCTGGTCGATCATCTGGCCGACTTCAACCTGGTCTACACTGAGCACGCTAGGCGCCACCTGATCAGCGAGGGTCTCTCGCATCGGTTCATATACCTGACAGGCTCGCCGATGCGCGAGGTGTTGGAGCACATGTTGCCGCAGATTGAGTCGTCGTCCATCCTCGAAACGCTCGGACTTGAGGCGGGCAAGTACTTTATCGTCAGCGTGCACCGCGAAGAAAACGTGGATAGCCAAGCCAACCTGCGCGAGGTGGTCGAGGCGCTGCAGGCCCTGCACCAGCACTACGGCTACCCGGTGGTGGTCTCCACCCACCCGCGCACCCGTAACCGGCTGGAGAAACTGGGCCTGGCCGGGGATGATAAGGAGGAAAGCGAGGGCATTCGTTTCCTCAAACCGTTTGGCTTTCTCGATTACAACCACCTGCAGATGCACGCCCACTGCGCCATCTCGGACAGCGGCACCATCAGCGAGGAGGCCTCGATCCTCGGCTTCCCCGCAGTCACGATGCGCCGCTCCATCGAGCGCCCGGAAGCGCTGGATACCGGCGCCATCGCATTGACGGGCCTGAGAAAGGAAGGGCTGCTGGATGGCGTGCGTATCGCCACCGTCTCGCGCGATGTATTTTCTGGCACCGAGCGCGAGGTGCCCGAGGCCTACCAGGTGCGCAACACCTCCGAGCGCGTGGTGCGACTGATCACCGGTACCGCTAAGTTGGCCAACCGCTGGCGGAATATGGATGAGTTCAGCCGCTATGACTGGGGTTGAATCTCGCGCCCAGCCCCAGGTCGACGTTACGACAACTCACCGGCCGCTCAGGGTGCTGGCTGTGCACCGCTACTACTGGCCCGACACGCCGCCCTATGCAGCCATGTTGCGTCGCATCGTGGCAAGCTGGCGTGTAGCAGGCCATGAGGTAGAAGTGTTGTCTTCCCAGCCTTCCTATAAGGGAGAGTTGGATAATGCGAAGCGCTCACGCCATGACGACGTAGATGGCGTCAGCGTTACCCGCCTTTCCCTGCCTACTGAGGTGGGCCGGCCCGTGGTGAGGATGGTGAATGCTGTTCGCCTGGGCGGTGCCGTGATATGGCGCGCCGTGACACGACGACCGGATGTAATCATGATTTCTACGGCGCCCCCCGTTCTAGGAGGGGCGGCGGCTGCCTTGGCCGCGAAGCTGACCGGGGCGCGTTTTATCTATCACTGCATGGATATCCACCCTGAAGTCGGTAAGGTATCGGGCGAGTTTGCGCACCCTCTGGTGTATGGCGCTCTGGGCAGGCTAGATAACTGGAGCTGCCGTCAGGCCGATCCCGTCGTCGTTTTGTCGCATGACATGGAGAACACGCTGAGGCAACGCCCTGGTGGGGAACGCTTGGCCATCAAGGTACTTAACAACTTCAGCCTGCCCTCGGAAAACCCGCTGCCCGATGAACTTCCGTTCGAGTGGCCTGATGAAATCTTCCGGGTATTGTTCGCCGGCAACGTCGGGCGCTTTCAAGGGCTCGATAGTGTGGTAGAGGCCATGGGCATGTTGAAGGAGCGAGATGATATCGAGTTCGTATTGATGGGAGAGGGAGCCGCCAAGGAGATGCTGCGGCACAAGGCTCGTGAGCTTGGCGCCCGAGTACGCTTTCTCGGCCACCAGCCCGTAGAGGTTGCCAAGGCTGCCATGCGGCACGCCGATGCTGGATTCGTTAGCTTGACGGCAGGCGTCTATCGATACGCCTATCCCAGCAAAACCATGACCTATCTGGAACAAGAGTGCCCTCTGATCGTGGCCATTGAGCCCGAGAGCGAACTGGCATCTGATGTGATGGCGGGCGGGTATGGCCACATTGTTCAAGTTGGGGATAGTAAAGCTCTAGCGGAGCTGCTAACACGGCTGGCCGATGATCGTTCATTATGTGCGGACATGCGTATTCGAGCCGGTGAGAAGGCGAAAACGGCCTTTGCCGAAGATGTGGTACTCAAGCAATGGATCGAACTGCTGCAAGCAAGCGAGGTGGAAAGGGAGTGACACCTAACAACGTGATCATCATCGGTGCGCCGCGCAGCGGCACCAACATGCTGCGCGACGTGCTCTGCGAATTCGAAGGCGTGGCCACTTGGCCGTGCGACGAGATCAATTACCTCTGGCGCCATGGCAATGTCCGCCATCCCTCCGACGAGATCCCTGCTGAGCGTGCCACGCCTGCTGTGCAAGCCTATATGCAGAAGCAGTTCCAGTGGGTCTCCGAGCGTTACGGGGCGCACACGGTGGTCGAGAAGACCTGCGCCAACAGCCTGCGCGTGCCCTTCGTCGATTGCGCCGTGCCGGATGCCCGCTATGTCTACATCTACCGCGATGGGCTCGATACCACCGGCTCGGCCAAGCTGCGCTGGCAGGCGAAGCTCGACATTCCGTACCTGCTGGAGAAAGTGCGTTTCGTTCCCCTGACGGACCTGCCGTACTACGGCACGCGCTATCTCTGGAGCCGCGTCTATCGGCTGTTTTCCCGGGAGAAGCGTCTGGCGTTCTGGGGGCCGGCACTCGAGGACATGCCGGAGATTCTGGAGCGACATAGCCTGAACGAGGTTTGTGCCCTTCAGTGGCAGCGTTGCGTCGAGAATGCCGAGGCCGCCTTCGCTGACATGCCGCCCGATCAGGTGACCCGCGTGCGCTACGAGGACTTTGTCCGCGAGCCGGAGGCGCAGTTGAAGCGACTGTTGGCGTTTCTCGGCCTCGATGTGCCCGAGGAGGAACTAAGCCGCGCTGTTGCCGGTGTCTCCAGCAGGAGCATAGGCAAGGGGCGTGCCTCCCTGGAAGAGGGGGAAGTGAAACGCCTGGAATACCTTATCGGAGAGACACTGGAGCGTTATGGCTATCGCGGTTGAATCAACGGGGCTCAGCCTGCCCCAGGCCATGCAAAAGCGTGTGTTCGATATCGGTCTCTCTACCGTGGGGCTGACGTTGAGCGGATGGCTGATACTGCTGGCCTGGGTAGCGGCCAGTCTCGACACTCGCAGCAACGGCTTCTTCACCCAGCACCGGGTCGGCAAGGATGGTCGTCTCTTCACCGTGGTCAAGATCAAGACCATGCGCCCCAGCCGCGAGCTGACCACGACGGTGACCCGCTCGGGCGATCCGCGCATCACGCCGTTGGGGCGCTTCTTTCGCCGCACCAAGATCGACGAATTGCCGCAGCTCTGGAACGTGCTGGTCGGCGATATGAGCTTCGTCGGGCCCCGGCCGGATGTACCAGGCTTTGCCGATACCCTGGAGGGTGAGGAGCGCTTGTTGCTGAGCGTTCGGCCCGGCATAACGGGGCCTGCCACGCTGGAATACCGTAACGAGGAAGAGCTGCTGGCCAACGCCGACGACCCAGAAGCCTTCAATCGCGAGGTGATCTGGCCCGACAAGGTTCGCCTAAACTTGGCCTACATACGCGACTGGTCGCTTGGTCGCGATATTCGATACATCCTGGACACGGTGTTTCATTAAATGCTGAACGGACCCTTTTCCTCTTGGCCATCCTTCACCGAGGAGGAAGTTCAGGCGGTACAGCGCGTGCTGCTCTCCAACAAGGTCAACTACTGGACAGGAAAGGAGGGGCGCCAGTTCGAGCGTGAGTTCGCCGCCTTTGCTGATACTGAATACGCCATTGCCGTTTCCAACGGCACCAACGCCCTGGACTTGGCTTTGAAAGGGCTGGGGATCGGCGAAGGCAAGGGCAGGGGGCGAGACGAGGTGATCGTCACTTCGCGCACCTTTATGGCCTCGGCCTCTAGCATCGTCACCGCCGGCGCGGTGCCGGTGTTTGCCGATGTGGATCGCGATTCCCAGAACATTACTGCGGCCACGGTGGCGGAAAAGATTACGCCGAATACCCGGGCCATCATTGCCGTGCATCTGGCTGGCTGGCCCTGCGAGATGGGCGAGCTGATGGTGCTGGCGGAGCAGCACGGCCTTTACGTGATCGAGGATTGCGCCCAGGCTCACGGCGCAACGTATCGCGGCCGCAGCGTGGGCAGCATCGGCCACGTGGGGTGCTGGTCGTTCTGCCAGGACAAGATCATGTCCACCGGCGGAGAAGGGGGCATGGTCACTACCAACGATGAGGCCCTGTGGCGCAATATGTGGGCCTACAAGGACCATGGCAAGAGTTGGGAGGCGGTGTATGAGCGCGAGCATCCTCCGGGGTTTCGCTGGGTACATGAGAGTTTTGGTACCAACTGGCGGATGACCGAGATGCAGGCCGCCATCGGGCGTATTCAACTTGCGCGAATGCCGGCGTGGAAAGCGGCTCGCCAGGCAAACGCCCAGCGCATCTGGGATGCGGCTAGCGAGTGTCAGGGCCTGCGGGTGCCGGAATTTCGCTGCAGTACTCAATGCGACAACCAGTGCGACAGCCAGTGTGCCAAGCGCAGCGGCTGCGAGCATGCTGCCTATAAGTGCTATGTGTTCGTGGAGCCTGAGCAATTGGCAGAAGGCTGGGACCGCGACCGAATTCAGGCCGAGATCGTGGCGCGCGGTGTGCCGTGTTACTCGGGTTCATGCTCAGAGGTCTATCTGGAGAAAGCTTTCGATCGGACCGGTTGGCGCCCTGAGACGCCTCTGCCCGTGGCGCGCGAGCTGGGCGAGACCAGTTTGATGTTTCTTTGCCACCCGACGCTGACCGAGGCGGAGATCGACAAGACCTGTCGTGTTGTAAAGGAAGTGATGGGCGAGGCTACTGGAACCGCTTAGGTGGCGGATCTGAGTATGCTGGCGAAGCCCCGCGGGTCAGACCCGCTTCAAGGAAAGCGTTGACGTGAGGCTATAGCTTACTGCCGGGGGCCCTTCACCGGGGTCAGGCCCTTAAGCGGGCTTAGGCAAAGGGCGCGCCTAAGCCCGCTTAAGTGTCTGACCCCTGATACTTCAGGCGCTGTGGCCCCAGACGATAAAGTTGGGATTGAGGTTCTGACCCGGCGTGGCGTAGCTGAGCGGCTGGCCGGCCAGGGTTTCCACCCGGCCGCCGGCCTGCTCTACCACCGCCTGGGCGGCGCCGGTATCCCATATGCAGGTAGGGCCAAGGCGCGGATAGACGTCGGCGGCGCCTTCGGCAACGAGACACAGCTTCAGTGAACTGCCCATGGGCACCATGTCATGCTCGTCCAGTTGTTCCAGCCACTCGGTCAGGTCTGGGCTCGGATGAGATCTGCTACCCACCACGCGCCAGGCGACGCCTTCGGCAGGCGGGCCACTCACGCGGATAGGCTGGCGCTCGCCGCTCTTCTCCTTGCCCCATTCCACCTTGAAGGCCCCCACACCCTGGGCAGCGAGATACGACACGCCCAATGCCGGGGCCACCACGACGCCGAGCACCGGCCTGCCGTTCTCGATCAGCGCGATATTGACGGTAAACTCGCCGTTGCGCTTGATGAACTCCTTGGTGCCGTCTAGCGGATCGACCAGCCAGTAGCGCCCATCGGTATCCGCTCCGGCAAAGCCTTCGGTGTTCTCTTCTGAGAGCACCGGAATACCCTGGGGCAATGCATGAAGAGCCGCCTCGATGATCGCATTGGCCGCCTTGTCCGCCTCGGTCAATGGGCTCTTATCCTCTTTCTCTTCAATAGTGAAGTCTCGGGAATAGATGGCCATGATGGCGTCGCCGGCTTGGTGGGCGATGGTATGTGTCTGGTCCAGAAGTGTGGCGAGGTTCATGCAGGATCCTTGTTCGGTGGCGATGGCCCGCGCTTCTGGGTCAGACCCCGGCCATCCTTGGCCGGTGTCTGACCCGCCAGCGCTCGCAGGCGCGACTCAGGCGATAATCTGACGCTCACGCAGCAGCTCGATGATCGCATCCGCCGCTTCTTCTTCGCTGAGCTGCGTGGTGTCGATGCGCAGCTCGGGGGTTTCCGGAGCCTCGTAGGCGGAGTCGATGCCGGTGAAGTTCTTCAGTTCGCCACGGCGGGCCTTCTTGTAAAGCCCCTTGGTATCGCGCTCCTCGGCCACCTCCAGCGGGGTGTCGACGAAGATCTCGATAAACTCTCCGTCCTCCACCAGATCTCGAGCCAGCTGACGCTCGCTGCGAAACGGCGAGATAAAGGCGGTTAACACGATCAGGCCGGCGTCGACCATCAACCTGGCTACCTCGCCAACCCGGCGGATGTTCTCGACGCGATCGGCATCGGTGAAGCCCAGGTCGCGGTTGAGGCCGTGACGAACGTTATCGCCATCCAGCAGGTAGGTGTGCTGGCCAGCGGCGTGCAGCTTTTTCTCCACCCGGTTGGCGATGGTCGACTTGCCAGCACCCGAGAGGCCAGTCAGCCACAGCACCGCGGGCTTCTGATTCTTGGTCAGCGCCCGGGCCTGCTTGTCGATATCCACGTGCTGCATGTGAATGTTCTGGCTGCGGCGCAGGGCGAAGTGCAGCATGCCGGCACCGACGGTGTTGTTGGTCATCCGGTCGATCAGGATGAAGCCGCCGGTATCCTGATTATCGCGGTAGGCATCGAAGGCGACCGGCTGGCTCAGGCTCAGGGTGCAGACCCCGATGCCGTTCAGGTCCAGCTGTTTGGCCGCGGTGTGCTCCAGCGTGTTGACGTTTACCTGGTACTTGATATCGGTAACGGTGGCAGACAAGGTCTGGGTGCCCAGCTTCATCAGATAGGGGCGGCCCGGCAGCAGTGGCTGCTCGTGCATCCACACCAGGGTTGACTCGAACTGGTCGGCGATCTCGGCAGGCTGCTCCACGCCGGAGATCACGTCGCCGCGGGAGATATCAATCTCGTCTTCCAGCAGTAGGGTTACCGACTGCCCGGCGATCGCCTCTTCCAGGTCGCCATCAAAGGTGTAGATGCGCTTGATGGTGCTGCGCTTGCCGGAGGGCTGCACGCGGATGGCGTCGCCAGGTTTGACCCTGCCGCTGGAGATCATGCCGGTGAAGCCGCGGAAATCCAGGTTGGGGCGATTGACCCACTGCACCGGCATGCGCAACGGCAGGCGCTGCAGGCGCTCCTCGTCCACCTCGATGGTTTCCAGATAGGCCATCAGGGTCGGCCCGTGGTACCACGGCATATGATGGCCGTGCTCGACGACGTTGTCGCCCTTGAGCGCCGACATGGGAATGAAGGTGATGGCCTCCAGGCCCAGCTGCTTGGCGAAGACGCGATACGCGTCGACGATCTCGTCGTAGCGGGCCTTCGAGTAGTCCACCAGGTCCATCTTGTTGATGGCGACCACGATATGCCGAATGCCGATCAGCGACATCAGGAAGCTGTGGCGGCGGGTCTGGGTCAGGATACCCTGGCGGGCGTCGACCATCAGGATGGCGGCGTCGGCCGTGGAGGCCCCGGTCACCATGTTACGGGTGTACTGTTCGTGGCCCGGGGTGTCCGCGACGATGAACTTGCGCTTGTCTGTGGAAAAGAAGCGATAAGCCACATCGATGGTGATGCCCTGCTCGCGCTCGGCGGCAAGACCATCGACCAGGAGGGCGAAATCGATATCGTTGCCCTGGGTGCCGAACTTCTTCGAATCCGCCTCGATGGCGGCAAGCTGGTCCTCGAACAGCAGCTTGGATTCAAACAGCAGCCGGCCGATCAAGGTGCTCTTGCCGTCATCCACGCTGCCGCAGGTAATGAAGCGAAGCAGACCCTTGTGCTCGTGGGCCTTCAGGTATCCCGCGATATCTCCGGCGATCAATTCAGATGAATGAGACATCAGAAGTATCCTTCCTGCTTTTTCTTTTCCATGGAGGCAGCGCTGTCGTGGTCGATGACCCGACCCTGGCGTTCGGAGGTCTTGGTCAGCAGCATTTCCTGGATGATGTCAGGCAGCGTGTCGGCCTCGGACTCGATGGCGCCGGTGAGCGGGTAGCAGCCCAGGGTACGGAAGCGCACCTTGCGCATCATCGGCACCTCGCCGGGATTTAGCGGCATGCGGTCGTCATCGACCATGATCAGCGCGCCATCGCGCTCCACCACCGGCCGCTCGGCAGAGTAGTAAAGCGGCACGATGGGGATGTTCTGCAGGTAGATGTATTGCCAGATATCCAGCTCGGTCCAGTTGGAGATCGGAAAGACGCGGATCGATTCCCCCTTGTGCTTGCGGGTGTTGAAGAGCCGCCATAGCTCGGGGCGCTGGTTCTTCGGATCCCAGCGATGCTGGGCGGTGCGAAAGGAGAAGATGCGCTCCTTGGCGCGCGACTTTTCTTCGTCGCGACGGGCACCGCCGAAGGCTGCATCGAAGCCGTACTTATCCAATGCCTGCTTGAGGCCTTCGGTCTTCATCACGTCGGTATGAATCGCCGAGCCGTGGGTGAAGGGATTGATGTCCTTTTCGACGCCCTCGGGGTTGATATGCACCAGCAGGTCCATGCCCACGTCGCGAGCCATCTCATCACGGAACTCGTACATGGCGCGGAACTTCCAGCGCGTATCCACATGTAGCAGCGGAAAAGGCGGCGGCGCCGGCGCAAAGGCCTTGCGTGCCAGATGCAGCATCACCGCGCTGTCCTTGCCCACCGAGTAGAGCATTACCGGATTCTCGGTCTCGGCGACCACCTCGCGCATGATCTGGATGCTCTCGGCTTCCAGCTTCTGAAGATGGGTGAGTGATGTCATCGTTTCAGCCTGTGTCAGTTTGAAAATGGGAAGCGGGCTACCCAACGGGATGGGGCAACAGCCGTAATGCCGGATGTTGCTCAAGCCACCGTCCGATCTCGGGCGCGGCGGGGAAATAGGCGCCGTGAAAGACCAGCGCCACCGGCTTGCCGGGGCTGTGATCCAGCAGCCGCTGACATAGCGCCAGGTAGTCCTCGACCCTAGGCGGCGAGGTGAGGCAACGGGTGTAGAGCACGCCGCGCTTGCCGTGCAGGTAGAGCTGATAGCGCGGCAGCTCGGATGAAGCTTCCGCAGGCTTGGCGGCGCGCACTCCGCCCTGCCAAACACTGCCGCCGGCCTGGCCCACCTCGGCCAGAACCGGTTTGACCTGTTGGCGATACCAGCGGCCTAGCTGGTTGTTCTTGCGCTCGAGACTATTCAGCGCCAGCGGCTCGGGCTTGAGGTCGCGCGCCTGAAGCCAGTGGTCGATGGCGCGCGTTGATACTTTATGGCCCTGTAGGTCCAGTGCTTCGGCCAGGGAACGGCTGCTCCAGGCAGGCCCACTGTCCTTTGGCCACTCCGCCAGCCAAGCAAGCAGCATATGCTGAGTGTCCGCATTCAATCGCGTGGCCTGGCCGGCACTGCGCCCGCGCGGACGCAGCGGTACCGCTGCCCAACCGCCTTCACGAAACGCCTTCCACGCCGCCGATACCGTGGGCGCCGAAAGCCTGGTGCGGGCTGCCGTGTCGGCGACGGTATGACCATCCAGCCGTAGCCGAACCGCTTCGAGGCGGCGTTGAGTGAGTGTTTCGGGCGTTAAATATTTAGTGGCCAAAAAATTAACTAACCTATTGAATATAAATTATTTTATTCCGTATTTTGCTTTATGATCAATGGGAGTAATCGACACCATCATAAAAGCCAGCGTAGAATCCCACAAGCGTTATACGATGACTCTTGAGCCTGGAAGGATGTTGCGTGATGACTTGGGCGGTGCTGGGTTCTATTGCGGGACTTCTCGGCTTGTTGATCAGCGGCCGTGTGCGCCCTGCCATCGCCTTTGTCAGCTTGGCTGGGGCGTATCTGTTGTTAGGCTTGGTCGATACCGCCACCTTGCTGGCGCAGTACACTAATCCGGCATTGGCCACGCTGCTGCTGCTGCTGCTGGTATCGCTGGCACTGGAGCGTACTCCGTTACTCGATTGGGTCTCCCAGCGATTGCTGACCGGTAATGAAAAGACCGCCACTGCCCGGTTGATGGGCGCCAGTGCCATACTCTCTGCGTTTCTCAACAATACTGCGGTGGTATCGGCTTTTTTGGGCGCCGTTTCCCGGCAGAGGCGCATTGCCCCCTCCCGGCTGCTGATTCCGCTTTCCTACGCGTCGATTCTCGGCGGCATGACGACTCTCGTGGGTACCTCCACCAATCTGGTAGTCAACTCTTTCACGCTAAGCACCGGTGGCTTCGAACTGGGCATGTTCCAGTTCAGCCTGGTGGGCGTGCCGGTGGCGCTGCTGACCTTTGGTGTGCTGCTGTGGCGGGCGCGCCAGTTGCCGGCCCATGCCCCTGAGGACACCGCCGAGAAACTCTCCTACTTCCTGGCGGCGGATCTGGAGCCCGGCTCGGAAATGGTGGGCAAGAGCATCGAGGAAAATGCGCTGCGTAGCCTGGATGGACTTTACCTTCTGGAGATCGAGCGAGAAGGGCGGTTGATCAGCCCGGTAGGGCCTGAGGAGATCCTCCAGCAGGGCGATACACTGGTTTTCACCGGGGAGGTGAGCAAGGTTCAGGCACTGCAGCGCTTTCCCGGCCTCAAGCTGTTCGGCCACCAGGCGGATGACCTGTTGGCCACCAACCTGGTAGAGGTGGTGGTCTCGCATGAATCGGAGTTGTCCGGCCAGACGCTGCAGGATGTCGATTTTCGCAGCATGTTCAATGCCGGCGTAGTCGGCATTCGGCGCGGTGGCAAGCGACTGGAAGGGCAGTTAGGGCAGATCCCACTGCGCGTGGGCGACTGCCTGCTGCTGGCTGTGGGCAGCGATTTCCGCCAGCACCGCAATATCGACCGCAATTTCCACATGCTTAGCGGTAGCTTCAAGCGTCCTCAGCTCAGTCGTATCGAAAGCCTGTTGACCCTGACCGGCTTCGCTGCGGTGATCGGTCTGGCGGCCCTGGAGCTGCTGCCCCTTTTTCACGGTCTGCTGTTGTTAATGGGTGGGTTGCTGATGGGAAAGGTACTCAGCCCCGCCGAGCTTAGGCGACGTTTTCCCTTTGAGCTATGGATGATCATCGGCTCGGCGTTGGCTATTGCTCAAGGGCTGGAGAGCTCCGGCGCCGCCGCGCTGCTCGCCCAGGGCATGCAGGCTCTGTTCTCAGGCTATGGGGTTTTCGCTGCCTTTGTGGGCTGCTATTTCTTGACGCTGCTGCTGACCGAGACAGTGACCAATAACGCTGCCGCGGCCCTGGCCTTTCCCGTGGCATGGACCACCGCCCAGGCCTTCGGTGCCGACCCCATGCCGTTTATCATGGCAGTAGCCTACGGGGCCAGCGCCTGCTTTCTGATTCCCTACGGCTACCAGACCCACCTGATGGTCTTCTCTCCAGGCCGCTATGAGGTGCGTGATTTCCTCAAGACTGGGCTGCCGGTTAGCCTTACCTACTCCGCGTCTGTGCTGGTGCTCACGCCGTTGGTATTTCCGTTCTAGCGAAAGATGCTAACGGGGCAGCTGATCCTTAAGCTGAGTGAGTATCAGGCCAATGTCATTGGCATTCTTGGCGAGGCGTTGGCGCTATTGGCTGGCGTAGGCGTAGCCCCTTGGGTCAGACCCCGGTTGGTTTCAGGCCAGTGTCGATGCATGTGGTTGGCGGGGTGCTCACCGCCGGGAGTCTGACCCGGCGGGGGCGAGGCGTTGGCTGTTTTCGGTCGCGGCGTTGACTCTCCTGGCCAGCGTTGGCGTAGCCCCCTTGGGTCAGACCCCTGCCGTGTTGGCAAGCCTTTGTCATTGCATGTGGCTGGTGGCGTGCTCGCCGCCGGGAGTCTGACCCTGTGGGTTCGCGGCGTTGGCGTGATCGGCCTGAGCTATGTCGGCCTACCGCTGGCGGTGGAGTTCGGCAAGGTGCTGCCCACCGTGGGCTTCGATATCAACGTGACGCGCATCGCTGAGCTGCGCGATGGGATCGACCACACCCTGGAGGTGGAGCCTGAGCTGCTGGCCGAGTCGGTGCAGCTGAGCTTTGCCAGTGAGTTGGAGGCGCTGCGCGGGTGCAATGTTTATATCGTCACTGTGCCCACGCCAATCGACAGCAGCCGCCGGCCGGATCTCACCCCGCTGATCAAGGCCAGCGAGACTCTGGGCCGGGTGGTGGGGCAGGGCGATGTGGTGATCTATGAATCCACCGTCTACCCGGGCGCCACCGAGGAAGAGTGTATTCCGGTAGTTGAGCGGGTCTCGGGCCTGACCTACAACCGTGACTTCTTCGCCGGCTACAGCCCGGAGCGCATCAACCCGGGCGACAAGGAGCATCGGGTGACCACCATCATGAAGGTCACTTCCGGCTCCACCCCCGAGGTAGCGGATTTCGTCGATGCGCTGTATGGCCGGGTGATCACCGCCGGCACCCACAAGGCGAGCTCGATTGCCGTGGCCGAGGCCGCCAAGGTGATCGAGAACACCCAGCGCGATATCAACATCGCCCTGATCAACGAGCTGGCGGTGATCTTCAACCGCCTGGGAATCGACACCGAGGAGGTGCTCCAGGCCGCCGGCACCAAGTGGAACTTCCTGCCGTTCCGCCCTGGCCTCGTGGGCGGCCACTGCATCGGTGTGGACCCCTACTACCTGACCCACAGGGCGGAGCAGGTGGGCTACCACCCGGAGATAATCCTCGCCGGGCGGCGCATCAACGACGGCATGGGCGCCTACGTGGCCAGCCAGCTGATCAAGCAGATGATCAAGCGGCGCATTCACGTGGACGGCGCCCGGGTGCTGGTGCTGGGCCTCACCTTCAAGGAGAACTGCCCGGACCTGCGCAACACTCGGGTGGTGGATATCCTCAGTGAGCTTGCCGACTACAACGTGGCGGTGGACGTCTTCGACCCCCAGGTGAACAAGGCCGAGGCCGAGGCCGAATACGGCATCCACCCGGTCGAGAGCCCCGACGCCGGCGCCTACGACGCCGTGATACTGGCCGTGGCCCACCGCGAGTTCCGCGAGCTGGGCGCGGAAGGCATCCGCGCCTGGGGCAAGCCCGAGCACGTGCTCTATGACCTCAAGTACCTGCTGCCGAAGGAAAGCGTGGATCTGCGGCTGTAGCTTCCCTTCCGGGGCCCCTCGGGGTCAGACCCTTAAGCAGTCTTAGGCAAAGGGCGCGCCTAAGCCCGCTGAAGGGTCTGACCCGCGTGCTTTTTCCGGCGATCCATCAGCAGGTGGACTGGTCGAAGGGCTACAGCTTCCTTGACAAAGAGCTGCAGCAGATCACGGCAGATGCCAACAGCGGTCGACGCTACGCCGATAAACTGATCAAGGTCTATGCCCTCGACGGCTAAGCGGCTGCGTGACGGTGCCTCGCGCAAGGACACCAAGGTCGCGTTGATCCGGCTGCTTTTCGATCGCGGCTACAGTCGAGAGCAGATCCTGCGTCTGTTTACCCTCATTGACTGGATGATACAGCTGCCGAAGGGGCTGGAACGGGAATTTCTACAGGCGGTCTACGCCATTGAGGAGGAAAAGCACATGCCTTACATCAACACGGCTGAACGTCTGGGATTAGAAAAAGGTCGTCAAGAAGGACTTCAAGAAGGTCGTCAAGAAGGTCAGTTGGAAGCCAATCAAGAGACTGCCCGCAATCTGATCAGGCTAGGGGTGCTCAGTGACGAACAAATCGCGGAAGCGACTGGCCTCGCGGTAGCTGACGTCCAGGCCCTGCGAGTCGAGGATAAGCACTGATCTTGTCTTTATCCTGTGGCTGAACGGGGTCAGACCCTGAGGCCTCCTCACGAATAGAATAAGAAAATCAGCATATTAGGATTGGTGGCGGGGTCGGACCCTTAAGCTGTCTTAGGCAAAGGGCGCGCCTAAGCCTGCTTAAGTGTCCGACCCGCGTCCCGCGTCCTGCGTGCGCGAGGCGCTGGCGACCTGACCCGGCGGGAGCGCGGTGCTTGCAGTCGCTGCGTGCCAGGCCGTCGTTCAGCGTGCGCATGTTTTGGTAATTTTCTTGTGGCCATGGGGGAACGTCTCTCGGTGAATGGTGTAAAGTAAGGTGTAAAGCTTCGCCGATATCCCAGGCTTTCACCCTCAGGATGCATGACTGCCATGAGTACCCCCGCAACGCAAGCTCCCGTGTTCTATGCCCTTGCCCAGATCAAGTTCAACTGGATTGAGCAGATGGCCAACTATGTGGGGCCGTTGCAGGATGCGCTGCGCCGTCAGGGCTATCCGGACTACCGTGAAGACCATCAGCTGCACATGCAGGTGACTCCCGGGCCTCAGTGGGATGTGCAACGTCAAGAGGTCAAGCGCTGGGTATTCACTGACCAGGCGCAACAGGAAGGTTTCATCCTGCTCAAGGACACCCTGATCTTTCAGACAGCACGGTATTCGCGCTTCACGACGTTCAAGCAAGCCGTGCTGAAGGGTCTGGAGGCGCTGCATCGCGAGGTGGAGCTGGCTTATGTCGACCGCATCGGCTTGCGCTATCTGGATGCGGTTTTCCCATCTCCGGCCTACCCGCTGGAGGCCTTGCTGAACCTTGGCCTGATTGGTCCGTATCGTGAGGTTGCCGGCGTCCCCCAGCACACCGTGACAGAAACCGTAAGTAACGTGGTGGGGGGCACCCTCGTCATCCGCACGCTGCTTTCCGCGCAGGGCATAGCATTGCCGCCGGATTTGCAGCCGATGTCGCTGCAGCTGGATGCACGAGTTGCGGCATCGCAGGGCGGGGAGGCTGCCGTGTTGGATAGTGATTATTTCGTGACGCAGCGACAACGCTTCGATACCCAGGCCGTGGAACGCCAGCTGGATGCCTCTCATGACGTGATTATCGAGGCGTTTCGGATGGCTACCACGGACCAGGCGAGGAGAGAGCTATGGCAACTGTAAGCGTCGAACATAGCGGTGGTAGTGGGTCGAGCGGCTCCACATGGGGGTGGGGCGCCGGCGCCCGTCAAACGGTGGCCGTCGCCGCGACCTGCTTTCTCGTGCCCGTGACCTTGGGCGGTGAGCCGGGTTCAGGCGGTGCCGTCACCCCGGAAGCGGCACTGTCACGCCATCAATGGTTCCAGGATGCCTCGATTGACGTTACCACTGCAAAATTGGGAGAAGTGGTCGAGCTGCGCACCCCTGCAGAACGACTGGAATGGATTCGTCAGGCGCTGGGATTGACGGTGACCGATCTGGCACGCCTGCTGGGGAGCTCTCGCCCGACCGTCTATGCCTGGCTCAATGGCCAGGAGCCTCGCCCAGACGTACAAGCACAGCTCGCCAGGCTGGAGCAGCAGGCCGAGGCGGTCGCTGCCTGCGAGTTACCGCGCCTCAACAAGCTGATACGACGCCCCTTGCGCTGTGGTGGCAGCCTGCTGGAGCGCTTGCAGCAGGGTGACTCACTGGAACCGGCCCTCGTCGAGCTGCGGGCGCTGTCACAGCGGGAGCAGGCGTCTCGTTCCCGGCACAAGGGGCAGGCCGGGACAACACACACGATGCGCGAGGCGCTCGATGATGTGGCAACCCCCCTGGATTCTCGAGGGTAAGCGGTGGCTAGCGATTGGACACGCTCGATGCCCTGGTCGCAAGGCAGCCTGATTGGCATCGATGACATGGCGACTCTGGGATTGGCCGCGGATGACGATGGTGGCTGGGGGGTCGTGATCACTCACGACTGTGATCTCGCCAATGATGATCTGGCCCTTGAGCCCTTTGTCGAAGTGATCGTCTCAAGGCCTATGGACGTGCCAGATGGCAACTGCCGCCATGCCAAGAACGCTCGCCGGCTTCATCTCGACTGGCAGCGAACCGATACGGTCTTGTGCCTGGAGTTGTTGGCGACTCGAAAGTGTCGCGTTGCCAAGAGCGACCTGGCGGACTTCGCTCCGGTGGCAAATGCCATCCTGGTGCCAGCGGATAAGCATATTCTGCAAAGCTGGCTGGCGGCTCGGTATCGCCGACAGGCGTTACCCGATAGCCTGGTGGAGCGGCTGCGGTATGTTTTCCAGCGCATTGAGAAGAAGGGCAAGACACAGGCATCGACGGTCATTGGCTATTGGCTATCCTTCGCACCTGCAGGCGAGCTGCCGGCTGAGGAGCCGTATGACCTGGATATCAGCATTGTCTACACCATCGATTCACCGGACGCCGATACGACGGCTTCGGCTATTGCCGACGATGTGAGCGAGCGTTTTTCAGGGCTCGTGACCAAGTCGGGGGTGGGTGGCGTCGTGCTGGGGGTCTGCGAGGCTTTTTCCGAAGAAGAATTCACGCTCCGGGATATCCGTCAGCACGTGGAGTTTCGCCTGGACTACCTCAGCAATCGAGCTTTCCCGGATGGGGTGGAGCTGGATTCTCCCTCTAAAATGCAAGGACTTACATGAAAATCCTCGTGACCGGCAACGCCGGCTTTATCGGTTTCCATACCGCCAAGCGGTTGCTTGAGCGCGGCGATAGCGTGATCGGCTTCGACGTGGTCAACGACTACTACGATCCGACGATCAAGGAGGCGCGGCTCGAGATCCTGGAGGAGACGGCGGCGCGCACCGGCAGCGAGTACGTGTTCCTGCGCGAGGATCTGGCCGACCTGGCGGCGGTGAATGCGGCGTTCGAGACCCACCGGCCTGACAGGGTGATCCACCTGGCGGCCCAGGCCGGGGTGCGCTACTCGCTGGAGAACCCCCACGCCTATGTGCAGAGCAATATCGTGGCCTTTACCAATATCCTGGAGGGGTGCCGGCACCACCAGGTGGAGCACCTGACCTACGCCAGCACCAGCAGCGTGTATGGCGCCAATACGAAAATGCCGTTCTCCGAGCACGAGGGCGTCGACCATCCGCTGCAGTTCTACGCCGCCACCAAGAAGGCCAACGAGCTGATGGCGCACAGCTATAGCCATCTCTATCGCCTGCCCACTACCGGGCTGCGCTTTTTCACCGTCTATGGCCCATGGGGCCGCCCGGACATGGCGCTGTTCCTGTTCACCAAGAAGACCCTGGCCGGCGAGTCGATCCCGGTGTTCAACCACGGCAACCACACCCGCGACTTCACCTACGTTGACGACATCGTGGAGGGGGTGATCCGCGCCAGCGACGATATCGCCAAGCCCAACCCCGAGTGGAACAGCGATGCCCCGGACCCGGCCACCAGCAATGCGCCGTATCGTCTGTTCAACATCGGCAATAACGATCCGGTGAAGCTCTCTGCCTACATCGAAGCGATCGAGGAGGCGCTGGGCAAGCAGGCGATCAAGGAGCTGCTGCCGCTGCAGCCGGGTGACGTACCGGATACCTACGCCGATTCCACTGAGCTGGAGAGGGCGGTAGGCTACAAGCCGGCCACGCCGGTGAAGCAGGGCGTTGCGAATTTCGTGGCGTGGTATCGGGATTTTTATGGAATGTAGGTGGTAGCGGGCGGCACTGCCCCGGGGTCAGACCCTTCGGCCCCGGGGTCAGACCCTTCAGGGGGCTTAGGCGAAACCCCTGCCTAAGTCCCCTGAAGTGTCCGACCCCTGCCTTCAAGGAGTAAGCAATGCGAGTAACCGTTTTCGGCACCGGCTATGTGGGCCTGGTGCAGGGCACCATCCTCGCCGAGGTGGGCCATCAGGTGGTCTGCATGGATGTGGACGCCGAGAAGATCGAGGCGCTCAAGCAGGGCATCATCCCGATCTACGAGCCGGGTCTGGAGAGCCTGGTGAAGGAGAACACCGCCACCGGGCGGTTGAGTTTCACCACCGATGCTGCCCTGGCCGTGGCCCATGGCGATATCCAGTTCATCGCCGTGGGTACGCCGCCGGATGAGGATGGCAGCGCCGATCTGCAGTACGTGCTGAAGGTGGCGGAGACCATCGCCGAGCACATGGAGGCGCACCGCATCCTGGTGGACAAGTCCACCGTGCCGGTGGGCACCGCCGACAGGGTGCGTGCCCGGGTCGCCGAGGTGCTCGAACGGCGGGGCAGGACGGAGCTGACCTTCGACGTGGTCTCCAACCCCGAATTCCTCAAGGAAGGCAGTGCCGTCGCGGATTGTCAGAAACCGGACCGCATCATCATCGGTACCGCGGACGAGCATAGCGTGGAGGTGATGCGCGAGCTCTACGCCCCCTTCGGTCGCCAGCACGAGAAGATCATCGTGATGGACGTCAAGAGCGCCGAGCTGACCAAGTACGCCGCCAACTGCATGCTGGCCACCAAGATCAGCTTCATGAACGAGATGGCCAACCTCGCCGAGCGGCTGGGGGCGGACATCGAGGCGGTTCGCCAGGGCATCGGTTCGGACCCGCGCATCGGCTACCACTTCATCTATCCCGGGGTGGGCTATGGCGGCTCCTGTTTTCCCAAGGACGTACAGGCGCTGATCCACACCGCCGACAGCATCGGATTCGACAGCAAGGTGCTGAAGGCGGTGGAAGCGCGCAACGCCGAGCAGAAGACCACGCTGTTCGCCAAGATCTGCGAGCACTTCGGTGGTGAGCTGGCCGGCAAGACCCTGGCGCTGTGGGGGCTCTCCTTCAAGCCCAACACCGATGACATGCGCGAGGCGCCCAGCCGGGTGCTGATGGAGGCGCTGTGGGCCGCCGGTGCCCGGGTGCAGGCCTTCGACCCGGAGGCCATGGAAGAGACCCAGCGCCTCTATGGCGACCGCGACGAGCTGGCCCTTTGTGGCACCAAGGAAGCGGCCTTGAAGGGCGCCGACGCCCTGGTGATCGTCACCGAATGGCAGAGCTTCCGCGCGCCGGACTTTGACCTGATCTACAAGCAGCTGAGCCAGCCCACCGTCTTCGACGGCCGCAACATGTACGAACCTGCACGCATGGCCAAGAAGGGCTTCACCTATTACTCCGTGGGTCGACTTCCCGCCACCCCCGCACCGGGGTCAGACCCTTAATAATTCTTAGGTAAACCGACAACTAAGGCTGCTTAGGTGTCTGACCCCTTTCCATGGAACGCCTCTTGCTCATCTTGGAGTGAAGCTTCCCAGTCAACTTCAATGCCCGGCAATATGTCGGGTTTCGTTGTATCTGGGGCAAGGGTTTGCAGGCACTGCAGGCGCTGGCGTAGCCCCTTGGGTCAGACCCCTACCATCTTGCCAGGCCGGTGTGGTGCCGATGGCTGGCGGCGTGCTCACCGCCGGGAGTCTGACCCTGCGGGTGCGCTGCGTTGGCGCCCTTGGCCGACGTGACGCTGGAATGGCAACGCCTGTGCGACAAGCCGGTTGCCGTGCCTCGGCTGCCCTCGGCCGGCCTCGCCCTTGTCGCGTTGGAAGGGGATGAGCTGGTGATGTTGCGCCTGGGGGATTGCGAGGTCTATTGCCTGGGGGTGTCTGGCGTCCGGCGCGTGTTCCCCGATTCGCCGCTGCTGGCCTATGACCAGCGCGCGATCGAGGCGGTAGCGCAGCGCCGCCGCCAGGGGCAGCCGCTCGCTGAGGCGCTGGAAGCGGTTCGCCCCATGCTGGTGGCCCATCGGGAGCGGCTGAATACCCCAGAAGGCTATTCGGCGCTGAGTGTGGCACGCGCCGAGCAGATGGTGCCCGAGATAGTGCGCGTCAAGGCGAGTGACGTCAGCCGTGTGCTGCTGGCCAGCGATGGCTTCTCGGCGGCCTGGCAGGGCTATGGGCTGGAGGCCCCGCCGGGCTGGATTGCTGATGCGGGCATCGATAAGCGGCTCGGGCAGCTGCTGGCCCAGCTGCGTGCCCTGGAGGACGCCGACCCCGAGGGTGATCGGTTTGCCCGCCTCAAGCGACATGACGATGCCACCGCCGTGGTTGTCGATGTTTTGCCGTGAGTGGATTGTTTTGAGCCGGTGGTAGCTTCGCCTGGTGCGCTGTCGCTTACCAGGCCTACTGGTGGGAAGCAGTCACAGGATCAAGGGGCCGGAGGCGGGGACATCGGCTTGATGGTCAGCTGCAGACCCAGGGCGTTGGCGACCTTGTTGATGGTGGAGAAGGCGGGGTTGCCTTCACCTGAAAGCGCCTTGTAGAGCCCCTCACGGCTCATACCAACGTCCTTGGCCAGCTGGCTCATGTTGCGTGCGCGGGCAACGTCACCCAGAGCGGCAGCGAGGAGTGAGGGATCATTCTCTTCCATCACGGCTTCCAGATAGGCGGCGATCTCCTCCTCGGTCTGGAGGTACTCGGCGGTGTCGTAGTGGCTGAATGTCACTTGGTGTTGGGTCGCCATGGGTTACTCCTTCCACTGCTTGGCAATGGCTTTGGCTTGCTCGATGTCGCTGGGCTGGCTGCCCTTGTCGCCCCCGCAGAGTAGGACTACTACAATGGGGCCTCTGGTCAGGTAATAGACCCGGTAGCCGGGGCCATGGGGTATGCGCAGTTCCGAGATGCCTTCACCGACAGGTTTGACGTCGCCGGGATTGCCGAGGCTGAGGCGTCTGAGCCGCACCGTGATCTTGGCGCGGGCACGAGTGTCACGAAGGCTGCGCAGCCACCGATCAAAGACATCGGTTTTGATAAGCTCGATCATATGCCAACCCTAGTTGACAGTCCATGTGGTGTCAACTCTGGTTATCATTTGCTTGCGGGGTCAGACCCTTAAGCCGATTTAGGGGTCTGACCCTTAAGGCAACTTCGAAGCCCGGCCATGTGCCGGGCTTCATGGTTATTGGTGCTCAGCTTGACGGTGCATAGTTATTTACTATGATTAAATATGAATCGTCCTGCTGCAAAGGAAGTCGCGATGGCCACCGCCAAGACTCGATCCGTTACTGCCCACGTCCCTGTAGAGATGGCCGAGCGTGTGGATGAAATTGCCGATCGTCTGGATCGCTCCAAGAACTGGATCATCAAGCAAGCCCTGGCCGCCTGGCTTGACCAGGAAGAGGAGCGTAACCGCCTGACCCGCGAGGCTCTTGCCGATGTGGATGCCGGTAGTGTTATCGACCATCAGGCTGTGCAGGCCTGGGCCGATAGCCTGAGCACCGATACCCCCCTACCGCCGCCGCGCTGATGGAGTTGAAATGGACGAGCAAGGCCCTATCCGATCTGGCACGCCTCTACGAGTTTCTGGCACCTGTGAATCAGCACGCAGCAGCCCGCACGGTGCAGCAGCTCACATCTGCACCGACTACCCTGCTGACCAACCCGCGTATTGGCGAGCTGCTGGAAGAGTTTCAGCCGCGTGAGGTGCGGCGGATTCTGGTCGGCCAATACGAGATGCGCTACGAGATCACGGGTTCCACCCTCTATCTGCTACGTCTGTGGCATACCCGTGAGGAGCGTTAGCCTGGATGCTTACCAAAGATTGAGGGCGGAAGGGCTGTCCGTCTCTGCCCTTGGAGGCTTGCGTAAGTCCGGCACATCGTCGGCAGCTGCCTGAGAAGTGGGAAGCCTCTTCCGTAGCGCGTCAGCGCTTAGGGCGGGGAGCAGTCACTCTGCGGGGGATCACCTATCTGAGCTTCAGCAAAATCCAGTAACTGCTGGTATTCCCGGCGGTGGATGATGCCCTCCACGATTGTATCGTCGAGGTTAAGGTAGCCGTGCACCAGGGCGTTGCGCAGACCGACCACCTTGTTCCACGGGATGCTGCTGGTGTCGTGACCCAGGCTGCGTAGCTTCTCGAAGGCCTTACGCGCGTCACTGGGCACGACGATGCCGAGAGACTTCAACCGCTGCTTGGCAATGCCGATGCACCCTTCGGTAAGCAACTGCAAGTTACGCTCAGCCGCTCGGTGAAGCAGGGCGTTCAGGCCTTGCTGCTGCATGGCGGCCTGATGCAGCAGCTCAAGCTCCTCTGCCAGGGTAGCGAAATGTTCGCGCATGGCGTCGATATACTCGGCTTCCACGTCTGGGTCTCCTTGGCCGTCAAGCAAAATGCCGCTGGTGGTACAGATGGTCGAGCTCCCACATCGAGGTAATGCGGTGTTCCTCGCGGATCAGGCGCAGGCGATCGTTGGCCTGGAGCACCTGCCCGGTGCGAATCACGATATGGGCCAGGGGCAGAGGGGCGAGGTTGATGTCGACGATGGAGAGCTGGTTATGCGCCAGGCGCAGTCGGTCCTGCCACGCCTGTGCCAGAAGTTCGGGTCGCAGGCGACGCTCCAGTGGATCCTCGACGAAGTCGCGAAATGCCACAGCGAGGTCGTAGTCGCTCTCGGTCGAGGCGGTGCCTTTAGCGCGGGAGCCGTAGAGCCATAACACCGCGATATCAGTCTCTTTATCCGCTAGGTCGGCCAGAGCGTGCAGGATGGTGGAAGGTTCGGGCATTGCAGGGCGCCATTGTGATGTACGCCAATCAGTCTATCACTCCCCGGGGTGCGGGCCAGAACTCGCTGCAGGGGGTCAGACCCTTAAGCCGATGTGGCCCGTCCAGTAAGGCACGGATTGCATCGCGGTCAGCGCGAATGTCCCGATTGTCCCAGAGTGGCAGCGTATTGCCTTGGCGCAGTAGCTTGCCAAAGCTACCATTTGTCACCGTGGATCGGGCGGCCCGATAAGCGTCTTTGCCGATGCAAAAGAGGTCGATGTCCACTGATTCACGAAACTCGTCGAGTTCGAGGGCAATGCGTGTTCCCCCTCCGAACAGAATATTGTGGTCGCGGAGAAAATCGGGATCAAACTGGGAGAGAATAGTACCGATGGCAAGGTGGTGGGGACGTATAAACATTATGCTATGAGCATATGGCCGTGGCCGTATGTCTTAGCCAGCTCGTCGATCAGAATGCGCTCCTTGTCCAGTAGACGATCTTGCGCTACGAAGCGCCATCTTTCTTCATAGATATGGAACGCCACCTCGGGATCGATATGATCGTCGGCACGGTCCCAAAGAATGGCATCGAGTTCGGGGTAGTCGTGTCGATTGATGAAAGCCGGTTTCATAGGTTCACCCGTAAGTGACTGGATGATGTTTCTAATTCATTGATATTCTGGCCCCTCGCCTGTGGGGGGTCAAAACGTGCCTAGATCATCGCGCTCTTGGGTCAGACCCTTAAGCAAATTTAGATATGTCACGATGGGTGATGCATGTACGACCTTTTCAAGGTGGTGGCCGCCCAGCTATTGATGCCGCTGCCGATCAGCCTGGGATTGATGGCGGTGGGTCTTGTACTGTTGGCCGTGCGTTGGCGCCGCGCGGGTCAGTCGGCCGTGGGGGTGGGCCTGGCGCTACTATTGCTGGCCAGCTGGGGCCCCGTCGCCGATCGTTTGTTGATGCCCTTCGAGACACGCTATCCGGCACTCACGGCGCTGCCCGACGATGAGGCCCTGGCAGCGGTGGTGGTGCTGGGGGGCGGCTGGGAGCCCGAGGCACCGCGCTCGAGTGTGAGCCGATTGAACGACAGCTCGGCGATCCGTCTGATGGAGGGGATTCGGCTGTGGCGACAGCGGCCGGCGCTGCCATTGATGGTCTCCGGTGCCAGCCGTGATCCTGACATCGCGCCGGTGGCCCGGGGCTACGCCAGTGCGGCGGCGGAGATGAGTGTGCCAGAAGAACAGCTGCAGGTACTCGACTGGCCGACGGATACCGGCCTGGAAGCCCGGGCCGTCCGCGAGGCGCTCGGTGAGGGCGCGCGCGTGGTACTGGTGACTTCCGCTTCGCACATGCCGCGTTCCATGCGCCACTTCCGCCAGGCCGGTCTGGACCCCCTGGCAGCGCCCACGCACTACCTGACGCAGCATCTGCGAGACGGCAAGCTTGACCACTGGATTCCCTCGGCTACGCACCTTCGCAAGTCGGAACGGGCCGTATACGAATCGCTGGGCCTGCTGGCCGTAGGGCTTGAACACTGATCCCCTTCCTTCCGGGTCCGTTCGGGTCAGACCCTTAAGTTTGCAAGCCCCCCGGGGATGATCTGCCTATTCCTGATCTTCGCACGGTGGGCGACTACGCCCCACGCGGTATCAGTGTGGATTTGAAGGATGTACTGCGCGATGTGCTGCGCCGTCAGATCTGGTTTCGCGACTATCAGATCGCCATGGATGAGAGTGCTGTTGCGGTAGTGGGGCGCGCCCAGGGTGCCATGACCGCAGCTGAGATCGTGACAGATATGCGGGAGTGGCTTGAGGTGCCGCCCCATCCAGAGAGAGGCCATTGGGACGCGTACTTCCGCGATCTGGTTCAGCGAATCGAGCGGCTGGGCGTTCTTGTCATGCGCAGCGGCATTGTTGGTAACAATACGCGGCGAGTGCTGAGTGTGGAGGAGCTTCGCGGCTTTGCTATCGCCGACCCCGTCGCACCGGTGATCTTCATCAATGCGGCGGATGTGCCTGAAGCACGGTTGTTCATGCTTGTGCATGAGCTGGCCCATATCTGGCTGGGTGAGTCCGGGATTTCCGATGGAGATCCTGCCAACCGAAGACGCGCCGAGAAGCTGTGCAATGCGATCGCGGCGGAATTTCTGGTGCCGGAGGAGGAGTTCCTACCGCTGTGGCAGGAAGCAGAAGATTGGAAAGCCAACCTGGCTCCCTTAGCCGCACATTTCCATGTTAGCCAGTGGGTGATTGCTCGCCGGGCCCAGGAGCTCGGGCTGTGACCTACCTTCTGGACGCCAATACCTATATTCAAGCGAAATCACTTCACTACCGGATGCATATCGTGCCGGGGTTCTGGGAGTGGCTGGATCTGCAGTTTCCTCGCCGGCGCCGACCCCTGGCTGGTGGCAAAGGCCAAGGCCATAGGCGCCCAGGTGGTGACCAATGAGGCAAGAGTCGGGCCGGGTAGCAAGAAGGTCAAGGTGCCCAATGTTTGTGATCAGTTCCAGGTGGCATGCCTTGATACGTACGACTTGCTGGATACCCTTCGGGCAAGATTCGTTCTCGACTGACCCCGCCACCCGACCTTGACGCCACCGGCGTAGCCCCTTGGGTCAGACCCCTACCATCTTGCCAGGCCGGTGTGGTGCCCATGGCTGGCGGGGTGCTCACCGCCGGGAGTCTGACCCCGCGGGGCGCGACGTTGGCGCCCTTGGCCGTTGCTTGGCCTGAACGGGGTGGCCTGAACGGGGTCAGACCCTTAAGTCTGCTTAAGGGTCTGACCCCGCCACCCGCTGTCGCCATGCCTCGCTGCCGAAGGGGTGGCCGCGGCGTGTTTGCTGGCGGATGTCGTCGAGGGTGGCGTCGGGCAGCGGCGAATCAAATAGCTGCCGGTAGTGGTACTGGCGCTGTTCCGGTTGCTTGGCGCTGGCCAGGTAGAGGTCGTGGGGCGTGACCAGGGGGTCGGGCTCGCCTAGCGCATTGGTGCGGTAGCTCGACCAGTGATAGTAGCCCGGCCGTTCGACCATGCCTGCGCGTACCGGATTAAGCTCGATGTAGCGGTAACAGGCGAACAGGTAGGCTTCTTCACCCACCAGGCAGGAGTAGTAGCGGCCTTCGAACAGGCCGCCGGTGCGCTCATGGCGCCGGTTGAAATACTGCGCATAGCGCTGCCCCAGGCTCTTCATCATGAGGCTGATGCCGTGGGGATCGTCGCGGGGCGTGGCCAGCAGGTGAACGTGGTTGGTCATCAGGACGTAGGCATGCACGTCAACGCCATACTCCTGGCGAGCCTCGTCCAGCAAGTCGAGATAGCGCCGGGCATCGCCGCGATACACAAAGCACGCGCCGCGATTGTTGCCGCGCTGCACCAGGTGAACCGGCGTCATCGGCAGGAGAATGCGTGTAGGGCGGGGCATGGCCAATCCCCTTTCCATAGCAAGTAGTCGGCTGATTCAGTATAGCGTAGTACCCAGCCATTCAGCCCCCCTCGGGGTCAGACCCCTAAGCGAAATTAAGGGTCTGACCCCGAGGGGGTAGGAGTATTTAACATCAAGGATGCATTGCCTTACGCCGCTTGGCCGACCCCGGCGCGACTGAGATGGGTTGCCTTGGCGGCGCTGGTTGCCTATGCCGCGCTTCGCTTGCTGTGGCCGGCAGTGGGTGAACCGGCCGGCACGCTGATGGCCATCCTCGGGCTTGTCGCGGTGCTCAGCTGGGGAAAGGGGCTCCGAGGATCGGCGCCTGTCTGGCTGCTGCTGATGGCGGTGCTCGTGCAGCTGATCTCCTGGACAGGCGGCTATCTGCATCATCCCGAGTGGATCTCGGACATTCCCCAGTTGGATCGGCTCGGCAAGCAGTTCATGTTTATCGGCGTGGCCTGGTGGCTGGGCGGCAATACGCGGTTGACGCGCTGGGTCTGGGGGCTGGCGGCGTTGGGGGTGGTGGCGGTCATGCTGCCGCCATTCACCGATTGGGCTGTCTGGCAGCGGGGGCTTTCTGGCCAGCGGGTCGGTCTTTCCATCCGCAATGCGCAGCACGATGCCATGTTGTTGGGCACGGTTCTGATCGGCCTGGTGGCCATGTCGCCGCGCTTGCTGGGGGCTGGGCCGTTGCGCCCGTTGCGCTGGGTTGGCTGTTGGCTGGGGCTCGCTGTTTGCCTTGCTGGCGTTCTGGTGACCCAGACGCGTGCTGCCTGGCTGGGATTGCTGGTGGCGCTATGCGTGGCGGGATTGTGCTGGGGAGTGTATGAGCGGGTTGTCGGCCATCCGCGCGCCGCTCGGCGTATGTTTTCCCTCTTGGGCGGGCTGGTGCTACTGGTGGTGCTGGTGGGCGGCTATTTTCATGAAGCCCTTGAGCGACGGCTGGGGCAAGAGCATCAGGTTATTGCGCAGATCATGGCGGGGGAGATGGCGAAAGTGCCGGATACCAGCATCGGCATTCGCATCCATTCCTGGCGCGCCGCGGGGGAATGGATCGCCGAGCGCCCGGTGGTCGGTTGGGGCGGGCAAGCCCGCAGGCTGGTCATGCAGCATACCGAGTGGCTGCCCCCCGTTTACGAAGAGCGGTTTGGCCACCTGCATAACAGCTTTCTCGAGCTGTGGGTTGCCTACGGGATATTGGGCGTGGGGGTCTTCGTGGCACTAACGGCCTGGGTGGGCATCGGCACCTGGAAAGCCTGGCGAGCGAGGGTGATACCGGGCAATATGGCGCTGTTTGCGGTCGCTTTTTTCGTCTTCTGGCTGGTGGTCAACCAGTTCGAGTCCTTTATGGCGTTCGGCAGTGGCGTCTACGTGTTCAATATGGTCGTCGGGGGGCTGGTCACGCATATCTGGCGCTGGCAGGTTGAGACTGGACAGCGGGTCTTCGCCGTTTCTCGCCACGGTAACTGATCTGTACTGGCCACTCAGCCCCCCCCTCGGGGTCAGACCCCTAAGCGAACTTAAGGGTCTGACCCCGAGGGGGAAGTGAGGCAGGGGGAAGGTCCAGCAAGGTGACATTGCCTTAACCGATTGCCGAGCCCAGCATAAAGATCGGCAGGTACATGGAGATAACCAGGCCGCCGACCACCACCCCGAGGATCACGATGATAAAGGGCTCCAGCAGCGAGGTCAGGGTATCGACCATGTTGTCGACCTCCTCCTCGTAGTAGTCCGCGACCCGGTTGAGCATGGCGTCAAGGGAACCGGCTTCCTCGCCGATGCCGACCATCTGCACGGCCAGCGGCGGGAATCGCTCGGTCATGCGCATGGCGAAGGCAAGCTGCTGGCCGGTGGAGACGTCCTCGCGCACCTGGGCCACCGCGCGTTCGTAGACCTTGTTGCCGGTGGCGCCGGCGGCGGTGTCCAGGGCCTCGACAAGCGGTACCCCGGCGCCGAAGGTGGTGGCCAGGGTGCGGGAGTAGCGCGCTACCGAGGATTTATCGAGGATCTGCCCCAGCACCGGCACCTTGAGCGACCAGGCGTGCATGCGGTAGGCGAAGCTCTCCGAGCGCTTCATGCCGGTGCGGATAGTGTAGATAAAGGCCATCAGCCCCAGTACCCCCCACCACCAGTACTGCTGCGCGAACTCTGACATGGCGATGGTCATGCGGGTCATGGCGGGCAGCTCGGCCCCGAAGCCAGAGAACAGGCTCTCGAACTGGGGAATCACCTTGACCAGCAGCAGGGCGGTCACGCCGATGCCCACCGCGATCACCGCCGCTGGGTACCAGAGCGCCTTCTTCACGCGGCCCTTGAGCAGCTCGACCTTCTCCTTGTAGGTGGCTACCCGCTCGAGCATCTGGTCCAGTGAGCCGGACTGCTCGCCGGCTTCCACCAGGTTGCAGAACAGCCGGTCGAAATGGTCGGGGTGGCGCTTCATGGCGTCCGAGAAGCTGGCGCCGGCGGCCACGTCGTTCATCAGTTCCTGCACCAGGGCGCTCATGGCCGGTTTCTTCATGCTTTCGGCCACCACCTGGAAGCCCTGCAGCAGCGGCACCCCGGCGCGGATCATGGTGGCCATCTGGCGGGCGAACAGCATGATATCGCGGGGCTTGATCTTGCCCATGCCGCCGCCGAACCCACTCTTGCGCTTGACGCTCTTGATGATGATGTTCTGGCCCTGGAGGATGCGCTCGACCTCCCGCTTCTGGGCGGCGATGATCTCGCCCCCCACCCGGCGGCCGCCGGGGCCCTTGCCGCTCCAGTTCCAGCGGTAGAGCTTGGTCTTCTGATGGGCCCTCAGTTTCCGCGGTGCGGCCATATGCTACTCCCTCAATTCCTTGTGATCGGGGTCAACGGTGGTGGCTGGTGCGTTAGTCCTTGGTCACCCGGTTGATCTCGGCCAAGCTTGTCACTCCCTGCATGGCTTTTACCAGGCCGCTGCGGCGCAGGTCCGGGTGGCCTTCCTTGCGAGCCAGTTCGTGGAAGTCCATGGAGTTGCCGTTCTTCATGATCAGCTGGCTCATGGCGTGGCTGATCGGCACCACTTCATAGATGCCCACCCGGCCCTTGAAGCCCTTGGTGCAGTGCTTGCAGCCCACCGGCTCGAAGAAGGTGGCCTGGTTGATTTCTTCCTCGGAGAATCCCTGGGCGGCCAGCGCCTCGTGGGGGAGATCCGCTGGCTGCTTGCAGTGCTTGCAGAGCTTGCGCGCCAGGCGCTGGGCGATGATCAGGCTCACGGAACTGGCGATATTGAACGGGGCCAGGCCCATATTGGCCAGGCGGGTGAGGGTTTCCGCGGCGGAGTTGGTGTGCACCGTGGAGAGCACCAGGTGACCGGTCTGGGAGGCCTTCACCGCGATCTCGGCGGTTTCCAGATCGCGGATCTCGCCCACCATGACCACATCCGGGTCCTGGCGCAGGAAGGCGCGCAGGGCGCTGGCGAAGTCCAGGCCGATCCTGGGCAGCACGTTCACCTGATTGACCCCGGGCACCTTGATCTCCACCGGGTCTTCGGCCGTGCAGATGTTGCGCTCCACCTCGTTGAGCAGGTTGATGCCGGTATAGAGGGTCACCGTCTTGCCGCTGCCGGTGGGGCCGGTGACCAGAATCATGCCCTGGGGCTGATCGAGCACTTTTTCGTACATTTCGCGCTGCTTGGCGGTAAACCCCAGCTGCTCGATGCCCAGCTGCGCCGACGCCGGGTCGAGGATCCGCAGCACGATCTTCTCGCCGTACACCGTGGGCAGCGAGTTGACGCGAAAGTCGATGGAGCGGGTGCTGGAGAGCCGCAGCTTGATGGCGCCATCCTGGGGCAGGCGGCGCTCAGAGATATCCAGCCGCGACATGACCTTCAGGCGCGCGGCGATGCGCGCGCGCATGGCAAACGGCGGGTGGGCCACGTCGTGGAGCATGCCGTCGATGCGAAAGCGCACCCGGTAGCTGGTCTCGTAGGGCTCGAAGTGAATATCCGAGGCGCCGCGGTGGATGGCATCCAGCAGGATCTTGTTGACGAACTTGATGATCGGCGCGTCTTCGCTGGCGGTATTGGCCGCCGCATGCACGTCCACCTCGCCGCTGCCGTCATCCTCGCCGCCATAGCCCAGCTCGCCGATGGCGTCATCCACCCCCTTGAGATCGTCGAGCATGCTCTTCTCGCTGGAGGCGAGATAGTTCTCCAGCACCGGGCCGAGCTGGTCCACCGGGGCCAGTATCCCCTCGGGCGTCAGGCCGGTGGCAAACTGCAGCTCGTCGAGCAGCGCCAGCGTCGAGGGGTAGGGCACCGCCACGGTGAGCCGGTGGCCGTGCTGCATCAGCGGCAGCACCTTGAGCTTGCGCAGAATCTTCTCGGGGAAGGCCTCGGCCTTGGGCAGCGTCTCCGGACGAATGGCGTCCAGGTCCAGCATCGGCAGCCCATATTCCCAGGCCGCGGAGAGCGTGGCCTGGCGGGCGGAGACCAGCCCGGTATCGATCACGTGCTCCATCAGCGACACCTCGCCCTCCCGCGCCTCCTCCTCGGCGCGGATGGCCGCGGCGCGGTTGATGCGCCCGTCCACCACCAGCCGGCGCGCCAGGCCGCGCAGCCCGGTGGCGTCACCGCTGGGAGGGGGCTCTGGCGCCGCACTCGGGGAGTTCAGATGGGGCGGCGGGATATGGTAGTCGTTCATGGGCGCTCACTGCGGATGGTCGACGTCGAACCCTATTCTAGCCGCCGCTACCCCCCTGCGCCCAGAGGCGAACCACGCAACGTCAACCTTTTACACCGCTATTCCTCGTCTATCGGGCGAAACGGCGGGGCATATCGCCCTGGGGACGCGATTTTCCTTGCATGATGACGAAGCGTAACTTAATGTAAGTGCAGAAGGTGCCAGAAGTCGTAACGGCACCTCAGCAGGAAGAGTAAGTAGGGTGCAGGGCGTGGTGAGGGCGCAGTTCGCTGCTCGCCGTCAGTGTTTCAACGCCCAACGCCACGACCAACGTAAACCCGCAGGAGCGTCAGAAGAAGGCCATGCCAGACGGGCTTCTGCGGATGATATTTCAAGGGGCATACAGATGAAAACGTCGATGAATGCATTGATGAAGAAAACGCAGCTTAACAAGGCCCAGGGCGGTTTTACCCTGATTGAGCTGCTGATCGTGGTGGCGATCATTGGTATTTTGGCGGCGATCGCGATACCGCAGTATCAGAATTATTTGACTACTGCTTCTGAGAATGCGTGCCGTGCAGAACTTACGTCCGTTCGAACCGCGTATTACGCAGAACTTACCGACCCAGCTGTTACACCGGGCGAAGCTCAAACTGCAGCACTCGCTGCTATTGCCGCTGAAGCTTGTACAACTGGCCCGGCTTTTGGTACTAATGAGATAACAGGAACTGCTTCTAGAGGTGTTGAGCAATCTGTACCACTTGGTGACGCATAATTGTAGGCTAATCGGGGACAGTCCCCCTTTATCTCCCTAGCCTGAACCACCCAGTGGCCGGCAGCGATGCCGGCCACTGGCGTTTTGGTATCCCCCTTGCCTCAGGGGGCTAATCGAGGAAAGCCCCCCATTTCCCGCCTAGCCTGAAGTACCACTAGCGGTCGGCAGAGATGCCGGCCGCTATCCGTTGTTGGGCTGGCCTCTTGGTGCTGGCAGTTAGGTACAGGAATGCGTACAACGAAGTCTCGCTTGAGGAGTCACGCATGGATACCGTGACCTACCGCCATTTTCGCAGTCACCTGGCCAAGGTGCTGGATCGTGTGAATGACGATCACGTGCCGGTACTGATGACTCGCCAGAACGGAAAGCCTGCTATCGTCATGTCGGTTGAGGACGTCAAGTCCTACGAGGAGACGGCCTACCTGATGGCCGGCCCGCGCAATGCGCAGCGCCTGAATGAGGTGATTGCCGAGGTGGAGCAAGGTGACGCGTCGCCCCACGACGTGATCGAGTCATGATGCTGCCCTGGGCCAGCCAGGCCTGGCAAGACTCTCGCTACTGGCAATCCCGCGACAGGAAGACGCTCAAGCGCATCAACACCCTGGTCAAGGACGTTCAGCGCCAACCTTTCGAGGGTCTGGGAGCCCCCGAGCCCTTGGGCCACCAATGGTCTGGTTACGGGTCCCGGCGCATCGACCGGGAACATCGCCTCGTCTATAGGGTCGCTGACAACGCCGTTGTCATTGTCCACTGTCGGTATCGTTATTGAAACTTGTCTATCGGTGGCGTCATCGGGGACAGACCCGCATTCTCTTATGCCAGTTCGATCAGGCGGGAAGCGAAGTCCAGCAATTGGCCGGTATGTTTCTCGATGATGGCGATCACGATGGGGATCTGCACTGCCTGATAATCATGGACGGCTACGTTGCGAAAGCCTGTCATCTGCTTCATCGAGGCGGCGAGTGATGCGTCGATGAGGCCTTCACGCGCGAGGATATCGAACACCTCCCGTGCGCTCTGGGGCAGGCCCAGGCGATGCAGGCGTATCAGGCGGTTGCCTGCATCGATGCTGGCCTCGCAGGCGCGCTGCAGGTTGAGGATGGCGGCGTCCTGGCGCGTCTGATCTTCCGTGAAGGTGGCCGGGTTCTTCGCATACTCCTCCCTGGCCCTTGCCACGCAGCGCTCGATGCTCGCGGCCTTGTTGAGCAGGACGTCATCGGCCATGAACGCTGCCTCGCTGCTTGATGTCGGCGATCAACGCTCGGCGCTGTATTGCCAGGTCCCAGTATTCACTCTGCACCGTGAGCTCGAACTCGTCGCTATCGCTGCCGCGATGCCATAGCCGCTCCCCCGTCGTCACGACCTGGTGCTGAAACACGGTAGAGGCCCGGCGCAGGTCGATCAGGTCGACCTCCTTGCCGAGCCTGTCGGCCAGGTCGCCACTTAGTTGCCAGCGCTGCTCGGGCGGCAGCGGCGCGGCCAGTAGTAGAGCGAGATCCACGTCGCTCTCCTCCGTCGCTTCCCCCGTGGCCTGGCTGCCGAACAGGTAGACTGCCTGCAGCGAGGGCAGTGTGGCTGCCAGGTGTGCCGTCACTGCTGGGAGGTCGCGTTGACTGAGGTCGCGTTGACTGAGGTCGCGTTGAGAATGAGGCATGTCGTAGACCGCGAAAGGTTCGAAGAGATCAGGGTACACCAGCGCCGCGGCAAATGCCCCGGGGCTAATCGGGGACAGACCCCCATTTCCTCCCATTTCCCTTTCTTAATCTCCGTTCCCCCTCATTTGCCATCCTCCGGCGGCGGCAACGCCGTGCGGAAGGCGCACCGTGTGGAAGGCGCACCGTGGCGGGTTTCGCGATTCGGCTGGGGGCTGACCCCACGGGGCAAGGTCTTTAGGCGGAATTTATGTTGCATCGCACAAAAAGCCCTGTTATTGTGCATTGCAACAGAGCGGGGCCACGATTCGGGATCCCGTTCACGTTCCATCAGAACCTGGAGGTTCCCATCATGACCAACGCATTCGCCTTTGACGCCAAGCAGTTTGACACCGCCCAACTCGAGGCGCTGTTCATCGCCCCGGCCCGCGCCTTCGCTGCCCTGTCTGTCGATCTCAGCGAGAAGCTGATCAAGGCACAGCTCGAAGCCACCAAGGCCTACACCGACACCAGCATGGCGCAGCTGCGCAGCCTGGCGGAAGTGAAGGACGCCGAAGGCATGAAGAGCTACATGGAAGGCCAGCAGAAGGTCGCCAAAGAGCTGACCGAGCGCCTGAAGGGCGACGCCGAGAAGGTCGTGGCCCTGCAGCAGGAGTTTGCTCAGGAAAGCCAGAAGCTGACCGAAAGCAGCGTCAAGCAGGTTCAGCAGAGCGCTGAGCAGGCCACCGAGACCGCCACCACGGCCGTCAAGGAAGCCGCTGCCAAGGCCAAGTAAGCCTTAGTCGCATCGGGCCCGCCTGGCGGGCCCGATAGTGCCTTACCGCACTACCCCGCAGGCCGCCGATCCTTGATTGGCGGCCTGTTGGTGTGTGCTACTATCAGCGATTTCGCGATTTCAGCAAATCAACGCAGAGGACCTCCGCCATGCTGCTCGTCACGGCTTTGCGCCGGCTGCTCGTCTCCCTGGTTTCCCTCGCCGCTCTGATGGGCCTGCTGCTGAGCCTCACCCTGTGGCCCGCCGGTGACGCCCTGGCCGGGCCTGACGAGGTGGTGTTCCAGCGGGGGGAGCAGCAGGCCCGGGTCGAGGTGGCGGCGCTGCGCGAGCGCGCCGACGTGCACTTCACCTTCTACGACCCCTACCTGGCCGACGAGGTGGCGATCCGCGGGCTGGTGTTTCGCGATCTGCTGGACGCGCAGTTCGGCGAAGTGCCAGAGCAGCTGACCTTCACCGCCTGGGACGACTACGAGGTGACCCTGGGCGGCTGGGACGACCCCAACTGGATTCTGGTGACCCACCACAACGGTGAGCCCCTGGGCCTGCGCGAACGCGGCCCGCTGCGCCTGGTGGAGCGCGACTACGGCAGCCGCGACACGGCCAACCTGCGCAACTTCAATGATTGGGTGTGGATGATTCGCGGGATCGAGGCGGTGCGTTGATTCGCGCAATGCTTCGGCGGCGCTACATCGGCTGGCTGTGGCTCAGCCTGATGAGCTTCACCGCGCTGATGCTGCTGATCACCTACGAAACGCGCTGGGTGCACCCCGAGATTCACGCCTACTTCAGCCAGTCCGGCAACTTGACCGGCCAGCAGCTGGCGACCCGCTCGCGGCGCTACCTGGAGGAGAGCCTGGGCATTCTGCTGGAGGAGGGCGGCGAAGGGGGCGGCGACGCCCTCGAGCGTGCCCGCTTCCGGATCGAGGTGGGCTACAGCCTGTTCGATATCGGCCTCTACCGCAGCGATTACGCCTGCACGGTGCCCAGCCTGCAGCGCCTTGATACCCTTTATGACGCGCTGAGCCGTGGCCAGGTGCCGGCGCATTCGCGGCTCAGCCAGGATCTGCTGCAGCCCATCCGCTGCCTGACCGAGATCGAGATGGACCAGCTCGACCGTCGCGCCGAGGTCACCAACCGTTTCGTGGCGGAGACCCACCGGCATCAGACTCAGGTGCTGCTGGGCAGCCTGATGATCTACCTGCTGGGGCTGGTGTTCTGGGGGATGCACGAGCGCAAGCGCCGCCTGGCGGACCGCGCCACCCAAGAGAGCCTGCACTGGATGGCCCAGGCCCTGCGCGACCCGCTCACCGGCGTTGGCAATCGCAGCGCACTGCACGACGACGTGCTGGCAGACCACGGCCGCCCCCTGGGGCTGCTGCTTATCGATATCGACTACTTCAAGCAGTACAACGACGCTCTGGGCCACCCGGAAGGCGACCGCCTGCTGCGCGAGCTGGTGGCGCTGATCGACCGGGCGCTTGGGGGCGACGCGCGGCTCTACCGCATGGGCGGCGATGAGTTCGCCGCGCTGCTACCCTGCGATGATAGGCAGGTGCTGGAGCAGGCCTGCGCCGCGGTGGTGGCGGCGATGCGCGAGGCGGCCTTGCCGCATCCCGATCACCCCGGCGGTGCCGATGTCACGCTGAGCGTTGGCGGCGTGCAGTTCACCGCCGATCGCGACGCCTTTGCCGACGCCTATGCCACCGCCGACCGTGCGCTCTATCGGGTCAAGGCCCAGGGGCGCGACGGCTGGCAGACGGGGCCTTGAACGGGAACCCAGGGAGGGTCCATGCCGATTACGACGCGTCATTTGATGCTGGATAGCCTGCTGCTGCTGTTGTCGGCCTCGTTCATCATCGTGGGGTTCAACGGGCTGGTACTGAGCTGGCTCGAGCTGATCACTTCGCCGCTGCATCTCTTGCTGGTGGCAGACGGCTTTATGGTGATGCTGCTGGGCGGCGCGGGCCTGGTGTGCCTGCTGGCGGGCTGGTCCGGCGGGCGCCTGCTGGCGGGCGGCCTGCTGGGGGCGCTGCTGCTCCAGACCCTGGTGAAAGCGCTGCTCAACGCCGAGGGCCCCGTGCCTTCCGACGCTGGGACGTCCCTGCAGCTGCTGCCCGTGCTGCTGCTGGTGCCGGTGGCGCTGTGCTTGCTGATGGGGCGGCCGGCCGGGCGCTTTCGCTGGTTCTGGGCCGGCTGGGGCGCGCTGCTGGGGGTGATCGGGGGGGTGGTGACGCTGGCGATATTCCCGGCGCTGCGCCCGTGGTTCCTGGAGGTTTTCGATGCAGCGTTGATGGCGTCGCTGGTGATGGCGGGGCTGCTGGGCCTGGGCATGATGGTGGCGGCCCTTCGCGGCGAGCGCCCGCTCGAGCTGGGGCGGTTTGCCGTGGGCGCGGGGCTGACCGGGGTGGTCGTCAGCAGCCTGGTGTGGCTGCTGCTGAGCTGGCAGCAGGAAGAGGCGCTGGATCGGCAGGCGGCTTACCTGCTGGACAACATCCAGCTGAACGCGGAGCAGGTGATGACCTCGCGCCTGTCGCTGATGCGCCGCATGGCCGTTCAGCTGGACTCCGGTGAGGCCGACCCGGCGCCCGAGGCGCTGGCGCGGCATCTCGAGGGCTACCTGCGTGACGTGAGCAGCCTGAAAGCGGTGGGGCTGTTCCGGCAAGGTAATCAACAAGCCGGGAGCGACGACTGGGCAGGGGGCGACTGGGCAGGGGGCGACTGGGCAGGGGGCGACTGGGCATGGCTCGGCGGCCGCGATGAGGCCGATTCGCTGATGGCAAGCCTGGTGAACCGACCCCAGGTGCGCGACTGGCTGAGCATCGGGATGAACCAGGTCGGCCTGATGCATACGAACGCCGGGTCCCAGGGCCTGTTCCTGGCGTCCGTGGATGTTCCAGGCAGCGCCCTGCAGCTGGTGTCCCTGGTGGATCTTTCCGAGTTTCTCTTCCATGAGCTGCGCCTGCAGCTCGGGCTCTACCGGGTGGTGGTGCTGGGGCGCGGCGAGGCGCTGCTCGAGATTCGCCATATGGGGCCGCTCCGGTCGCTGTCGAACGGCTCGTTCGTCAACCACTTGATGCAGCGGCGCCATATCGGGCTGCCCGGCGGCCCCATGATGACCCTGGAAGTGTATCCCGGCACCCAGAACGATTGGCTGCTGGCGGGCCTGATGCCGGTGGGGGTGGCCAGCGGCGGGCTGGCGCTGAGCGGCATGCTGGTGTTCAGCCTGGCCCTGGCTGGCCAGCTGCTGGGCCGCACCCGTGCACTCGGCGAGACACGCGAGCAGCTGGAGGCGCAGCAGGCCGTGCAGGCGCTGATCGTACGCGAGGAGCCGCTGGAAACGATTCTGGCGGCGGTCTGCCGGATGCTGGAGCGCCAGATACCCGGTTCGCTGTGCTCGATCATGCTGACCAACGATGCCGGCACCGCGCTGACGCTGGTGGCGGGCGGCAGCCTGCCCGAGGGGTATCGCCAGGCCATGGCCTCGATCACGATCGGCGACGGCATCGGCGCCTGCGGTAGCGCCGCGCACCTGGCCGAGACGGTGATCTGCGAAGACCTCGCCGACGACCCGCGCTGGGAGGGGTATCACCAGCTGGTGCTCTCCCACGGCCTGCGGGCCTGCTGGTCGCTGCCGGTGCTGGGTAGTGACGACCAGGTGCTGGGGACCTTCGCCACCTACCTGAGAGAGCCCGGCGCGCCGGATGCGTCATCCCATCGGCGGCTCAGCAAGGCGGCGGACCTGGTGGCCCTGGCCGTGGAGCGCCACCAGAGCCGGCGAACCCTGCGGCTGCTGGAGCGCAGCGTGGAGGAGAGCACCAACGGCGTGGTGATCGCCGATGCCACGCGGCCGGATTTGCCGATCATCTACGTGAATCCTGCCTTTACGCGCATCAGCGGGTATGCCAAGCACGAGGCGCTGGAGCGTAACTGCCGATTCCTGCAGGGCCCGCAGACCGATGAGGCCGAGGTGGCCCGGCTTCGCCAGCAGCTGCGCCAGGAGGAGCAGGCGCACGTCACCCTGCTGAACTACCGCAAGGACGGCGCGGCGTTCTGGAACGATCTTTCGATTTCTCCCGTGCGCGATGCCGAGGGAAACGTCACCCACTTTGTGGGCATGCAGCACGACGTGACCGAGCGCAAGACCTATGAATCGCAGCTTGCCCACCACGCCAACCATGATGCCCTGACGGGGCTTGCCAACCGCAGCCTGTTCGAGGGCCGTCTGGACTGCGACGTGGGCCTGATGAGCCGCGGTGACGAGCAGCTGGCGGTGCTGTTTGTCGATCTGGACGACTTCAAGCCGATCAACGATACCCTGGGCCACGCGGTGGGCGATGACGTGCTGCGCGAGGTGGCCCGGCGGCTGCAGATGTCGGTGAGGCCCGGCGACATGGTGGCGCGCATGGGCGGCGATGAGTTCGTTCTGCTGATGTCGGACGTGAGCCGCGACGAGCAGGTGCTGACCCTGGTGGAGCGGTTGATGCTCGAGATCGCGCGGCCCTACCTGGTCAATGACCACGAGCTCTACCTGACCTGCAGCGTGGGCATCGCCCTGAGCGACCCCTGCATGAACGAGCCCCGCGAGCTGATCCAGCACGCGGACATGGCCATGTACAAGGCCAAGCAGCAGGGCCGCAACGCCTTTCACTGGTATACCCGCGAGATCACCGAGCAGATGGGCGAACGGATGGCGCTGCGCAACGAGCTCCAGGAGGCCATCGAATCCAATGCCATGGAGCTGCACTACCAGCCGCTGATTGCGCGCGACGGTTCGCTGGCCGGGGTGGAGGCCCTGCTGCGGTGGAAGCACCCGGTGCGGGGCTATGTCTCGCCGGAGGTGTTTATCCCCCTGGCGGAATCCACCGGCCAAATCATCCCGCTCAGCCGCTGGGTGCTGGAGCGCGCCTGCGACGACATGGTCCTGCTGGCGCAGCAGGGAATCGGTAAGGTGAGGGTGGCGGTCAACCTGTCGCCGCTGCAGTTCCACCGCCCGAACTTCCTGGCGACCCTGCGCGACGTGATGCATACCACCGGGCTGCCGACGGATCAGCTGGACCTGGAGCTGACCGAGGGGATCCTCATGGACAACACCGAGTCGGCCATCGGCATCCTGCATGCGCTGCGCGGCATGCAGATCGGAGTCTCCATCGATGATTTCGGCACCGGCTACTCGAGCTTGAGCTACCTGCGCCATCTTCCCATCAGCAAGGTGAAGATCGACCGCAGCTTCGTGATGGACGTGACGACCAACCCCCACGATGCCGCCATCGTGCAGGGCATTATTTCGATGGCGGGCCACCTGGGGCTGGGGGTGGTGGCCGAGGGGGTCGAGACCCAGGCCCAGCATGACCAGCTGCAGGCCTGGGGGTGCGATATCTTCCAGGGGTTCCTGCTGGCCCGGCCGATGCCGCTGTCGGCGCTAACGGAATTTTTGCGGCGGTGAATCGGCAACTGATCGCCCATTGGTTGTGTTGTACAAAAATGAGTACAATGCCCGATGCCCAATGTCCAATGCCCTAGTCGTTTGAGGAGACGCGAATGGACACCGTTACCTACAGCCACTTCCGCAGCCATCTGGCCAAGGTGCTCGATCGGGTCAATGACGATCACGTACCGGTGCTGATCACGCGTCAGAACGGCAAGCCTGCCATCGTCATGTCGGTGGAGGATTTCAAGTCTTATGAAGAGACCGCTTATCTGATGGCGAGTCCGCGTAACGCGCAGCGGTTGAACGAGGCGATGGCCGAGGTGGAGAAGGGCAATGAGACAGCGCATGACCTGATCGATCCATGATGCTGACCTGGGCTAGCCAGGCCTGGGAGGACTGCCTCTACTGGCAATCCCGGGACAAGAAGACGCTTAAGCGCGTCAATACCCTGATCAAGGATATCCAGCGCCAGCCTTTCGATGGTCTGGGAGACCCCGAGCCCCTTCGGCACCAGTGGTCGGGTTACTGGTCGCGCCGCATCGACCGTGAACATCGTCTCGTCTACAGGGTTACCGACAACGCCATCGTCATTGTCCAGTGCCGATATCATTACTGAATCGGGTGAATCGGGCGAATCGGGCGAATCGGGTGAATCGGGTGGATCGGGCACTGGGGCTGGGGGTGGTGGCCGAGGGGGTCGAGACCCAGGCCCAGCATGACCAGCTGCAGGCCTGGGGGTGCGATATCTTCCAGGGGTTCCTGCTGGCCCGGCCGATGCCGCTGTCGGCGCTGTCGGAATTTATTGCCACTCGGTGAGCTTATAATAAGGGCCAGAGATGATGAGGGACGATCCACGCTTCGTTGCCGATGAATCCGTTGCCGATGAATCTGTTGCCGATGGATGGACGCCGCTGCTGGAGGCGATGCTGTCGATGATCGGTGCCGGCATGTGGGAGTGGCGCCTGTCGGACGGCCACATCACCGGTGACGATCGGCTGAAAGCGATGCTGGCCCTGCCTGACGACGAATGGGAGACCCTGACGATCGCGTCCTGGGCCCGGCGCATTCACCCGGAAGACCGCGCCCTGTTCGAGCAGGAGTGGCAGCGCGCCCAGCACAGCGGTGCCTTCGAGGCCACCTACCGCATGCACTGCGGCGATAGCCAGTGGCGCTGGCTGCACGACCGCAGCTGCACGCTGGACAAGGACCCCGACGGCACCCCCTCGCGGCTGCTGGGCATTGTGGAAGACGTGACCGAACGCCAGGAGGAACAGCGCCGCTGGCGACACCTGGCCAAAAGCGTGCCCGGCATCATCTATACGTTTGTGCTGGACGCCGAGGGGCGCCCCTCGTTTCCCTATACCAGCAGCCGCGTGAAGGAATTCTACGGCGCCACGCCCGAGCAGGTGCGCGAGGATGCCGATCTTGTCTTCAATGCCATCCATCCCGATGACCGCCTTTCGGTTCAGGAGAGCATTCATCGCTCCGCCGCGACTCTCGAAGACTGGCACTGCGAGTACCGGGCCCGCGCCGCCGGCAGCTGGCACTGGGTGGAAGGGCGCGCGACCCCCGAACGAGAACCGGACGGCAGTACGGTATGGCACGGCCTGATTTACCTGATCGATGAGCGCAAGGCGATGGAGGAGCGTCTGCGCCGCCTGTCGCTTACCGATGAGCTGACCGGGCTGTATAACCGCCGCCACCTGTTGGCCCGCATGGAAGAGGAGATTGCCCGCTACGCGCGCCACGGCACGCCGTTTTCCGTTGTCATGATCGATCTCGACCATTTCAAGCTGGTCAACGACTCCCATGGGCATGCGGCAGGTGACGCCGTGCTCCAAGGGCTGGCCGCGCTGTTCAAAGAACGCCTGCGTGACAGCGATGTTGCCGGCCGCTCCGGCGGGGAGGAATTCCTGCTGTTGCTGCCGGGCACCGATGAAGCCGGCGCCAGAGCCATTGCCGAAACGCTGCGCAAGGCGTTTTCTCAGATGCGTTTTGACGATGGAAAAGCCAGTACCTTCACGGTAACCCTCAGCGCCGGGGTCGCAGAAATGCGCCATCGGAAGGAGCGGCTACAGCACCTCTGGGCGCGCGCCGACGGCGCGCTCTACCTCGCCAAGGCCCAAGGGCGCAATCAGGTTTGCTGAGGTGTATCTTGGCGCCGTGGGCGAATCGGGCACCGGGACTGGACGCGGTGGCCGAGGGGGCCGAGACTCAAGCTCAGCATGGTCATCATGGTCAGCTTCAGGCTTGGGCTGGGATACTGTTTGCGCTGTCGTCTGCGCTGTCGGAACGGATGGCGTCACGCGTACAGCGACGAGAAGAACAACGGGGAGATACCCTTGAGCCTGAAATTGCGCTTCATGCTGGTGGCGGCCGCGCTGATCCTGGGGGCATCGCTCCTCGCCTGGTACAGCTTTCAATACATGGCGGAACGGATCGTTGAGCAGTGGGGGCGACGGGTCGCCGAGGTGCAGGTGCAGTACGACAGTGCCCGCCTGCTGCAGCCTCTCCAGCGCGAGATTGCCCTCGCCCAGCAGATGGCCAACTCTCAGGTATTGCGCCATTGGATTCGCGACCCCGATGGCCCGGGCCTGGAGGCGCAGGCATTTGACGAGATGGAGAGTTTTCGCCGTAACTTTCGCGGTAACAACTATTTTGTGGCGCTGCGGGAATCGGGAGGCTACTACCACAACAACGCCGATAACGCCTACGGCGATGACCCCTTTCGCTACACCCTGCGGGCCAACCGCCCGGCCGATGCGTGGTTTTACCAGCTGATTGAAGAGGGGCGTGACTTTCATCTCAACGTCAATCCCGACGTGGAGCTGGGCGTGACCAAGCTGTGGGTCGATGTGCTGATACGCGACGAGAGCGGCGAGATTCTCGGGATGGTGGGCACCGGCATTGATCTTGAGACCATTCTCGCGCAGATCGTCGATATCGACCAGCAGGGCATCACCACGGTGTTTGCCGACTATAACGGTGCGATACAGCTCTTCCGCGACCCGCGCTTTATCGATTTTGCCAGCCTGGTCAAGCCGGAGGGGCAGAAGCGCACCGTCGATCTGCTGTTCGATCTTTCCCGCGATGGCGAGCGCATTCTCGAGCGCATGGGCCGGATGCGCGATCACCCCCTCGAGAACCCGCGTATCTATACCGATTTCGTGACCGTGGATGGCAAGCGGCATCTGGTCGGCATTGCGTTTCTTTCCAGCATTGGCTGGTTCGAAGTGACCCTGCTGGACCTGGATGAAGTGATGCCGGTGTCCAGTTTCGCGCCGGCCATCGGCATGCTGGTGGCCTTCATGCTGGTGACGCTGCTGCTGTTTTACTGGGTGCTGCGTCGCCTCCTGCTCAACCCCATGGCGGCGCTGGAGCGTGCCATGGTGGGCCTGCGCCAGGGCCGGCGAGATGTCGCGTTGCCCCGGGGGGGCGGGGAGATGGGCGGCTTGATCACCCACTTTCGCGATATGGCCAGCGAAGTCATCCGGCATACCGATGAGCTGGAAGAGCAGGTGAAGGTGCGCACCGAGCAGCTGGAGCAGCTCGCCCGGGTGGACATGTTGACGGGCCTGCTCAACCGCCGCGGCATGACCCAGCAGCTCGAGGAGCAGGCCGCCCGCGCTACCCGCGAAGGTACGTGCTTCGGGCTGGTCTGGGTCGATCTGGATCGCTTCAAGGAGATCAATGACACCCGGGGACACGCGGCGGGCGATCGGGCGCTATGCGAGGTGGCGGAGCTGCTGCGCACGGGCCTGCGACCCTACGACCATGCGGCACGCTGGGGAGGCGATGAGTTTCTGGTGCTGCTGATGCCCTGCAAGCGCGATGACCTGATCGCCATTGCGTCGCGAGTCTGTGACGAAATTGCCGACAAGACCCGCGCTGGGCAGGGAGGCATTACGGTCAGCGTGGGCGCTAGCCTCGTGCAGCCGGGTGAGGACCTGTACGAGGCCCTACAACGCGCCGACGACGCGCTCTACCGTGCCAAGGAGAGCGGCCGCAACCGGCTGGTGGTCACCGAGGCGGAGTGAGCTGCCGGGCTATCGGGCGGCTCCAGATGGTCAGAAACCGCTCGGTGTTGGGGGTGCGCTGTTGATTCTCGCGCTTGGCGCGGGGCAGGGGCTGGTCCCAGATGGTGGGGATGCGCTCGGTGGTCATGGTGATGCCTCCTGATGTTTCATTATTCGGAAAGGTTTTTCATAAAATTGTCTACGACCAATCTATCTGCGACCAAGGTCTAAGACAAGCTATTTTTGAAAAATATTTCTGGAAATGCGCCTGGGCCGCCGGGGGTTGATACCCGGACATAGCGTCTATAGTGAAGTGACATCCCACCGGCAGGGAGGCCGCGCGCCATGTCACGCTTTCCCGAGATTCTCCACCACGGCGGCGCCAGCGGGGTGACCGGCAGCTGCCACCGGCTGCAGATCAGTGAGGACCGCGCGCTGCTTATCGACTGCGGGCTCTTCCAGGGGCAGGACGCCGACCCCGTGGATGGCTTCGAGCAGCTCAAGGTGAGCTTTCCGCTGGAGGACGTGCTGGCCCTGGTGGTCACCCACGTGCATATCGACCATATCGGGCGGCTGCCCTACCTGCTGGCGGCGGGGTGGCGGGGGCCGATTCTCTGCTCGGTGCCTTCGCGGCGGCTGCTGCCGCTGGTGATCGAGGACGCGCTGAAGATCGGCTTCACCCGCGACCGGGCGCTGATCGAGCGCTTCCTCGCCGAGGTGGAGCGCCGGCTGGTGGCGCTGGATTACGGCGTCTGGCACCCCCTGGTGGACGACGCGCGCCACCGGGTGCAGGTGAAGCTCAAGCGCGCCGGGCATATCCTCGGTTCCGCCTACGTGGAGGTCGATACCCTGGTCCATGGGACCGGCCAGGCACACCGCACGCTGTTCTCCGGCGACCTGGGGGCGCCCCACGCGCCGCTGCTGCCGGCACCCAAGCCGCCCTGGCGCTGCGACACCCTGGTGCTGGAGAGCACCTACGGCGACCGCGAGCACGAGAACCGCCGCCAGCGTCGCGGCCGGCTCAAGGCGGCCGTCGACAGGGCGCTGGCCAACGGCGGCAGCGTGGTGATCCCCGCCTTCAGCATCGGCCGCACCCAGGAGCTGCTCTACGAGCTGGAGACGCTGATTCATCAGGCGGCCAGCCCGCGCTGGCAGGCGCTGGAGATCATCGTCGATTCGCCCCTGGCGGCACGCTTCACCGAGGTGTACCGCGAGCTCAAGCCGTGGTGGGACGCCGAGGCCCACCGCCGCCTGGGGGCCGGGCGCCATCCGCTCAGCTTCGACAACCTTTATACCGTTAACTCGCATGACGAGCACGAACAGACCCTGGCCTACCTCGCCGAAACCGGCCGCCCGGCGGTGGTCATCGCCGCCAGCGGTATGGTCAGCGGCGGGCGAGTGGTCAACTACCTCAAGCGCATGTTGAACGACCCGCGCCACTGCGTGCTGTTTATCGGCTACCAGGGCAGCGGCACCCCGGGGCGGGTTATCCAGCGCTACGGCCCCCGCGGCGGCTGGGTGGTGCTGGACGGCCAGCGCATCGATATCCGCGCCCGGGTAGAGACGGTCTCCGGCTACTCCGCCCACGCGGATCGCCGCAACCTGCTCAACTTCGTGCGCCGCATGCGCCACCCGCCGCGGCATATCCGCCTGGTTCACGGCGAGGCCGACGCCCAGCGCGCGCTACGCGAGACGCTGCAGGACTGGGCGACGCAGGCCGGGCATCGGCTGGAGGTCTCGCTGGGCTGCGAGCAGGGCGCTTACGTTTAAACGGGGTCAGACCCTTAAGTTTGCTTAAGGGTCTGACCCCGAGAAAAGGGAGAAAACCATGGTTGAGGCGTTGTCGGTTTCCGAGGTCTATCGGGTTTGCCCGGAGGAGGCGTTTTCCTTCGAGGTGACCAGCGAGCTGGCATCGCTGGACCTGCTGAGCGGCCATGACCGGGCGCGGGAGGCGCTGGATTTCGGCACGGCGATCCGCAGCGATGGCTTCAACCTCTTCGTGCTTGGCCAGCCGGGCCACGGCATGCATGGCCTGGTGGGCGGCTACCTGGAGGAGCGCACCCGGGACAAGCCGTCGCCGCCGGACTGGGGCTATCTGTATAACTTCGAGGACCCTTCGATTCCGCTCTACCTGCAGCTGCCGCCGGGCATGGGCCGCCAGGTGCGGCGCGATATCGAGGCGCTGACGGATGAGCTGCGCGGGGCGATTCCGACGGTATTCGAGAGCGAGGAGTATCAGAACCGCCTGCAGGAGCTGAAGCAGGCCATGGGCGAGCGCCAGCGCGACGCCATCGAGGGGGTGCGCCGCGAGGCCCGCGAGCAGGGCATTCTGCTGCTCTCAACCCCCAACGGCTTTACGTTCGCGCCGGCGGAAGACGACAAGATGATGTCGCCGGAGGATTACGAGAAGCTGCCCAAGGAGGAGCGCGAACGCATCGAGCACACGGTGGAGATCCTGCAGCGCAAGCTGACCCAGGCGATTCGGCGCATGCCCAAGCTGGCCAAGGCGCTGCGCGACCAGGTCGCGAGCCTCAACGAGGAGGTGCTGCAGACGGCCATCGGCGCGCCCCTGGCCGAGGTGGAGGAGCGCTACGCTCACCAGCCGGGAGTGACCGCCCACCTGGCGGCGATTCGCGAGGCGATTCTGCAGCACGTCGATTCCTTTATCTCCGATCAGCCCGAGATTCCGCCGGAGGCGGTGTTCAGCCGTTTTTACTTCAACCTGCTGGTGGACAACGCCGAGACCGAGGGCGCGCCGGTGATCTACCAGGATCTGCCGAGCCACCAGCACCTGGTGGGGCGCATCGAGCACCACGTGCACAACGGCACTCTGCTCACGGATTTCTCGCTGATCCGCGCCGGCGCCCTGCACCGTGCCAACGGCGGCTACCTGGTGCTGGACGTGCGGGGCGTGCTGACCCAGCCCGGCGCCTGGGAGACCCTCAAGCGCATCTTGCGGGCGGGGGAGATCCGCACCGAATCCCTGGAGCAGGCCTACGGGCTGATCAGTACGGTGAGCCTGGAGCCCCAGCCGATTCCGCTGGATGTGAAGATCGTGCTGCTCGGTGAGCGGCTGCTTTACTACCTGCTCTGCGAGCACGACCCGGAGTTCCTGGAGCTGTTCAAGGTGCAGGTGGATCTCGAGGATGAGCTGCCGCGCAGCGAGGCGAACCTGTCGCTCTACGCTCATATGGTGTCGACCCTGGCCCGGGAGGCGTCGCTGCGCCCCCTGGATCGCAGCGGGGTGGCGGCCACCATCGAGCGCGCCAGCCGCCTGGCCGACGACCAGCAGCGCCTCACCGCTCGGCATCGTGACCTCAGCGACCTGCTGCAGGAGGCCGACCACTGGGCGGCCGTGAAGGGCGCCAAGGTGATCACCCGCGAGCACGTGGAGAAGGCGGTGGCCCAGCAGCTTTACCGCGCCGGGCGCATCCGCGAACGCAGCCACGAGCAGATCATCCGCGGTACGGTGATGATCTCAACCGAGGGGCGCGCGGTGGGGCAGGTGAACGGGCTCTCGGTGCTCGCCCTTGGCGATTTCGCCTTCGGCCAGCCGAGCCGCATCACCGCCACCGCCAGGCCCGGCGCCGGCCAGGTGGTGGATATCGAGCGCGAGGCGCGCCTGGGCGGGCGCATTCATACCAAGGCGGTGATGATCCTGTCGCGCTTTTTGGCCGGCCGCTATGCCCCAGACCAGCCGCTGTCGCTCTCCGCCAGCCTGGCCTTCGAGCAGTCCTACGGCGGCATCGAGGGCGACAGCGCCTCGGTGGCGGAGGTGTGCGCGCTGGTCTCGGCCATCGGCCGGGTGGCGCTGGACCAGAGCGTTGCGGTGACCGGCTCCATCAATCAGCACGGCGAGGTGCAGGCGGTGGGCGGGGTGAACGAGAAGATCGAGGGCTTCTTCGATGTGTGCCGCGCCCGGGGTGAGCTGAACGGCCAGGCGGTGATCCTGCCGGCCAGCAACGTCGAGCATCTGATGCTCAAGGCGGACGTGCGCGAGGCCATGGCCGCAGGCACCTTCCGGATCTTCGCAGTGCGCCACGTGGACGAGGCGCTGGCGCTGCTCACCGGCGACGCGCTGGGCGAGGCCGACGAGAGCGGCCAGTACCCGCCGCAAAGCATCAACGGTCGGGTGCAGGCGCGCCTGGGGGCCTTCCGCGAGGCGGTCAAGGCTGCCCGCGGGCACGACGATCCCGCCGACGACTCACCGGTGAAGGAGGGGGGCGGCGACCATGGGTGAGCGCAGCGAGGCGATGCGCGTGCTGGCGCTGCTGGACGACTCCCGCCAGAGCCAGGCTGCTCTGGTCGCGGCGGTGGCCCTGGCCGATGAGGTCAGCGCCGAACTGGTGGGGCTGTTTATCGAGGATCTTGACCTGCTGCGCTGCGCGGCCTTTCCCTTTTCCCGGGAGGTGGGGGCCAGCACCGGCTTGGCCCGACCGCTGGAAACCGCCGAGCTGGAGGCGAGCCTGGCCCGCCAGGTGCAGCGCATCACGCGTTCGCTGGATGAGGCGGTGGCGGGGCGCGCCCTGCGCCACCGCCTGCAGGTCAGCCGCGGCCAGGTGGTCAGCGAGGCCCTGGCCGAGGTCGGCCCCGGCGATGTGCTGGTGCTGGGCAAGGCGGGGCTCTCGTCGCGCTGGGGCGGGAGCTCGCGGCTGGGCTCCACCAGTCGCCGCCTGGTGCTGGAGGCGCCATGCACGGTGATCATCTGGGACGAGCGCCACCCGCCGGTGCCGGGCCCGCTGCGCTACATTCGCGGCGAGGCGCCCACGCTGCCCTGGGGCGAGACCCTGGCCGAAGCCTCGCGCCACCACCCGCTGTTTCGCGGCCGCGAGGAGCTCGCCACCATGGCCGCCCCCGACCTCGAGCGCTTCCTTGCCCACGCCCGCAGCGGCGCCCTGGTGATCAGCCGCCAGACCCTCACGCGGCTATTCGCCGAAGACCCGGACGTGCTGGCGCGCCTCCCCGTGCCGGTGGTGGTGGTGCCTTAGGGCCGCGGAAGCATTGGACGAAAGATCTCGCAGGGCGCTTATCAGCATCACGTCGCCACGCAGCTCGGCGGGCGCGACATGGCCCTCGCCCTTGTGAGTGCTTTCAACACGGCATCGGCCCAGTGTCGAGCCAGCTCGGCGCCTCGGGGGCCTTTCTCTGCGCCGTCGACCAGCACCGCCAGGAGGTGCTGGTCTTGCTGACCCACGGCTGCGGCATCGCTGTTGCGGGCGCGCTCACGGCCTTGCTGGCTTAACCACCTGACCTGCATCAGCTTCTTTCTCCGGCCAGGATCTCCAGTCTCTCGAAGAGCAGCGCTTCCCGGTCCGGGTCTCCGGCCTGGCTCTGCACGGCATAACCAAAATCATCATTCTTGAGGAGCTGGCCGAGCTCGGCGACGATGTAGTCCTGGAGTGCACTATCGGCTGCTCGTACCTCATCGAGCAGCTCGGGGCGGCCATCTACCAAATTGAGGATGTCCTCGATGTCGTGGCTCGACAAAGGGTCACCATCTCCGCGCCCCTTGTAGGCTTCCAGCTTCGTGGCGACGAACAGCGTCGGCGTGACTATGCGAATGGTCAGATCATTGCCTAATGAGACAGGCACTGCCGTTTTCAGCGCCTGGGGATACCAGTGGTTGCTGAAGCCCAACACCCCACCATGGTCCGGCATCAGGTCGACCCGCAGCTCCCCCAGCTTCATGGCGCAGATGGGCATCTCCTCGTCCCTTGAGGAGGGGTCCTTGAACCCTTTGGCCTTCAGCGCTTCCTTGAAGCGGGTCAGATGCGCGTAGGTGATGACGCTGATGATCAGATCCACGTCGTCGGTGCTGCGCACCTGCTCGCGGGTGAACGCATCGGTCAGCAAAAGCCCGGTCGTGCAGCCCCCGACGAAGGCCACTTGGTCGCGCAAATCGGCGCCGAGTGCCTCGGCTACCTGGCGCATCATGCCCAACTGGTCGTCGAATAGGCTCATCGGTTAATCCAGATACTCTGCCAGCCGCTCGGCAGCGACCTTGCTCTCGCGGGGATGGCCCAGCCTAATGGCATCGACCAGGGCCAACATGGCGTACAGCTCGGGGTCCCGGCGCACTGCGTAGGGCACACTCTTGAACAGCGGCTCGATGGCCTGGCCTTTGCTGTTGCCCCGGGCGTCCGGCCACACCATCGGTAGCTCACCCGAGCTATACAGCTGGCCCTTCAGCACCGGCGCGGCGAAGGTGGTGGCGATGCCGCGGGTGATTTCGCCGGGCTTGGCCGGGAACACATAACGCACCCCATGCACAACAAAGTTGTACAGGGCGCGGGCATTGGCGCGTGGGACGCCGGTTTGGCGATCCTTGCGTACCAGGCCAACCTCCAGGCAGCGCTGTAAAACAAGGCTCACCTGGCTCTTGCTGATCCCGGTTTCCTCGGCCAGGGCCCGCACGTTGTAGCGGGCGAGCAGCTGATCGTCATCGTGCCCAGGCATGCTTTCTTGGGGAAGATCACGCTCAGCGTCTTCCCGCGCCCAGTCCCGCCAGTCATCTGGAAGCGTCTTCGCCCCCTTGCCGGTGTGAGTGTCGTGGCCATGGCCCTCCTTGCTCCTCAGGGCCACTAGCTTCAAAAGCAGGCCAATATCTTGACTTTTCATAGTGTCACCAAGTCGCTCTGTCCCATGTCCTAGGACTAGGGACAGGATTGATGGTTTGCCACCGTATTGTCAAGAAGAATCGCTCAGCGTAGGAGAATGCGATTGAAGGACTGGATGGCATTCTCAGGTCATGGAGGCAGCGAGCGCCCACCGAGGCTGTTGCTACTGGTGGTCATCAAGCTACTACTGAGGCTGGTCCTTCCGGTGGAAGCCACACTCTGCGGGCGGTTGGACGTTTCGACGAATGGATGGGGCCATAACGATAGCCATGAACACCGCCAAGCCGGGACCGCTCCGCTAGCAATGTGCTTTTGTGGTTAAGCCCAGGAAAAACCATCCTTCGGCAGCCGACCGTCTGGGTCATAAACCCGCAAGGCATCATCGGGTCCGAGAGCTTCGGTGAAGAGTACCAAGTTCGTGCCGCCGGGCTCGGCGGATGAGGAAAAGAGGATGCCGGCTGCGCCGGCCTCCATGGCCAGGTCACCCAGAAGCCACGAAGGAGGCTCTACGCGCTGCTGAAACCACAGGTTGCGCCAGTCGCAGTGAAGCGCCTGCCAGATGTCATCCCACTCCTCTGTGTTCCTGTTCCCGTCAGTAGCATCGACAACGCTCGCGAGGGAAACCTCATAGCTGACAATTGTGCCGGGAGGCAGGAGTCGCGAGACCTGGCGGTACTCAGACAAGGCCGTGGCCTCCTCCAAGGACAGGTACAATGCAGAGATGCCGGGGCGGTTTAAGCGCCCCCCGTTGGAGGCAGCTCCCGCGCCGCTACTCGGAGTGTGCGCCCAGCGCGGATGGTGGACCCGGTAGACGGTTGTCGTCGGTAGCTGTACCGCAATCATCCCAGGAAACCAGCCTGCAGCGAACGAAGGTAGCGCAACAGATCCTCAGCACGGCCATTGCTGACCAGTTTCTCAGCGTTCTCATAGCCAAACACGTCGATCGGCTCGTTGCGAAACCAGAACAACGCATCCGGCAGGCTGCCGTTGATGTCTGCCGCGGCGCCCAGCACACGGATTGCGTCGCGCAGGAATGTCTGCAGCTTCTCAGCCCCCGGGGCGCGGGACACCGTAATACGGTGGACATGGGACAGGTTAGCTAGCGTCTGGAGGTCCATGCTCAGCGCACTGGCAAACAGACGGGGGCTGATGATCGGCTCGCCCTCACTGCGGGCGGCTGCCCGCAGGTCCTCGACAAACTGCTCAAAGGACGCAGGCGTCTTGTAATCAGCCAGATCGTGGGCTGCGACGAGCAATGCTTCAGTGGCCATGAGAAACTCCTTGCTACTTAAATGCAGCGGATAAGCTATCTAAATGTCAGTTTAGCACTGAATTTGATGTCGCGCCCGACACAGTGGGCCATGCGCCTCTCCGTGGTACGCTTGTTCGCGTTGACCGTGCCGCTGGCCTGGCTGGGCGGGAGGCTCGCCGGCACCACCGGGGTGTTCGCTGGCATGCTGGCCGCCAGCGTGGTGATGGGGGTCATCGCCAGGTGGCAGACTCGCCGGCTGCTGGTCGAAGTGTCGTCGACCACCTAATTAGCTAATTTATCAACCACCACCAAGGGCTAGCACTGCACGGCTGTTTGAAACGTTCATTTCGCGTTAACATCAACGATGAATTCAACGAGGGGATGGCAGTGGGGAGACGAATGTGAGCGCCATCGCTTCGCCTTGCGTGGGCCTTTGTTCCACTACCCTGGGCGACCGCATCTGCCGCGGCTGTCAGCGTACCGACGCGGAGATTCGCGACTGGTTCGGCCTGGCGGGCGACGAGCGTGCCGCGCGCATCGATGCGCTCGACGCACTGCGCGAGGCCGTTGCTGGCCGCTACCTGCGACTGGTGGACGCCGCGGCGCTGGAGGCCCAGCTCAAGCGCCACCGCATTCGTTTCCGGCCCGATCAGCCGGGGCTGTCCCGGGCGGTGGAGCTGCTGCGAGTAGGTCGCGAACGCATTCAGGCGCTCTCGCGCTATGGCCTGGTGCAAACGGGGCCGGGGGAGGGCCTCGACGCTGTCGAACTGCACGCTCGCCTGGCTGCCGAACTCAACGAAGCCGCCGAGGCCCGCCGCCGCTCTTCCTTGCCTGACCCTGAGCCCGACCGTCTTGACGAGAGCCCTTCATGTCCGTGACCTTGCCCGAGCCCGTCAGCGCCAGCGCCGACGGGCTGCTATCCGCCGAGCTACTCGATTTCCTGCGCTGTCGTACCCCTGATGCCTGGGTGGCCTGGGCGCTGGAGAATCCCGAGCTTTTGCTGATCGATCATGCTCAGTGCGAGAAGAAGGCCGCCTCCACGGCGATGAGCCTGCTTTATCGCTATGTGGACCATCCGCTGCTGCTGACCAAGATGAGCCAGCTGGCGAGAGAGGAGCTGCTGCACTTCGAGCAGGTGGTGGCGCTGATGGAAGCGCGCGGGATTACCTATCGCCATATTACCGCCTCGCGGTATGCCGAAGGGCTGCGTCGCCACGTGCGGCCCGAGGAGCCGGCCCGGCTGGTGGATATCCTGATCATCGGCGCTTTTATCGAGGCGCGCAGCTGCGAGCGCTTCGCACGGCTGATTCCCCACCTGGACCCCGAGCTTGCCAAGTTCTATCGCACTCTGGTTAAGTCGGAAGGGCGCCACTACGAGGACTACCTGATGCTGGCCCGCCACCTGGCTGCATCGCCCATCGAGTCCCGAATCGCCTTCTTCGCCGATCGCGAAGCCGAGCTGGTGCTGACGCCCGACACGGCGTTCCGTTTTCACAGTGGTGTGCCGGCGTAACGCCGTCCCCACGATACGCAGGATCGACATGATGCGAGATGCACCCGACGTCACCGAGTCCCCACAAACGGATCGGCTGGCCCTCTTGGGCCACTTCTCGCTTACCCTCGGCGAGGATGAGCTGACGCAGTTCAGCTACGACAAGGTCAAGGCGCTGCTGGTTTACCTGCTGCTTCACAGCCAGCCGGTGAGCCGCGCTAGCCTGGCCGAATTGCTGTGGCCCGACCAGGGGCTTTCCTCCGGGCGCACCAACCTGCGCCACGCGCTGCACTGCCTGCGCCAGTCGCTGGGCGTGCACGCCGACGAGGTCCTGGCCGTCTCGCGTCAGACCATCGCTTTCCGTCTGCCGTCGCAGTGGCAGTTCGACCTGCATGAAGTGCAGCGCCTGCTGGATGGCGAGCGCGACCTGCCGACCCTGGCCGAGATGCTCCACCACTATCAGGGCGATCTCGCCGATGAGCTGCAGCTCAACAACTGCGGCGACTTCCAGCGCTGGCTGGTTCAGGTGCGCAACGACTGGCGTCAGCGGGTGATCCGTTTTGCCGAGGCGGTGCTGGAACAGCATGACAGCGTCCCTGATTGCCTGCTGGTGGAGTTGGTCAGTCGCTTTTCGGGCTACGGCCCCTTCCACGAGCGGCTGGTGCGCCAGCTGGCCGAGCAGGGCCAGCTGGCCGCCGCCCACGAGCAGTACAATGCGTATCTGCAGCTGCTGGCGCTTTCCGGTCAGCAGCCTGAGCCCACCTTCCTGCAGCTGGCCCGTTACTGGTCCGATACCCAGGCCGATTCCGCGGCGGGGCTGGGCTTCGCCCGCACCCTGGCGCCGGACAGCGCACCCCTTCGCGAGGAGGAGATCGAGCAGCGCCAGCTGTCTGTGATGGCCATCCGCCTGCGCCTCAAGGGCGATCTTTCCAGTCGCCCGGCCAGCCGCGCCTGCCTGATGCTGCAGGTCGAGCTGCTGCGCTGGCTGGAGGAGCAGTGCCACCACCTGGGCGGCTTCTGGCTGCCCGGCGCCACCGGTGGGCTGGGCCTGGCCTGTTTCGGCACCCACGGCCCCGCCCACCAGCTCGCCGAACTGGTCGCGCTTTACGAACACTGCCGCCGCATGCTGCCCGACGAGAGCCGCCGCCACTGGAGCGGCGAGGGCGAACCACCCCGGGTGGAGCTGGCCGCCGGCCTGAACAGCGGACGGGTGGTTTACCTGCCCGAGCGCGGCCTGGTCGACCCGCTTGGCCAGGTCACCCAGGGCTCGCTTGATCTGATGTCCGCCGCCGAGGGCAGCGAGCTGGTGATTTCCCAGGAGGCGAGCCAGCACATGCCGCCGGCGCTGGACCTGCAGCCGCGGCTGAGCTCCCGGCTGGTGGCCAGCGACGGCCGTGTGCGCCTGCGGGCGCTCGTTCTGGGTGCGAATGAGGGCGGCCGCGAGGCGCTGCCGCCTAGCCTGGTGGGCCGCGAGACCCACCTGCGCACCCTGCGTGACGCCCTGGCCCGGGCGGGTATCGGCCTGCGCCAGAGCGTGCTGGTGCGCGGCCCCTCCGGCATGGGCAAGTCGGCGCTGATGGTGGGCTTTCGTCAGCTCGAGCAGAGCCGCGATGCCGCCATTTGCTGGCAGCCCACCACGCGGCTTTCGGTGCAGGAGCCTTACGGCGTGGCCCGTGAGCTGCTGCGCTGGCGCCTGGAAGCCCCGCTGACCCCCGAGGCCCTGGCCGGCCTGCGCGAGTCTCTGGCGCTGCCCGACCTCGATGAATCTCGCCAGCAGCTGCTGGAGGAGGCGCTGGGTGTCCGTGAGCCCCGCGAGGTGGCCGTGCTCACCCAGAGCGGTGAAGCGGTGGAGCTGGTGGTGGCGCTGCTGCAGCGTCTGATCACGGCCTTTGCCGCCGAGCGCACCCTGGTGCTGATGGTCGACGACCTGCAGTGGCTCGATGAGCCCAGCTTCAAACTGCTGGCCGGCCTTCAGGCGCGCCTGCCGATCAACTGCGGCTTCATGCTGGTGGCGAGCCACCACGGCCGCGAGGCGCTGCCGGCGCGGCTGCACTGGGACCAGCAAGTCACCCTGGGCCGGCTCGATGCCATGCAGTCCTCGCGGCTGCTTTCCCAGCTGGCCCGCCGCTACCGCATTCACCTGAGCCCGCGGCTGCGCGGGCAGATCATCGAACGCTGCGACGGTGTGCCGCTCTATCTGCAGGAGATCTGCCGGCGGGTCGACATGGACCGCCGCGAGGGGCGCAGCGTGCACCTGGACGAGCTGCCCCACGGTCTGCTCGGCCTGCTGGCCAGCCGCATCGACCAGCTCGACGTGGACCGCGAGGTGGCCCATGCCGCCGCGGTGCTGGGCCGGCGTTTCCGCTTTGACTTCCTGGCCGTGTGCAGCGGCTGGGAGAAACTGCGCCTCAGCCAGGCGCTGGACCAGATGCGCCGCCTGGAGATCATCGAGCCGGTGGAGGGCGACGAAGACGGCCGCGAGTACCAGTTCACCCACCAGCTGCTGCAGGAGGCCGCCTATCTCTCCTGCCCGCGGGACGTGCGTACCGCCATTCACCGCCAGGTGGTCGAGCTGATCGAAGAGCGCTTCCCGATGTGGATCAGCCGCCATCCGGGGGATTTCGCTACCCACCTGCGGCGCAGCGGCCACTATGCCCGCGGCGCCCGCTACTACGAGCTGGCCGCCCGCGAGGCGCTCAAGGTGAGCGCCAACCGCACCGCGCTGAAGATGGCCGACCTCGGCCTGGTCAGCCTGCGCCAGGTGGAAGGCCAGATCGAACGCGAGGTCAGCCTGCTGACGGTGCGCGGCCAGGCGGCTTTCGCGCTGGAGGGCCACGGCTCGCCCACCGCCCACGAGAGCTTCGTGCGCGCCCGGGAGCTGCTCAAGCAGTTGGACGGGGTCGAGGGCGAGCCCGTGGATCTTGAGCAGGTCTTCCTGGTCAAGTGGGGCCTGTGGGTGGGCTGCAGCCAGCGCCACGCCCACGCCGACGCCTTTCACCTCGCCTCGCGGCTGGCCAGCCTGGCCGAGCGCATGGAGGACCCTCGCTACCGCCGCCTGGCCGAGTTCGCCCGGGCCAGCTGCGAGTATTGGGCCGGGCGGATCCAGCAGGCCTACGACCATCTGGAGGAGATCAACCCGCTTGAATCGCCCATGATGATCGAGTGGCTACCCTTCTCCGACCACCCCCAGGTGGCCGCCGCCTGTTTCCAGGGCTGGGCGTTCTGCCTTCGCGGTGACTATCGCCGTGCCGAGACCCAGGTGGAATCGGCCATCCGTCTGGCCGAGAAGATCGGCCACCCCGGCAGCCTCGCCATGGCGCTGATGTACGCCGCCGCGCTCTACCGCCAGCTGGGCCATGTGCATCTGTCCGCCGTTCGCGCCGAGCGCGCCTTCGAGCTGACCGGCACCCCGGATCTGCACCTCTGGCAGATGTCCGCCCGCGGCGTGCTCGGCTGGCAGCGCGCCATGGCCGGCGACCGCGAGGGTCTCACCCAGGTGGAACAGGCCCAGGAGGAGCTGGCCGAACTCACCGGCCGCGACCCCTATAGCCGCCCCTCGCTGTGGTTCGTGGATGCCTGCGTCGCGCTCGGTGAATTCGGACGCGCCGAGGACTACCTGGACCAGGCGCTGATGCTCGCCCGGGAGAAGACCACCCTGTTCGTGCCGGAGCTCGCTGTGCACCTGGCCCGGGTGCGCCATCGCCTCGGCCACCCCCGGGAGGAAGTCATCGCGCTTATTGATCTCGCCCAGCAGCAGGCCCGGGAGGATGGCAACCTGCATCAGCAGATCAACGGCCTGGAACTGTGGTTGACGCTGATTGACCCTGCCGATGACAAGGCTCGCCAGGCGCTGCGTCGCCTGCTCGCCGAGGTCAGCCACTCTGACGCCCCGATCATCGCTCGCTGGCGCAGCCTGCTAGACCGCACCCAGTCGCATACCGCTGGCGCAGATGCCTAGCGGTGTGATGCCTGATAGTGAGAGGACTAGTCGTGAGATGACTGGCTGTGAGATGACGAGTCGCGTGATGCCGTTGACGGTGGCGGGGGAGGGACGTCGCTGACAACGGCCGTGGTGTGCTGCTGGCGGGTCCACTTCCCTTCCGCCTTGTCGATGTACTGGAAATGCTCGTTGGTGAAGCTTCCCTGGTGGACCGCGTGGCGGTAGGACACCGTTGGCACCTTCGCCTGGTCCAGCACCTTGTTGAAGACGCCCGGGCCCGTGGTGTCGAATACGCCGGTGACGACCTCGCCGGTGATATTGCTGATGATCTGGTCGATCACCGCCTTCATGTGCGAGTTGCCCGGTGCGCTGGCGATAAAGTAGTTGCTGAGATCGCCGCGGCGAGTGGTGACGTAGAGCTCTTCTCGTTCGGTGCCAAGCACGCAGGAGAGCGGCCAAATCTGGTGGGCATCGATATCCAGATAGACACCTCCCGACTTCAACAGCACCAGCAGGCGCCACAGGTCGGCCTGGGCGGCGCCGATCTGAAGTCGCTCGTAGTGGGGGAGGATCTCGGGATAGTGCTCGGCGATGAACTCGCGGCGGGCCTCGGTGATCATGAAGCGGTATTCGAACCGCGGCGCCATCAGCCGGTTGAACAGGTAGTTCAGATAGACCGGTAGCGTCACCCGATGGGTGAAGTTGGTCTGCCAGATGATGCGCGGGATGCGACTCGGTGTGCCGCCCTTGAGCAGCGGGGCGGCACGCTCGGGAAGCGTGAAACGCTTGTTGGGCAGCAGCCAGTGAAAGGGGTAGCTCAGTACCTTGGTGGTGTTGGCGCCCAGCTTGATCAGTCGGCTGACGGCAACAATCGGTGCCTTCTTCAATTTGCCTCCTCCTTCATCGGGGGGCCTCAGTCTGGGTCTGACCCTGAGGGAGGGTTAGACCACCTCCGCCCAGAGGTCATATTCATCGGCGTGGGTCACCCGGGCGCGCACGATCTCCCCCGGGGCCAGTTCGCGCTCGCTCTCCAGAAACACCATGCCGTCGATTTCCGGGGCGTCGGCGGCGCTGCGGCCGATGGGTCCTTCGTCGGTAATCTCGTCCACCAGCACGTCGATCTCGCGGCCGATCTTGGCCTGGAGGCGGGCGGCGGAGATCTGTTGCTGGTGGGCCATGAAGCGTCCCCAGCGCTCCTGCTTGACGTCATCCGGCACCGGTTCCAGGTCCAGGTCGTTGGCGGGGGCGCCTTCCACCGGGGAGTACTGGAAGCAGCCGACGCGGTCGAGTTGGGCGTCGGTGAGCCAGTCGAGCAGGTACTGGAAGTCGTCTTCCGTCTCGCCGGGAAAGCCGACAATAAAGGTGGAGCGGATGGAGAGTTCGGGGCAGATCTCGCGCCAGCGCTTGATACGCGCCAGGGTCTTGTCCTCGAAGGCCGGGCGCTTCATGGCCTTGAGCACCTTGGGGCTGGCGTGCTGGAAGGGGATATCCAGGTAGGGAAGCAGCTTGCCCTCGGCCATCAGCGGGATCAGCTCGTCCACGTGGGGGTAGGGGTAGACGTAGTGCAGGCGCACCCAGATGCCGAGTTCGCTGAGGGCCTCGCACAGCTCGGTCATGCGGGTCTTCACCGGGCGGCCGTTCCAGAAGCCGGTGCGGTACTTGAGGTCGACCCCGTAGGCGCTGGTGTCCTGGGAGATCACCAGCAGCTCCTTCACGCCGGCGCGGGCCAGGCCCTCGGCTTCCTTGAGCACCTCGCCCACGGGGCGACTGACCAGCTTGCCGCGCATGCTGGGGATGATGCAGAAGCTGCAGCTGTGGTTGCAGCCTTCGGAGATCTTCAGGTAGGCGTAGTGGCGCGGGGTGAGCTTGATACCCTGGGGGGGTACCAGGTCGATGCGCGGGTCGTGATCCTGGCTCGGCGGTACCGCCGCGTGGACGGCGTTCACGACCTGCTCGTACTGCTGCGGGCCGGTGACGGCCAGCACGCTGGGGTGAACGTCGCGGATGGTGCCTTCCTCCACGCCCATGCAGCCGGTGACGATCACCCTGCCGTTCTCGGCGATCGCTTCGCCGATGGCGTCCAGCGATTCCGCCTTGGCGCTGTCGATGAAGCCGCAGGTATTGACCACCACCACGTCGGCGTCGTCGTAGCTGGGCACGATCTCGTAGCCCTCGGTGCGTAGCTGGGTGAGGATGCGTTCTGAATCCACCAGCGCTTTGGGGCAACCCAGCGAGACGAAACCGACCTTCGGTGTGGACATGCAATTGACCTTGGCGTGATGATACGTGGCGAGTAAGCGCAGGATTCTACCGGTCTGACCGGCTCCGTGGAACATCTTCGGCGGTCTCTGTAGGCAGAAGGTCTATCAGACAGCCATTGATGAGTCGCTTTTTGGTAACAGAGCCGCCTCCCTGGCGCGAATGGTGGGTCAATTTGCTATGCTGGGCGCATTGCTGTTTAGGTGGCAAGCAGTGGGAGATAAGTGACTATGCAGCTTGAAGATCTTATTGCCAAGGTGAGCCGTCTGCCGGAATTCCGCCAGCAAGAGGTGATGGATTTTGTGGCCTTCCTTGAGCAGCGCTATGGCCAGACCGATCTCTCTGAGGCGGAACAGCTTGATTGGTCGGAACAGCAGTTCCGTGCCATGAGCCTTGATCAGGCTATGCGTGATGCGGAGTCCGAGCCTGATCTCTATTTCGAGGATGACCTCAAGGAAAAATGGCAATGAAGCGCGCCGGTCAAATTGCGCTTATGCCCTTTCCGTATACGAATCTCCAGATCGCAAAAAAACGCCCGGTGCTATTGCTTCGGTGCCTGGACAACCATCAGGACGACTGGCTTGTGTGCATGGTGTCATCTCGTCTTAACCAAGCCACGGCATACCTTGATTGGATTGTGGGTCCGGAAGATGAAGCGTTCGTGGAATCGGGCCTCAAGGTCACCAGCGTTTTTCGACTGTCTCGTTTAGCGGTGCTGGATGGAGCACTTTTGCTGGGCCAACTCGGCTCTATTCCAGATGCACGTCTCCAGTTTCTCAGACAGCGTTTGGCAACCTGGTTGCTAAGCGAGTCTCAATAATCTTCCCATGTGATAAATGAGCCTATGGCCACCATCGAACATAGCGCGATTCTCAATGCGCCGCCGGAGCGGGTCTTCGCCCTGCTGGAGCGCGTGGAGGACTTCGCCGACTATTCTGATCTGATCCATGCCATCGAGCCCCTGGGTGATGAGCGCTACCGCTGGCATGTGCATGCGGTGGGGCGCGATTGGCACTTCGATGTGGCGGTGACGGAGTCTCGCTCGCCGGAGGTGCTGGCCTGGGAGTCGCTGGATGGCGTCAAGAATCACGGGTGCTATCGACTGCGGGCAGTGGACGGGGGCACCGAGGTGGCGCTGACGCTGACCTATGTGCTGCGCAACAAGCTGGTGGAGCGAGCCGTCAACAAGGCCGCTACACCCTTGGTGGGGCGGGTGAGCCGTCAGATTCTCGAGCGTGTGGCCGAGAGACTATAAGCAGTTATTCGATGCTGTGAGAGCTGTCAAGAACCGCCAATAACGGCCAAGAAAGGCTAAGAAAGGCCAAGAACCGCCAAGAACGATTCACAGGGAGCCGTTGTGAAAATTGCTATCGCCGGTACCGGCTACGTCGGTCTTTCCAACGCTATGCTGCTGGCCCAGCACAATGAAGTAGTCGCGCTGGATATTCTTCCCGAGCGGGTCTCGATGCTGAACGATAAGCGCTCGCCCATCGAGGATGTCGAGATCAGCGACTTCCTGGCCAACCGGGAGCTGGATTTCGCGGCGACCCTGGACAAGGACGCCGCCTATCGCAATGCCGATTTCGTGGTGATTGCTACGCCCACCGACTACGACCCGAAGACCAATACCTTCGATACCTCAAGCGTCGAGTCGGTGATCCAGGATGTGATGGCGATCAACCCCGCGGCGGTGATGGTGATCAAGTCCACCGTGCCAGTGGGCTATACCGCGGAGGCCTGCATGCGCTTCGGCACGCAGAACCTGATCTTCTCGCCGGAGTTTCTGCGTGAAGGCAGGGCGCTCTACGACAACCTGCACCCGTCCCGGATCATCGTGGGGGAAGACTCCGCGCGGGGCGAGACCTTCGCCGGGCTGCTCAAGCAGGGGGCGCTGGACGACGAGGTGCCGGTGCTGTTCACCAACAGCACGGAGGCCGAGGCGATCAAGCTGTTCGCCAACACCTACCTCGCCATGCGGGTGGCCTACTTCAATGAGCTGGATAGCTACGCCGAGACCCACGGCCTGGATACCCGCCAGATCATCGAGGGAGTGGGGCTCGATCCGCGCATCGGCAAGCACTACAACAACCCCTCGTTCGGCTACGGCGGCTATTGCCTGCCCAAGGACACCAAGCAGCTGCTGGCCAACTACCAGGATGTGCCGAGCAATATGATCAAGGCCATCGTCGATGCCAACCGCACCCGCAAGGATTTCATCGCCGAGCAGATCCTCAAGCGCAAGCCGCGGGTGGTGGGGATTTATCGGCTGATCATGAAGACCGGTTCCGACAACTTCCGCGCCAGCGCCATGCAGGGCGTGATGAAGCGCATCAAGGCCAAGGGCATTGAGGTGGTGGTCTTTGAACCGGTGCTGCGGGAGGAGACCTTCTACGGTTCCCGGGTGATGCGCGACTTCGAGGCCTTCAAGGCCGACGCCGACGTAATCCTCAGCAACCGCATGGCGGCAGAGCTCGAGGACGTGGCCGATAAGGTCTACACCCGCGACCTGTTCGGCAGCGACTGACCCCATAGCACACTCTGGCAGCCGACCCCGATAGGCGTCGGCGCCACTGTCTTGGCTTTTCGTTGTAATCCCTCGCTTACATTGCTTGTCGTCAATCGGGCGCATCATAAAACTGAAGTGGCAGCCTGGGGCTGTTAAAATTAAGCTTCTTTTTCTGAGGTTTCCCCTCGTCACGGATGAGAGGACCTACGCCTGTGATAATGACGCTGCTACAACCTCTGTTCCGGCTGCCTCGCCGGCAGAAACGCTTACTTCAGCTGGCGGCAGATTGCCTGCTGATTACGGTGAGCTTTCTGCTGGCGATGCTCTTGCGCCTGGACAGTTTGTCCTTCTTGGCCGAGCCCCGGGTGTGGTGGGTGCTGCCGGTGGTGATTCCCGTAAGCCTGGCGATCTTCATTCGCCTGGGGTTTTACCGTGCGGTGATCCGCTATATGAGCATGAAGGCGGTGAAGACCATTGCGGCCGGAGTAGGGGCATCGGCACTGGCACTGCTGGTGATCAATTTCCTGTTTCAGCTGCCGGTGCCGCGCTCGGTGCCGTTCATCTACGCCATGCTGGCACTGCTCACCGTCGGCGGGGTGCGTTTCGCGCTGCGCAGTATCTACCTGCGCAACCAGCTGCGTTACAAGACTCGGGTGGTGATCTACGGGGCCGGTTCGGCAGGGCGTCAGCTGGTGCAGTCGTTGCGTCACGGTTCCGAATACGAGCCGGTCGGCTTCGTGGACGATGCGGCCAACCTGGAGGGAGCCTTCATCCAGGGGCTGAAGGTCTATTCGGCCAGCGAGATCGATCGCCTGATCAAGGACTACGGCATCGAGAAGGTGCTGCTGGCGATTCCCAGCGCTACCCGGGCGCGACGCCGCGAGATTCTGGAACGCCTGGAGCCGTTGGAGGTGCCGGTGCAGTCGATTCCCGGCATGGCCGATGTGGTGGCCGGGCGCGCGCAGATCAACGACCTGCGTGATGTGGCGGTGGAGGATCTGCTGGGTCGCGACCCGGTGCCGGCAGACGCGTCGCTGATGGGGGCCAACATCACCGGAAAAGTGGTGATGGTGACCGGTGCCGGCGGCTCTATCGGCAGTGAACTGTGCCGCCAGATCCTGCGTCACCGCCCTGCCAAGTTGCTGTTGCTTGAGCTCTCCGAGTTCAGCCTCTATCGGATCGAGCAGGAGCTCGAGCAGATCGCTTGGGACGAGGCCATCGATTGCCCGGTGAAGGCGCTTCTGGGCTCGGTGCAGCATCGTAGCCGCATTCAGAAGATCATGATGTCGTTTCGGGTGCAGACGGTCTATCACGCCGCGGCCTACAAGCATGTGCCGATGGTGGAACACAACGTGGTGGAGGGGCTGCGCAACAACGTGATGGGCACCCTGGAGACCGCCAGGGCGGCAGTTGCCGCCGGCGTGGAGAGCTTCGTGCTTATCTCTACCGACAAGGCGGTGCGCCCCACCAACGTGATGGGCGCCAGCAAGCGCCTGGCCGAACTGGTGTGCCAGGCGCTGGCCAACACCCAGAAGAGGACCTGCTTCAGCATGGTGCGTTTCGGCAATGTGCTGGGCTCCAGCGGTTCGGTGGTGCCGCTGTTTCGCCGCCAGATCGCCGCCGGCGGCCCGGTAACGGTGACCGACCCCGAGATCACCCGCTACTTCATGACCATCCCCGAAGCCGCCCAGCTGGTGATTCAAGCCGGCGCCATGGCGCGCGGCGGCGATGTCTTCGTGCTCGACATGGGCGAGCCGGTGAAGATCGCCGAGCTTGCCAGCCGTTTGATACGCCTCTCCGGGCTGGAGCCTCGCTACCCGGGCAGCGACGACGCTGATCTCGCCGGCGGTGATATCGAGATCCGTTATACCGGCCTGCGCCCCGGCGAGAAGCTCTTTGAGGAGCTGCTGATCGGCGAGAAGGTGGAGGCCACTAGCCACTCGCGGATCATGACCGCGAGCGAAATCTCGCTGGCCTGGGAGGCGATGGAAGAGATGCTGAAGACCCTGTTCGATGCCTGCGAGGATTTCGACGCGCCGCGAATCCGCGAGCTGCTGGTTCAGGCGCCGCTCGGGTATCAGCCCCAGAGTGAGCCGGTCGACCTGGTGTGGGAGCAGCAAACGCGCCAGGTTCGGCGGCGGCGTGCTCCGCGGGTGCCGCAGGAAAACGAGGTGGCAATGCTTGAGGCGAGGCCCTCCACCGCGAACGAGCGCTAACCCTGAGCGCGCTGATGGTGACCACTCCCTGGACCCGTCTTTACCGATGACCTCGGCGCTCGGGGCACGACAAGAGAACAGCAAGGAGCCCGAGATGCGACGCTATTTTGGTACCGACGGGGTGCGAGGCAAAGTGGGCGAGTTTCCCATGACGCCGGAATTCGCCATGAAGCTGGGCTGGGCAGCGGGAAAGGTGCTGGGTGCCGAGGGAGTCTCTGAGGTCCTGATCGGCAAGGACACCCGGGCCAGCGGTTACATGCTGGAATCGGCACTCGAGGCTGGCTTCTCGTCGGCCGGGGTCAACATCGCCCTGGTGGGGCCGCTGCCTACTCCGGCCATCGCCTACCTGGCCACCACGTTTCGTGCCAATGCCGGGGTCGTGATCAGCGCCTCCCATAATCCTTTCTATGATAATGGCATCAAGCTGTTTTCCCAGTCTGGCCACAAGCTGACCGATGAGCAGGAACTGGAGATCGAACGCTGGCTCCAGCAGGCGTTGGACCACGGCATGGACTGCGTAAGCTCTGAGCGCCTGGGCAAGGCGCGGCGCATCGATGACGCCGCCGGGCGCTATATCGAGTACTGCAAGTCGCACTTTCCTAGCCAGCAGACCCTGGGTGGCCTCAAGGTGGTGGTCGATTGCGCCAACGGGGCGGCCTATAAGGTTGCGCCGGCGGTCTACCGCGAGCTGGGCGCTGAGGTGGTGCCGCTGCACGCCTGGCCCGATGGGGTGAACATCAATGACCGCTGCGGTGCCACCGACCTGACCAGCCTGCGCGCCGCCGTGATCGAGCAGCGTGCCGATCTGGGCATCGCCCTGGACGGTGACGCCGACCGACTGATGATGGTCGATGAAACCGGTGCGGTCGTGGATGGCGACGAGCTGCTGTTCCTGCTGGCCCGCGAGGCCCATACCCATAGCTACAGCGGCGGGGTAGTGGGCACGCTGATGAGCAACCTCGGCCTGGAGCTCGCGCTGGCCGAGCTGGGGATTCCTTTCCGTCCCGCCAAGGTAGGCGATCGCTACGTGATGGAGCTGCTGCGCGAGACCGGCTGGCGGCTGGGTGGCGAAGGCTCCGGGCATCTGTTGAGCCTGGATCATGCCTCCACCGGCGATGCGATTATCGCCTCGGTGCTGATCCTTGCGGCGCTGCGTCGCAAGGACATGACACTGAGCAGCGCCCGCCAGGGGATGCGCAAGTTTCCTCAGGTGCTGATCAACGTCCGCTATCGGGCCCGTCAGGGCATCGAGCCGCTGGACACCGACGCGGTCAAGGCCACGGTTCAGGAGGCGGAGGGCCTGCTGGGCGATTCTGGGCGCGTGCTGTTGCGCAAGTCCGGCACTGAGCCACTGATTCGCGTGATGGTTGAGGCGGAAGATGCGGAGTTGGCCCATCGCTGCGCGCGCCTGGTCGCCGATGCGCTGCCAACAGGCTGAGCGGGGTCAGCCACACGAGTCGATCGCGCGGTCGCGTCCCTGGGCCTTGGCGCGATATACCCCGAGAGCCCAAAGCAGATAGGCCATGTAAGCTCGGATCGATTCCTCACCCTCGTCAGGCCGCCTTTGTCAGTGGTACGAGGTGGCTGCCAGCTTCCTGAGCGATTCGCAGGAACTACCCTGGATATTTCGTCTGGCTAACGCTGCTAGGAACTTGCCCGATAGGGGGCGGAAAATGCCTTGATGTGATCAAAGGAGTCCAGCAGCGCGCCTGCAAGAGCAAATGCCTTGTTCAGCAGGCTGGCTTGGATCTCGGGGTCATCGGGATATTCGTGAGAGAACTGATTGCGCATCTCTCTCAGCACTTGTTGCCAAGCCTGGTCATCGCCCAGTGCAGGCGCTCCGAATGACGCTCGCAGATATCGAGGGTTCCTTCAAACGCTTCCTCTGTCAAAGTCGCACTCCGCTTTCACGCGCCACCCGATGGATTGGCAACTTGATACCGCTTGGGCGCTTTATCACCAGATCGATCTTCTGTTCGCCTAGGCGCTGATGCAACTCCACCAGCGCGCTCAGCTTGGCATCGACGATCTCGTCGGCATTCTGAAGAGGTGTTTCTACCATCAGGTCAATATCGCCGCCCCGGGCGTTATCGTCGGTTCGAGAGCCAAACAGCCATACTTCGGCTCCTGCCCCGAAGTGGCGTTTCACCACATCAACGATTGTTTGATGTTCTCGCTCGCTGATCCGCATCTGTCATGCCTCCCAGGACGTTTGGCCAGTCTAGCATAGGCCCCAGAACATGATCGTCGGCAGGCCTATCTTGGCGAGAAGGCGCGCAAGGCCGGTCTTGCTGCCTCGATCCTCGAGGGCGGTGCCGAGCACAGGAGCGAAGGCCCGCTGTTCGACGAGGAGGACCTGGCGCTGCTCTTTGCACCGGCGGTGTAGGGCGTTAGGTTAAGGAATCACCCGGTTTGCTACCCGATCGCGCGGTCGCGTCCCTGGGCCTTGGCGCGATAGAGTCGGCGATCGGCCCGATGGTAGAGTCCATCGAAATCATCATCGCTTTCGGCTTCTGCCACGCCGATGCTGACGGTCAGCCGCCTTCCCTGGGCCGGGCCCGGCATGGGCATCTCACGAACGGCCGCCAGGATGCGCTGGGCCAGCCGCTGGGCAGCCAGGCTATTGCTGAACGGCAGCAGAATGGCAAATTCCTCACCGCCCATACGAGCCACGCTATCCGTCTGGCGGCTGCACTCGAGCAGAAGATTAGCGAACGCCACCAGCACCTGGTCGCCAACCGGATGGCCGAAATCATCGTTGATCTGCTTGAAATGGTCGAGGTCCAGCAGGAGCAGCGAAATCGGGGAATCATGCCGGTCGCGACGCTGGAAATGATGTCCGACGTCTTCGAGAAGTCGACGCCGGTTGCGAAGACCGGTGAGCTCGTCGGTGCGGCTTTGTCGGCGCATCATCTCCCGCTGAGCGTTCAGGCGATAGAGCATCAGCAAGACCACACCGATGGCCGCCACCAGCATCAACAGCATCACTGCCAGGGCCAGTGTCAGCCACTCCATCAGGCGTCGCTGATCGGCCGACGCCCGATGGAGCAGCTCATTGAGCTCGCTGTACGACCAGGCCAGACCCTCCTCGATGTCCATGCCCAGGTTCAATAGATCGACACTTTCCGCTTGCGTCAGGACCCGGTCGCTGTTGACGTTGAGAGTGGCCTCTTCCAGGGCGGGCAACCGGCCGTTGATGGTATCCAGTTCCTCGACAAGCGGCTGATATTGGTCAGGGGGAATTTCGCTGCGCGCGAGCTGTGTCTTGATGCTTTGTATGCGCAGGGGGAGGCGCCACAGGAGATCGTTGAGCTGCTCCACATGGATGGAATCCGCGCTGTCGAGCAGGCTATCGAGGATCATGCGCAGCCGTTCCGGGTCCTCTTGTGCACGCACCACGTCGGTGACCATGGCGGTGTAGTCGGCCCCTATCAGCCGCCGGGCTTCGGAGAGATACACCCCGAAGGCGATCAGGCAGAGGCTAACGATGACCAGATACGTCAGTAAAAGAACAGAGGGCTTTTTCGCCAGATGCCTCACCGGGTCCCCATCTCTTGAATGGCCCAGATCCAACGGGTCATGGGCTCGGTGCCCTCGAGGACTGCTTTCGCATCTTCTGGAACGATCAGCATGAAGGGGCCCAGATCGGCAATATCGATGGGCTCGCCGTTCAGACGGGTCACGAGCATATAGCGTTTTTCGCGTCGCTGTTGCGGGGTGAGAAAGGTCGTATAGCCGTCATGGGCGACGAAACGCACGCGATTGGCGTTCGAGAGTCCCTGATCGGCCAGGAAGGTGTCGAGCGCTACGCCGGAAAAGCGGCCGTCAGGGCCTTCCGGATGCCGCATCTCGACGTGAATCAATGGTGAGGACTCGATATCGCTCAACGATATCGTTTGGCTCTCGGCGCCTTGCCTCAGCGTGAGCTCGCTACCTTGGGCCAGTGGCACCATCCCTATGAAGACCATCAGAAAAAGCCCGAATCGCGTCCTGCGCATCTGCCGTTGACGGCCCATGGTCGGTGACACCTGGTGAGGTTTAAAGGAAACTTTGTCCCAGCCCGCGCTTCGGGTCAAGCGGTGGTTGATCGGCATTTCACCTCAGCTGCTCTCGCCCGATTTAAGTTCGAAGCCCACATCGTGGCGCAGGCGACGGACGGGGTTGCCTGCTAGTCGATTAAGCACCTCTTCGGCGGCCAGCCGACCCATGGCCTCCCGGGCGGAGCGCTTGTCGATGGCGGTCCGGTACTGGTCTATGCTTCGGCCGACCCCGATCGGGTCCAGGCCGCTCAGCAGGCGCTGGGGGTGGCCCGCGCCGGGGCGCTGGTGGAGCAGGCGCTGGGCCGGCTGTCACGCACGCTGGTCGATGAGGGCGTGGGTCGCCTGGTGGTGGCCGGCAAGACCCTCGAGGCAGCGGTCTACGCCACCGAGGAGCGCTTTCCGCGTGACTGATGCCACCCATAACGGAAACGAGACGAAGGGAGCACGCCCTATGATCCGACTGGCCGCCAATCTCAGCATGCTGTTTAACGAGCATGACTTTCTTGACCGTTTCGCCGCGGCGAGCCAGGCCGGCTTTCGCGGCGTCGAGTACCTGTTTCCCTATGCTTACGCGCCCGACACGCTGGGCGAGTTGCTGGCGGAGACCGGCCTTGAGCAGGTGCTTTTCAACCTGCCGCCGGGGGACTGGGAGGCCGGCGAGCGCGGCCTGGCCAGCCTGCCGGGGCGCGAGGCGGAGTTTCGTGACTCGGTGGCGGAGGCGCTGCGCTATGCCCAGGTGCTGGACTGTCCGCGGGTTCACGCCATGGCGGGACTGCTGCCGGCAGATGCCGATCAGCACGAAGCACGTGCCGCCCACCACGCGACCTATATCGAGAATCTGCGCTTCGCCGCCCGCGAGGCCGCCAAGGTGGGACGCGAGGTGCTGATCGAACCGATCAACACCCGAGACATGCCGGGCTTCTTCCTCTCGCGCCAGGCCCAGGCGATGGCGGTGCTCGAGGAGGTAGGCGAGCCCAATCTGCGCCTGCAGTTCGATCTCTACCACTGCCAGATCATGGACGGCGACCTGATACGCCATCTGGAGCAGCAGTTCGCCGCCATCGGCCATGTGCAGATTGCCGGGGTGCCGGAGCGCCATGAGCCTGATGTCGGCGAGGTGCACTATCCGGCGCTGTTCGAGTGCCTGGAAGCGCTGAGCTATGAGGGCTGGGTCGGCTGCGAGTACCGCCCGGCCGCCGACACCCGCCAGGGCCTGGGCTGGGGACGCGACCTCGGTCTGCTTCCCGGCTGATGCGAATGGCCCGCATCGATGGGCTACGTCATCCATAGAGTTCAATAACAAAGAGTTCAATAACAAGAGGATGCCTGGTGATGGCGAGCTCGGTGTCCGCCTATGGCGGTGAGCTGCCCGAGACCCTCGACGATATGACCGCCCTGCAGCCGCAAAACTCCTATGGGGCGCAGAAGGCCATGTGCGAGCTGCTGATCAATGATTACAGCCGCCGCGCCCTGATCGACGGCCGGGTGCTGCGTCTGCCGACCATCGTGATTCGCCCGGGGCGGCCCAACGCGGCGGCCTCTCTGCGCTTCGAGCACCAGTTGACGCGTCTGGTGATGGCCATCGCCATCGTGATGCTGGTGATCTCGGTGACGCTCAGTTTCTATCAGGTACTGACACGCTTCTTGTTCAACGCCCCCTCGACCTAGACCGAGGTGGCCTCGCGCGTCGATGATCTGGTGCGTCTTTATGGCCGCGGCGCCGACGTTCCGCGGTGGCTACATGATGGCCGTTGAGGGGCATTCGCAGTGGCCAAGTGTTTATCAACAACTACGGCGCCGGCGGTGGCATCGAGCTGCCATTTGGTGGGCGTTGGGCTGATGGGGCATGGCATTGGCAGAAGCCGTGCACGCCCTCTACGCTGGCGTGGAGGATCAGAGCATGGCGGTGCCGGAGCTGATCGCCCTGCTGGAAAAGCACTCCTGACCTGATGGTGAATCCGTTGCGCACACTTTCCTATCGCCAGCAGGGGCTGCTGCTCACCGGGGGTGGGGCATTGATCATGTCGCCCGACGCCCTGCTGATCAAACTCGCTGATCTGCCCGATGCCGAGATTCTGATGTGGCGCGGCTTCCTGTCGGCACTGGGCTTCCTGCTAATCGTGCTGGTTAGACATGGTCGCAACACCCTGGCGGCGTATCGACGTTGCGGCGGCACCGGTATCGCCGTGGCGCTGCTGTTCAGCCTGACGACCTGCGGCTTCGTGCTCGGTAACCAGTACACCATGGCCGGCAACGTGCTCCTCATCCTGGCCACGTCGCCCCTGATCGCCGCGGGCCTTTCCTGGTTGATCCTCAAGGAACGCTTGCCGAGACATACCTGGGTGGCGATCTGGATCTGCCTGGCCGGTATCGCCATGATCGTGATCGACGATATCGATGCCGGCTCCTGGGTGGGCAATGCGTTTGCCTTTCTGGCGGCCTTCACCCTGGCGCTGAATTTCACGCTCTGCCGCACTCGGCCGGGCGTGGACATGAGCCCGATGCTCACTTTCAACGGCCTGATTGTCGGAAGTGGCGCCAGCCTGGTGCTGTTGCTGGGCGATGGCATCGCGCTGCCGGCCCCCAACCAGCTGGCGGTGCTGGGGCTATTGTGCCTGGTGATTGTGCCGTGCGGGGTGACGCTGCTGCAGCGCGGGCCGCTCTATCTGCCTGCCGCCGAGGTGGGGCTGCTGCTGCTGCTCGAGGTGGTGGTGGGGACCTTTCTGGCCTGGTGGATCATCGCCGAGCAGCCGACGCCCCTGGCGATCCTGGGCGGCTGCCTGGTACTGATGACTCTGGTCGTGAAGGGGCTTTATGAGCGGCGCCTGGAACGGCGGGCGGTGGGGGAAGGTGTCGTAAAAGCGCCGGAAACGAATTGATCCCTTAATCGCGCGTCGAGTTTCTGGTCCCCCCAGCATGTCGACATCAAGGCTCATCATCCTCTGCCCGGAGCAGCGCGTTTAGGTCTGCATGCCGCTGGCTTGGTGCTGATGATGATCGGACCGCTGCTGGTGCCCCTGGGGTACTCGCTGGCGCCGCTGTCCTTGCTGCTGCCGGTGACCTTCATCGACTTCGGGTTGAGCTACGCCTTCTTCGCCTACCCGATCGAGAGCAGTTACGTAAAAGTTTGAGGGCAAAGGGGAAGCTTGCAACGTCGGATTGATGGGGGGAAAACGTCAAAATGTTGTAGAATGAGGGTGTGGACGTGCAACCCCCGCTACAAACGTGCAGAAATGGAGGTAGACGTGGACGTCATCGATCGTGAAACCGCCCAAGCGATTGGCAATGGTGAAAGCCTGTTTGCTGGCCTGGACCTGCCTGAAGACATCTTTACAGATAATGTGGTTTTCATTCGCCAGGTACGCGCCGGGATCTCAGGGCAGCTTGTACGAAGAGCAATCAAGGTGCTGAACGAGCGTGATTTGTTCGTGACACTGCTAGAGACCGACTCTAGCAATCTGCATCGCTTCTACAAGCGCAAAGCCTTGGGCCGCAATCAAAGCGAAGAAGTTCTGGATACGCTTCGTTTGTACTACCAGGCTGCGAACGTGTTCGGTGATGCTGATGTTGCTCGTGAGTGGATGCATTGTGAAGTGCCAGCTCTGAGGGGATCTCGCCCCGTCGACCTGGTTGATACCGCCCAGGGGCGTGACATGATTCGCCAGGTTCTCGGTAAAATCGAGTACGGAGAGTTCTCTTAACAGCTGGACTGCTGTTTGTTTGCTTGTTGTTTCAAGGGGGTTTCTCCTTGCCGGAATCTCCGGGGTAAATACTCCCATGTGCCCAGTCGGAAGGTGAATAAACCCATGCGGGTATACCGGATCACAAAGAAGAAATATGTCAGCAATTTCAATGGCCGAGGGGCGAGTTATGAAGATGGCGCCCGCTGGAATTTACCTGGCCAGCCAGTGCTCTACTTCGGTACCAGCGCTTCGGTCGCCATGCTGGAAATGGGGCATTATATTCCTACCCCCAAGATGGTGCCCAAAAGCTTTGTGCTTGGCATTTACGATATTGATAGCACTGCTATTGAAAGCGTGGAGCTGAGTGAGCTTACTGATGGGTGGGATAATTTCCCCTACCCGCTAGCCACTCAGAGAATCGGCAGCGACTTCCTGGAGCGTGGTGATAACCTGATATTGCTAGTGCCAAGCAGCGCCGCTGCCGGCATTGATAACATGATCGTGGTAAACCCTGAGCATCCCGATATCAATAAAATGAGTCTGATTGAGACGCGTAGTGAAATTTTCAACTCAAGATTATTCAAGGGTCTGTGAGATAGACTGCCACCCGATTCCTCATTCGGAACTCATGGGCCTGAATCCTGGATTCCTGGATTCCTGCAATAAGCGCAGCAGCCCCCCCATGCAAGATATCGCTATTGGGCTCCACACCCAACGCTGAAGAGCCTGAAATAGGCGGAAGAAGGGCTGTCCAGGGAATCCGGGCTGGCTATGCCAGCCGCGGTGCCAGCCCCGCTGCGGCCACCAGGGCCCGGGTGTAGTCGCTTCTGGGGTTCTCCAGTACGTCGAGGCAGTCGCCGCTCTCTACCACTTCCCCCTCCTTGAGCACCATGATGCGGTGGGCCATGGCGCGCACCACGGCCAGGTCGTGGCTGATAAACAGATAGCTCAGGCCGCGGCGGGCCTGGAGGTCGCGCAACAGCACCACCAGTTGCTTCTGGACGGTGCGGTCCAGCGCCGAGGTGGGCTCGTCGAGCACGATGAGCTCCGGTTCGAGGATGATCGCCCGGGCCACGGCGATGCGTTGGCGCTGCCCGCCGGAGAACTCGTGGGGGTAGCGGTCGGCGCAGTCGGCGGGAAGCCCCACCTCGGCCAGGGTCTCGGCCACCCGGCGAGCCACCTCGACCTCCGTGAGCGTCGGCTGGTGGAAGCGCAACCCCTCGCTGACGATCTCCGAGACGGGAAGCCTGGGCGAGAGCGACCCGAAGGGGTCCTGGAAGACGATCTGCACCCGGTGGCGCAGGCGGCGCAGGGCGCCGCCGGCGAGGGTGTCCAGGCGAGTGTCGCCGAAGGTGATCTCGCCGTGGCTCTGGGTGAGGCGCAGCAGCGCCAGGGCCAGGGTCGTCTTGCCGGAGCCGGATTCGCCGACGATGCCCAGGGTCTCGCCGGGGGCCAGGGTGAGATCCAGCGGCCTGACCGCCTCGAAGGCCGGCGGGCGCTTCACAAACAGCTTCTTGGGGCGCTGGAAGCTGACCCCGAGCCCGCGGGCCTGGAGCAGCGGTGCACCGCGCGGCACCGCCACCGGGCGGCCCTCCGGCTCGGCGTCGAGCAGGGTGCGGGTGTAGGCGCTGGTCGGTGAGCCGAAGACGCGCTCCACCGGCCCTGTCTCCTGCTCGCGGCCCTGGAACAGCACGCAGACCCGATCGGCATGGCGCCGCACCAGGTTGAGGTCGTGGGTGATGAACAGCATGCCCATGCCGTGGTGGTCGCGCAGCTCGGCGAGCAGGGCGAGGATCTCCTGCTGCACGGTGACGTCCAGCGCGGTGGTGGGCTCATCGGCAATCAGCAGCGCCGGGTCGTTGGCAATCGCCATGGCGATCATCACCCGCTGGCGTTGGCCGCCTGAGAGCTGGTGGGGCCAGACGTCGATCAGCTCTTCGGGGCGCTGCAGCTTGACCTGGGCCAGCAGCTCGATTATCCGGGCGCGCGCGGCGCGACCGCTGAGCCCCTGGTGCAGGCGCAGGGTCTCGCCGATCTGCTTGCCCACGGTGTGCAGCGGGTTCAGCGAGGTCATCGGCTCCTGGAAGATGAAGCCCACGCGGCCGCCGCGCACGCCCTGCCAGTCGCGGCGGCGCAGCCGGGAAAGGTCGGTATCCCCCAGCCAGCGAGCGCCGCTGACGGCGGCATTGCCCGGCAGCAGGTCCATGGCGCCCAGCGCCGAGACCGACTTGCCGGAGCCGGATTCGCCCACCAGCGCCAGGGTCTCGCCGGGGGCCACGGTGAGCGAGAGGCGATCCAGCACGGTGACGCCGTCGAAGGCGACCGAAAACTCCTCGAGGCGCAACAGCGGTGAGCGGGACGAGAGTTCAGGCATCGGTCTGGCTCCTGGCGGCGGCCTGGGTCCCGGTGGTCTGGGCTTTGGCGGACCCGGTTGCCGCGGGCACGGGGGTGGCGGCGTGGCGGACGTGGCGGGGGTCGAAGGCGTCGCGCAGCCCTTCGCCGATGAACACCAGCAGCGAGAGCATCAGCGACAGACTGACGAAGGCGGTGATGCCCAGCCAGGGGGCGTGCAGGTTGTTCTTGCCCTGGGCCACCAGCTCACCCAGCGATGGCGACCCGGGGGGCAGGCCGAAGCCCAGAAAGTCCAGGGCGGTCAGAGTGGTGATGGCGCCGGTGAACAGGAAGGGCACGAAGGTGAGGGTGGCCACCATGGCGTTGGGCAGCACGTGTCGCCACATGATCAGCCGAGGGGGCAGCCCCATGGCGCGGGCGGCGCGCACGTACTCCAGGTTGCGGGCGCGCAGGAACTCGGCGCGCACCACGTCGACCAGCCCCAGCCAGGAGAACAGCAGCATAATGCCGAGCAGCCACCAGAAGCCCGGCTGCACGAAGCTGGCCAGGATGATGAGCAGAAACAGCACCGGCAGCCCCGACCAGATCTCGGTGAAGCGCTGGCCGATCAGGTCGGTCTTGCCGCCGAAGTAGCCCTGAATACCGCCCACCAGCACCCCCATTACCAGCGAGCCGGCGGTGAGCACCAGGGCAAAGGCCACCGAGAGCCGGAAGCCATAGATTACCCGAGCCAGCACGTCGCGCCCCTGGTCGTCGGTGCCCAGCCAGTGGCGGGCGTCCGGCGGCGCGGGCGAAGGCTGCATCATCTGCATGTCCAGGGTCTGGTAGGAGAAGGGGATCGGCGGCCACAGCGCCCAGCCGTTCTCCTCGATCTGCGCCTGGACGAAGGGGTCGTGGTAGTCGGCGGTGGTAGGCAGGAAGCCGCCGAACTCGGTTTCCGGGTAGTCCACCAGCAGCGGTACGTACCACTGGCCGTCGTAGTGCATCACCAGCGGCTTGTCGTTGGCGATCAGCTCGGCGCCGATACTCACCACGAACAGCGCCAGGAAGAGCCACAGCGAGACCCGGGCGCGACGGTTGGCCCGAAAGACCGCCAGGCGGCGGCGGGTGATGGGAGAGAAGCGGTCCGCGCGGAACGTGAAGCGGGTCTTGAAGAAAGCGGCCATCGGCTCAGGACTCCCTCGTCTCGAAGTCGATGCGCGGGTCTACCCACACATAGGTCAGATCGGAGACCAGCTTCAGCAGCAGGCCGATCAGCGTATACAGATAGAGCGTGCCAAAGATCACCGGGTAGTCGCGCTGCATCACCGCCTCGAAGCCGAGCAGCCCCAGCCCCTCCAGGGAGAAGATCACCTCGATCAGCAGAGAGCCGGTGAAGAAGATCGCGATCAAGGCGCCTGGCAGGCCGGCGATGATAATCAGCATGGCGTTGCGGAACACGTGGCCGTAGAGCACGCCGCCATCGCTTGCTCCCTTGGCCCGGGCGGTGAGCACGTACTGCTTGTGAACCTCGTCGAGGAAGCTGTTCTTGGTCAGCATGGTCAGGGTGGCGAAGCTGCCGATGGTCATGGCCACCACCGGCAGGGTGATGTGCCAAAGGTAGTCCTTGACCTTGCCCCAGGTGCTGAGCTCGTGGAAGTCGGGCGAGGTGAGCCCGCGCAGCGGGAACAGGTCCCAGTAGCTGCCGCCGGCGAACAGCACGATCAGGAGGATCGCGAACAGGAAACCGGGGATGGCGTAGCCGACGATGACCAGCCCCGAGGTCCAGACGTCGAAGCGCGAGCCGTGGTGGAGCGCCTTGCGGATGCCCAGCGGTATCGAGATCAGGTAGACCAGCAGCGTGGTCCAGAGTCCCAGCGAGATCGACACCGGCAATCGCTCGATCATCAGTTCCACTACCGGTCGGTCGCGGAAGAAGCTGTTGCCGAAGTCGAAGGTGGCGTAGTCGCGCATCATGCCGAGGAAGCGGACGTGGGCCGGCTGGTCGAAGCCGAACTGCTCCTCGAGCTGCTCGATGAAGCGCGGATCGATGCCGCGGGCGCCCCGCGACTCGTCGCGCACCATCACCTCGCCGCCGGCGTCGAGCCGGGTGCTGGCCATGGCATCGGCGCCTTCGAAGCGGGCCAGCATCTGGTCGATGGGGCCGCCCGGGGCGGCCTGCACGATGACGAAGTTGAGCAGCATGATCCCGATCAGGGTGGGGATCATCAGCAGCAGGCGGCGCAGAATGTAGCGACTCACGAGGGCAGCTTCCTTGTTCGTGTCCGGGGTGGCATCAGCGGCGACGCAGGCGCTGGTTGATCTCGGCTTCCCGCTCGGCATTCACCCACCAGGCGGCGAGGTCCAGGCCATAGGCCGGGAAGGGTTCGGGCCAGCGGAACTTGTCCCAGAGAGCGATGCGGGTCTCGCCGGAGTGGTAGTGGGGGATCATCGGGAAGCGCCACAGCAGCACCCGGTCCAGGGCACGGGCGGTGGCATTGAGCTCATCGCGGCTGTCGGCACGGATCAGCCGATCGACCAGATCGTCCACCACGGGGTCGGCCAGGCCCATCATGTTGCGGCTTTGTGGCGTCTCGGCGGCGGCGCTGGTCCAGAAGTCACGCTGCTCGTTGCCGGGGTTGTTCGACTGCGGAAACTGTCCGACGGTCATATCGAAGTCGAAGCTGCGCAGGCGGTTGAGGTACTGGTTGATATCGACGATGCGGATGCTGCCGCTGATGCCCAGGCGCGCCATGTTGCGCAGCATCGGCTGGGTGACCCGCTCCATGCCGGTATCGAACAGCAGCACTTCCACGGTCAGCGGCTGGCCTGTCTCGCCGTGCACCAGGCGATCCCCCTTGACCTCGTAGCCTGCCTCGCGCAGCAGGTCCAGCGCCAGGCGCAGCCGCTCGCGCAGCTCAATGGGGTGCTCGAAAGGCACCGGCTCCTGGAACAGCCGCTCGGGCAGCTCGTCGCGCCAGGGGGCGAGCAGGGCCAGTTCGTCGCCCTCGGGTAGCCCTTCGGCTGCCATCTCGGAGTTCTGGAAATAGCTCTCGGTGCGCCGGTAGGCATCGTAGAAGAGGTTGGCGTTGAGCCAGGGGAAGTCGAAGGTCAGTGAGAGGGCCTCGCGCACCCGGGGGTCGCTGAAGCGGTCGCGGCGCAGATTGAAGACAAAGGCCTGCATGCGCGCCGGCTGGCCGTCCGGCACGGCCAGGCGCTTCACCAGGCCGTCGCGGTAGGCGGGAAAGTCGTAGCCGATGGCCCAGGTGGCCGCGCGGGCATCGATGCGGTAGTCCAGCACCCCGGCCTTGAAGGCTTCCCAGGCGATGTCGCGGTCGCGATAGTAGTCGTAGACCAGCCGTTCGATGTTGTGGCGGCCACGCTTCACCGGCAGGTCCTGGCCCCAGTAGTCGGGGTCTCGCTGATAGACGATGCGCCGGCCCGGGTCGATCTCGCCGATTCGGTAGGGGCCGGAGCCGGGATGGGCGTCCAGGGTCGGGGCGGTGAAGTCGTGTTCCTGCCAGTAGTGTTTGGGCAGCACCGGCAGCTGGCCGACGATCAGCGGCAGCTCCCGGGAGTGTACCTCGGCGAAATCGAAACGCACGGTGTGCTCGTCGAGTGCCGTGACCCGTTCTACATCGGCATAGTAGGCGCCGTAGAAGGGATTGCCCTGCTCGGTGAGCAGCTCGAAGCTGAACACCACGTCGTGGGCAGTGAGCGGTTCGCCGTCGTGGAAGCGCGCCTCGGGGCGCAAGTCGAATTCGATCCACTCCCGGTCAGGATCCAGTCGCATGCCGGATGCGAGCAAGCCATAGACCGAGAAGGGTTCGTCCGGGTTGCCTTCGACCAGGGTGTCGTAGATCTCGAAGAGCCCCGCAGCCGGGGTGCCGCGGATAATAAAGGGGTTGGTGGAGTCGAAGCTGCCGCCCACCGCGGCCTGGGTCAGGGTGCCGCCGCTGGGCGCCTCGGGATTGACATGGGGGAAGTGGCCGAAGCCTTCCGGCAGTTCCGGGTCGTCATAGAGTGCCAGGCCGTGAACCGTGGACACGTCGCCGGGCGAGGCCGTCACTGCCTGGTTAGCCGGCAGGGCGGTCGTCAGGACCGTTGTCATGGCGAAAGGCAGCAGGCAGGCCGCGGCACGAGCGGCCAGGGTAAGGCGGCGCAAGGCTGAGGGCATCGGCGACATCCTTGGTCGGTGGCAGCCAGCCCTCAATGGGGCCGACGTTGGTCGGCCAACAAGTTGTCAGGCCCTTGGCGGCTTGGCAAGCGTTCCCGTCATCCTTCCGACTCGATCAGCGGTAGGCGAGGCTCTGGCGGGGCAGATCAAGCACCTGCCCAGGCTGCAGTATGTCGCCGTTCAGACCATTGACCTGACGAATCTGTGACACGCTCACGCCCTGGCGGGAGGCGATCGTCGAAAGGCTATCGCCGCTCTGCACCACGTAGCGGGCCTCACCGCTGCCGGCCGGCGAGGGCGACGAGGCGGGCGTCTCCAGACTCGCCATCAGGGTATCGGCGCGGCCGGCGGGAACCAGCAGCACTCGGGCCTGGCCGGGGTGGGCGGTGCCGTTGCTGAGGGCGGGATTGAGCGCGGCGAGCTCACCGCGGCTGGCGCCGGAGAGGCGGGCGGCTTCGTCCAGGCCGAGCGGACGGTTCACGGGAATCTTGGCAAAGGCCGGCGCGTCCTCGATGACGGGGAGGGCGACCTGGTATTTGTCAGGATTGTCGACGATGGCAGCGATGGCTTTGAGCTTGGGGAGGTAGTTCATGGTCTCCCGGGGTAGGCTCAGGCTCCAGTAGTCGTCGCCGTTGCCGCTGGAGACGGCGTTGCGACGCGCCCTGTTCACGGTGCCGGCGCCGGCGTTGTAGGCGGCCAGTGAGAGCTCGAGGTCGCCCTCGTACCACTGATCGGCCTGCAGCTCGATGTAATCCAGGGCGGCGCGGGTCGAGGCCACCACGTCAAGGCGACCGTCGTAGCCGCGCACTCGGCGCAGACCCAGGGCGTCGCCGGTGCCGGGCATGAACTGCCACAGGCCGGCAGCGCCACGATGGCTGCGGGCGGTGGGATCGAAGGAGCTCTCCACGAAGGGGATCAGGGCGATCTCCCCCGGCAGGCCACGCGCTTCGACCTGCTCGACGATCCACGCGAGCCACGGGCGCGCGCGCTCGGTGATCTCGACGATGTTATGAGGGCTAGCGCGGTAGTGATCGATCCAGTGCTGGACTCGCGGCTCGTCCAGGCTCTGCTGCCACTGGAAGCTGGCACGCAGCCGACTCCAGGCGTCGCGGGGTTCCAGTGCCAGGGCATCCCAGAAATGCGTCTCCACGGGCAGCCGGTGGGTCTGGGCCGACGTTGCGTTTGACCGGAGGGACTGGCGCTGTTCAGCGCTCAGCGTGGAGGCCTGGCTATAGACGCTGCTGGCCAGCAGCGAGCCAATCAGTGCGCTAACACTGGCAAAGCCGATCAACATGCGGCGCTTGGTGTGGTAGGTCATCCGGAAGCGTTTCTCCTGGTCGTGAGCGGTCCCGCCAACAGCGGGGTAAACCGCATGACGTCCATTTGGGGAAATATCAAAATTGGTCTTTCCAGGCGCGCAGCGTGGCGAAAGTGATCGCCTCGCTGTTGGTGTCACCATGGGCCGAGGCGGCCTGGCGAACGCCAGCATCGTGGCAGCGCAGGAAAGGATTGATGCGCTTCTCGCGCGCCAGAGAACTCGGCAGCGTGGGGCGGTCGAGATCGCGGGCGTGCTGGCACTCTTCCATTGCCTGGGTCACATCCGGGTTGTGGGGGTCGGCGGCCAACGCGAAGCGCAGGTTGGCCAGGGTATATTCGTGGGCGGCAAACACCAGGGTGTCGTCGGGCAGCGCCACCAGCTTGCCGAGGGATTCGTGCATCTGCTCGGGGGTGCCCTCGAAGAGACGACCGCAGCCGGCGCTGAACAGGGCGTCGCCGCAGAACAGCAGCGGGGGAATGCCGGCGGTAAAGAAGGCGATATGATCCAGGGTGTGTCCCGGTACTTCATGCACCTCGAACAACCGTCCCATGGCGCGAAACTCGTCACCCTGGCCGACTCGCTCGTCGATGCCGGCAATATCGGGATTATCGGGGCCAATGACCCGGGGCGAATAGCGCTCGATCAGGGTCGAGAGACCCGCGGTGTGATCCTGATGGTGGTGGGTGATCAGCACCGTGCTCAGCGTCAGTCCCTCGCGCTCGATCAGCTCGATCACCGGGGCGGCATCACCCGGGTCCACCACGCCGATCTCGGAACTCGTATCCTGGCGCAGTAGCCAGATATAGTTGTCGCCAAATGCGGGTATCGGTGTCACGCTCAACATGGTCTGTGTGTCCTGAACGGGCATGAACGGGTCGCAAAATCCGCCTAGACTGGAGGAGTCTGCTGCCGATGTCAATTTCCCCCACGGTTTCGTCTCTGGCCGCGCTGGTGCGTGAGGGTCGTCGCTTCTGGGCCACTCCCGGGGGCCAGGCGATGCGCCAGGCCGAGCGCGCTTGCCTGGGGCCGGTGTGTGAGCGCCTGTTCGGCGTTCACAGCCTCGAACTCGGCCTGGGCGGGGCGCTAGCGGATATGTGTCCCGTGCGCCACCCCATGACCTGGGCCCCGACTCGGGAGCTGGCGGAGCACCCTGCTACTCTGGTCTGTTCTCCGGAGACGCTGCCGTTTCCCGATGGCTGCCTCAGCCTGGTGGTAATTCACCATCTGCTTGAGGTGGCGCCCGACCCCCACCGTACGCTTCAGGAAGCCGCTCGAGTCACCCGTGATGACGGCAGGCTGATTATCTTCGGCTGGATGCCCATTTCGGCGGCGGGGCTGCCGCGGGTGTTGCCCGGTCGGCGGCAGCGGTTGCCTTGGCGTGGCCAATGGCGAACCCCGGTGCGGCTGCGTGACTGGCTGACGTTTGTCGACTTCGAGATTGAGCGGGTAGACTACTGCGGTTTTCATCTGCCTGGCATGCTGCCCTGCAATGCGGCCCTGGAGACCCTCGGTCGGCGGCATAATCTGCCACTGGGGGACAGTTACATGATTCAGGCGACCCGACGCCCTCAGCTGGCGCAGAGCCAGGACACACGGCTTGGCTTCTCCCAGCCCTTCGGCGGCTCTGCCCTGGGCGCGACCCGGCTGGGCCAGTCGCGGTTCCCGCCAGAGCTTTACCATCATAATGATCAGAAAAGGGTGACAGAGGTTGACTGAGACGGCTATCGAGACGGCTATCGAAACAGCGATCGAGACGGGGGATGACGCGTTTCCCGAAGTGGTTATCTATACCGATGGCGCGTGCCGCGGCAATCCGGGCCCCGGCGGCTGGGGCGCTCTGTTGAAAAGCGGGCAGCACGACAAGGGCCTGAATGGCTTCGAGGCTCGCACCACCAACAATCGCATGGAGCTGATGGCAGCGATCATGTCGCTGCGTGAGCTCAAGCGGCCCTGTCGCGTCCAGCTGTGGACCGACTCCGAATACCTGCGGCGCGGCATTACCGAGTGGATTCACAACTGGGTCAAGCGCGGCTGGAAGACGGCCGGCAAGCAGCCGGTGAAAAACGCCGAGCTGTGGCGCGAGCTGCTCGAGGAGACGCATCGGCATCGGATCGAGTGGCACTGGGTGAAGGGACACAGCGGCCACCCCGGTAACGAGCGCGCCGATCAGCTGGCCAACGAGGCCATTGACGAGGCTCGCCCCCGGGCCTGAGTTGCTCGACGTTGTCCCTATTTCTTGAAGCAGAGAGTTCGCCATGCGTCAGATCATTCTCGATACCGAGACCACCGGCATCGACCCTCGGGAAGGCCACCGCCTGATCGAGATTGGGGCGGTGGAGATGGTCAACCGCCGACTCACCGGCAATACCTACCACCAGTTCATCAATCCCGAGCGCGAGATCGAGGCCGAGGCCGTCGGGGTGCACGGCATCACCGACGAGCGGGTAGCGGGCGAACCGCTGTTCGCGGCGATCGCCGATGAGTTCTGGGCCTTTATCGAAGGGGCCGAGCTGGTCATCCATAACGCTCCCTTCGACGTCGGGTTCATCGATCACGAGTTCGACAGGCTGAACCGGTCTCGCGGCGCAAAATCGCTGGGGCCGGTCGCCTCGCACTGCCGGATTCTCGACACTCTGGTGATGGCCCGCGACAAGCATCCGGGCCAGCGCAACAGTCTCGACGCCCTGTGCAAACGGTACGAGATCGACAACGGCCACCGAGTGCTACACGGCGCCTTGCTGGATGCCGAGATCCTGGCGGATGTCTATCTGGCGATGACCGGCGGCCAGACTGCGCTCTCCCTGGACGCTTCCGCTGGGGGAGAGAACGGTGTGGCCGGCAGCGGCGGGATGGCGATTCGCCGCCTCGTCCTTGAGCCGGGATGCCTGACGGTGCTGGTCCCCAGCGAGCAGGAACTGATCGATCATCGCGCCAAGCTCTCGCGCATTCGCGAGGCCGCCGGTGAGTGTCACTGGGACCGAATGGGCGAGGGAGTGCCGCACTGATGTTGCGCCGTGAGCTGCCCCTTCAGGCGACGGCGGGGCGGGTCATTCGTCTGTCCGAAGGGCGCATCGCACCGGGCCAGGACGGCGACCTGCTTCAGCCCATGCAGCCCTGGACGCCGACCATGCAGCCGATCTGTTACTGGGACGATGAGCCGGTGGCGCTGTCCCTTGAGGCAATGCCGGATGAAGGCTGGCTGGATGGGCGAGGCTGGCTGGCCACGCTGCCGGAGTCGCGTTTTTCGCTGCTTTCCACCGTCCTGCAGGTGGGTGCCTGGCTGCGCGATCATCGCTTCTGCGGTCGCTGCGGCGCCCCGGCCAAGCGTCTCGACGCCGAGTTCGCCATGCACTGCCACGGCTGCGGCCACCGCAACTATCCGCGTATCTCGCCGTGCATCATCACCCTGGTGACCCATGGCGATGCGCTGCTGCTGGCGCGCAGCCCGCGATTTCCGCCGCGGCGCTATTCGACCCTGGCCGGCTTTATCGAGCCAGGCGAGTCCGCCGAGGAGGCGGTGCGCCGGGAGGTCTTCGAGGAGGTCGGGCTGCAGGTGGGCAGGCTTCGCTACTTTCGCAGCCAGGCCTGGCCTTTCCCGCACTCGCTGATGCTGGGTTTCTTTGCCGAGGCGGCCAGCCGGCGGATTCGCATCGACGGTGTGGAGATCGCCGATGCGGCCTGGTATTCGCCGCGGCATCTGCCTTCGCTGCCGCCGCTCTATTCGATCTCGAGGGCGCTGATCCAGACCCATTTGGCAGAAGTGGCGGCGCGCTAGGGTCAGGCGGCTCGAAGCGTCGGGTTCCAAACGCAATCGGACCGCCAGATGGCGGCCCGATAAGGAAGGCGTTCTGCAGCACGGCTCAGCCGGAAGGGAACAGGCTGGTCAGTTTGGTGGCCAACATCACGTTGCCGGTGGCCTTCAGTTGGCCGGTCATGAAGGCGGTCATGCCGTTGACCTCGCCGTTCATGATTCCCTTGAGGGTGTCGGTGCTCATGCTCAAGCTGACGGAGGGGTCGTCATGCTCACCCTCCTGAACGTCCAGGGTGCCGTCCTTGATCACCAGGTAGTGGCTGCCGGCATCGCTGAAGTGAAACTGGAAGACGTCGTCCATGCCCTGGGCGGACTGGGGGGCGAAACGGGACTGCAGCTTGTCGAGGGTGGAGAGGCTCATCGGGGCTCCTGGCAGTGTGTGGCGGGAAGTTGCCGCTCAGGTTATTTCAAACGAGTGTTTCATTCAAGCGGGTTGATAAGCCCGACCATGGTCAGGAGAAACGGATGAACGAGTGGCTAGCCGATTTCGGTATGTTTCTGGCTCAGCTGGTGAGCCTGGTGGTGATCATCGTCCTGGCCGTGGCGCTGGTGACCCGGCTACGCGGTGAGGCGACGGATCGCACCCGGCTGCGTCTCGATGAGCTCAACGACACCCGCGACTATCGCCGGCGGCGCTTGACCGTGGCCGCGAGTGAGCCGGGGGGCCGCAAGCGTCTTATCAAGGGGTTTCGCCGCGAGGACAAGGCCCGCAACAAGAGCGGGCGTAAGGGTGAGGCGGAGCGGGCCATCGCCTGGGTGATCGACTTCCACGGCGATATTCGCGCCAGCGCCACGGGGCGGCTGGCGGAAGAGGTGTCGGCACTGATCGATGCCGCCGACAAGGGGGACGAGGTGATCGTTCGGCTGGAGTCGGCCGGCGGCCTGGTTCATTCCTATGGGTTGGCGGCTGCCGAGCTTGACCGGCTGCGTGAAGCGGGCCTCAAGACCACGGTGTGTGTGGACAAGGTGGCCGCTAGCGGCGGCTACCTGATGGCCTGCGGCGCTGACCAGCTGCGCGCCGCCCCCCTGGCGGTGGTGGGCTCCATCGGTGTGGTCGCCCAGGTGCCCAACGTGCATCGCCTGCTCAAGCGCCACGACATCGACGTCGAGGTGCTGACCGCAGGCCGCTATAAGCGCACTCTCACCGTGTTCGGGGAGAACAGCGAGGAGGGCCGCGAGAAGTTTGTCGATGAGCTGGAGAGTGTCCATGATCTATTCAAGCGTCACGTGGCCGAGCGGCGCCCGGCGCTGGACATCGAGGCGGTGGCCACCGGCGAAACCTGGTACGGCCGCGAAGCCCTTGAGCAGGGGCTGGTCGATGCGCTGGGTACCAGCGAGGCGTATCTGATGGAGCGCATGCAGACCGCCAGAGTCATCCGGTTGCGCCTTGAGCCGCGTCGCAATCTGGCGGATCGGGTAGGTGTGGCGGTTTCTGTCGGGGTGGAGCGGGCAATGGAGAAGGGGCTCGAGGTGCTGGAACAGAGCCCGCTACGCCGCCGTTAATCGGCCAGCCCCAGCTGGCCGAGGGCCTCGATGATCGTGTGGGCGCTGTCGCCCTGCCAGGAATAATAGATGGTCTGGGAGGCACGCCGCGTGCTGACCAGGTTCTCCCGTCGCAGGATAGCCAGATGCTGGGAGAGTGCTGACTGGCTGAGGGCGAGCCGGCTGTTGAGCTCGGTCACCGAGAGCTCCTGCCCGTCAAGCAGGCACAGGATGCGCAGGCGGTTGTCATTGGCCATGGCCTTGAGTAGCGCCGTGGCCCCGTCGATGGCGGCGTCGCCTCCGGCGAGGAGGCGAGCTGAGGTGCTGTTGGAATTACCCATGTCGATTCCCCGCGCTGGTCAAGCCATCCTGCCCGCTCCTTGATGAGCGTGCTTTTCTGATTTAGCAATTGATTAAAGCATAGACTAGATGATGGACGGCGGAATAGCGCTCAACCTCGTTGATTAGAGGTGGGTTACCCCTTCCGCTGTTGATGCCATGTTGTTGACAATGTGGCCCTGTATATCTCCACCTTTTGTCGAAAGTTAGCCTATCGTATGAGGGCAGCGGCGTCATAGTGCACTACAGTGTCAACAATCTTTCGATGCCACCGACCTGCGATAGGATAACCATGAGCACATACGCCAACGAATTTCGCCGCTCCATCGAGCAGCCTGAGAGCTTCTGGGCCGAACAGGCCCGCCGCATTCCCTGGTTCAAGGCACCTACCCAGATTCTCCACTACGACGAGGCCAATCACGCGCGCTGGTTTGCCGATGGAGAATTGAATATCTGTCATGCGGCGCTGGACCACCATGTGGAGCAGGGGCGCGGCGACCAGCCGGCGATCTTCTGGGATTCGCCGGTCACCGACAGCAAGCGCACCCTGACCTATCGCGAGATGCGCGACCAGGTGGCCAGCTTCGCGGGTGCCCTCAAAGGCCTGGGCGTGGAGAAGGGCGATCGCGTGGTGATCTACATGCCGATGGTGCCAGAGGCGCTGGTGGCCATGTATGCCTGCGCGCGCCTGGGTGCCGTGCACTCGGTGGTGTTCGGTGGCTTTGCCCCGCACGAGCTTGCCGTGCGCATCGAGGACGCAACACCCAAGGTGGTGGTGGCCGCTTCCTGCGGGGTCGAGGTCAACAAGGTGCTGCCCTACAAGGGAATCATCGATTCGGCGGTGGAGCAGAGCCGCCACAAGCCCGATGCGTGCGTGATCTTTCAGCGCGAGCAGCATACCGCCGAACTGGGCGAGCGGGATCACGACTGGGCCACGCTGGTCGCCCAGGCCGAGCCTGCCGACTGCGTACCGGTGAAGGGGACCGACCCGCTCTACGTGCTCTATACCTCCGGCACCACCGGAAAGCCCAAGGGTGTTGTGCGCGACACCGGCGGTTACGCCGTGGCGCTGGCCTACTCCATGGACGTTATCTACGACGTGGCACCCGGTGAGGTGTTCTTCTCGGCCTCGGACGTCGGCTGGGTGGTGGGCCACTCCTACATCGTTTATGCGCCGCTGCTGCGCGGCTGCACCAGCGTGGTTTACGAGGGCAAGCCGGTGAAGACCCCGGATGCCGGCGCTTTCTGGCGTCTTATCAGCGAGTATCAGGTGAAGAGTTTCTTCACCGCGCCGACGGCGTTCCGGGCCATCAAGAAGGAAGATCCGGAAGGCAAACACCTCGAGCAGTACGATATTTCCTGCATGAAGGCGCTGTTCCTGGCCGGTGAGCGTCTCGACCCGCCGACCTTCCACTGGCTCGACGATCTGCTCGATGTGCCGGTGATTGACCACTGGTGGCAGACAGAGTCCGGCTGGCCCATTGCCGCTAACCTGCATGGCCTGGAGCCCATGCCCACTAAGGCGGGCAGCGCCACCGTGCCGGTGCCGGGCTTCGACGTGCAGATCCTCGACCGCGAGGGTGAGCAGATGGGGGCGATGGAGCAGGGCAGCGTGGTGATCAAGCAGCCTATGCCGCCAGGCTGCCTGGTGGGGGTGTGGGGCGATCCGCAGCGCTTTCACTCGGCCTACATGACGGCTTTCCCGGGCTACTACCTGACCGGCGACGGTGGCTATGTGGACGAGGACGGCTACCTGTTCATCATGGGGCGTACCGATGATGTCATCAACGTGGCCGGCCACCGCCTCTCGACCGGTGAGATGGAGGAGGTCGTCGGCGCTCATTCGGCGGTCGCCGAGTGTGCGGTGATCGGTATCCACGATGCCCTGAAAGGTCAGTTGCCCATCGGCCTGGTGATTCCCAAGGATGGTTTCGAGGGCCGTGAAGATGACCTCGAGCAGGAGTTGATTGCCCTGGTGCGCGACAAGATCGGCCCGATTGCCTGCTTCAAGCAGGTCCTGGTGGTCGATCGCCTGCCCAAGACCCGTTCCGGCAAGATCCTGCGCAAGCTGCTGCGTAATATCGCCGACGGCAAGGAGTACGGGGTACCGTCCACCATCGACGATCCGGCGAGTCTGCAGGACGTGCATGAGGCCATGAAGTCTCGCGATGTGGGCGCTGCCCATGAGTCGCGTCAGGTCTGATCTTTCGTTACCCGCAACGTTCCGTGCCAGTAACGCTACTGGCCATGACGCCGCCCTTCGGGGCGGCGTCTGCGTGGGTGGGCATGGCCAGCGGCGGGTGCGGTCCGTATAATGCCCGACCGCACGCTGCCTCGGCGGCCCGTTCCACGAGGGTTCCCTCACCCCTCTCTTAAAAAAGGATCTTGTCATGTTTGCGCTTTCCGATGCTCAGCAGCGCCGCCTGCTGGCGCTGATGATCACTTTCCATGTCCTCGTGATCGCTGCCAGCAACTATCTGGTGCAGCTGCCGTTCACCCTGTTCGGCTTTCACACGACCTGGGGGGCCTTCAGCTTTCCGTTTATCTTCCTGGCCACCGATCTCACCGTGAGGCTGTTCGGCAAGGAGCCGGCGCGTGCCATCGTGATGCGTGTGATGCTGCCGGCGCTGGTCATCTCCTACGTGGTGTCGGTGGTGTTCCCACGGGGCAGCTACGCTGGCCTCGACGCCCTGGGGGAGTGGAATCTTTTCGTGGCGCGCATCGCCGTAGCCAGCTTCATGGCCTACCTGCTGGGCCAGCTGCTGGACGTACACGTGTTCGATCGCCTGCGGACCCTCAAGGCCTGGTGGGTGGCGCCGGCGATCTCTACGGTGCTGGGCAACCTGGCCGACACCTCGGCTTTCTTTTCGATCGCCTTCTATCAAAGCCCCGACCCTTTCATGGCGGCCAACTGGCTGGAGATCGCCTGGGTCGACTATGTCATCAAGCTGATCGTCAGCCTGCTGTTCTTCGTACCGTTGTACGGCTTGCTGCTGGCGACCCTGAGCCGTCGACTGCTGGCGGCCACCGATACCCAGATCCTGGCCGCGTCACCGGCCCGACCCCGTCCCTGAGTCAGGCCGAGAAATCGGCCGAGGAGAGAGTGTTATGCCCGTAGAGCTCAATTTTCAGGACACCGGTGGCGATGGCGTGCCGCTGGTGGTCATCCATGGCCTGTTCGGTAGCGCCGACAACTGGCGCTCTCACGTCAAGGCGTGGCAGGAGACGCGCCGGGTGATTACCGTGGACCTGCGCAACCATGGCCGTTCCCCCCACGCCGAAGGAATGAGCTATGACGCCATGGCCGAGGATGTGATCGCGTTGCTGGATCGCCTGGAAATCCCGCGCGCCCATCTGCTCGGTCACTCCATGGGCGGCAAGGTGGTGATCTCGCTGGCGCTGGTGGCTCCCGAGCGGGTGGCTTCGCTGATCATCGGCGACATCGCCCCGCTGGCCTATGGCCACGACCATGACACGGTATTTGCCGGCTTGCGCCGCCTGGAGGAGGGCAGGCCGGCCAATCGCCGTGAGGCCGACGACCTGCTGGGTGAACACGTCAAGGAGCGGGCGGTCAGGCTGTTCCTGGCCACCAACTTGGAGCGCGGCGACCAGGGCGGCCTCAGACTCCGCCTGGGACTCGACGAGATCCAGGACGACTACGAGACCATCATGGGACCGCCGGCGGGCGACGGCGCCTTTCCGGGGCCGACCCTGGTGCTGCGCGGCGCGCACTCTCCTTACGTCACCGACGCGATGCTTCCCGCCCTGATGGAGGTGCTGCCCGAGGCGGAGGTGGTGACCCTGGAGGCCGGGCATTGGCTACATGCCGAACAGCCCGAGGCCTTTCGCGAGTCGGTGGAGGTGTTTCTCGCCCAGCGCGCGTCGGTATAGCCCGTCGACATAGCCCGTCAACATAGTCCGTCGACTTAGCCCGTCAACATAGCCCGTCGGGAAAACTTCAGGAGGCGGATTCTGCCCGGCGAGGCAGGGTGACCAGCGTCAGCTGATCGACGCTGTCGCCATCGAGAAAACGGCGCAGGATCCGGTAGGTATCGACGTCAAAGGCTCCCCTTGCATCGGCCAGTGCTTCGAGCCCCGCAAGAGAGTCGGCACTCCCCAGATGGCACCAGTGATCCACCAGGTGCCAGGCCTGCGCGCTCGTGGGTCCCCGCTCGCCGATGGCCAGGCGCCCCGCCCAGGGCCAGTGATGGATCTGCAGCCGCGACAGCGCCTCGCGGGCCCGAGCGGTATGAACCGCCAGGGGCTCGTCACCTCGGCAAGCCCCCCGACAGCGGCCCAGCTGGCTGGCGAAGCAGGCGCCGCGTCCCGCTTCCAGCCCCAGCAGTCGCAGGCAGAGCCCCTGGTCGGTGGCGATCTGGCGCAACGCCTCGTTGGCATCCCGGGTGCTGCGGAACAGGCCCATCATCGCTTCGGCTTCCTTGCCGGTGAGGGCATCGGCGCGCTGCAGTGCGGGCCGGCTGGCGTCGGGAGGCCATGACCATCCCGACAGCCGTCCGGCGCGGCGCAGGCGTCGGTTCATGATCGGCTGGCGCTCCTTGACCAGCCGCGCTTCCAGCAGCTGTGCGCCCAGGTCGCCGGCCGTCTCCTGCCAGTCGATGCGACGCACCTGCTGGGCCAGGCGCATTTCGCGATCCTGTCGGTGGTCGGCCTGAAAATGGCTCATGACCCTGGCCCTGAGGTTCAGGCTCTTGCCGATGTAGAGCGGTAGATCGTTCTCGCCATGCATCAGGTAGACCCCCGGCGCATTGGGCAGGGCCTGGATCATGCCCGGATCCAGGTGGGCCGGCAGGCTGGGCAGCCGGCGCTGACGTTGAACTTCCTCGTCCAGCCGGGCGACGGGATGTTCCGTTGCCCAGCGCTGCCAGAGGGCGAGCAGGGCCTCGGCGTCGGCCATGGCGCGGTGCCGGGTGGGAAAGGCAATGCCGTAGCGCTCCAGCAGGGCGGCCAGGTTGTGTTCGCGATGCTGGGGCGCCAGGCGCCGCGAGAGCCGAAGCGTGCAGATCACCTCGGCGCTGAAGCTCATGCCGGCTCGCTTGTAGGCGTTGCGCAGGAAGCCATAGTCGAAGCGGGCATTGTGGGCGACCAGAGTGGCATCGCCCAGCCACTCCCTGAGCGCTTCGGCGATCTCGGCGAAGGCGGGGGCATCCTGGACCATCTCGTCATGAATGCCGGTCAGCTCGCGGATCGGTGCGGGAATGCGCACCAGGGGGTTGATCAGCCGGTGCCATCGCGAGGTCACCACGCCTTGCTCGAGGCGCAGGGCGGCAATCTCGGTGATGCGATCCCGGGTGGTGCGGATACCGGTGGTTTCGAGGTCAAGGAAGACCAGTGGGCCGTCCATCAGGGCGCGCCCAGGTCAACCGCCAGCTTATCCACCGGCGTCAGGGTCTCGAGCAGGCCTTGCTCGTGCAGGAAGGCCTCGAAACGTCGGTAGCCTCCCTGGTCAAGCGCGGCGGGGCGCGCGCTCAGTCGCATCAGCATGGCCGGCCAGGCGTCCTGGTTCGCTGGCGTATCCAGGGTCGGTTCGATATCCGCCAGCAGCGCCCAGGCCTCCTCGGGATGCTCCAGGCTCCATGCGGTGGCCTCGGTCAGGGCCTCGAGGAGCCGTCGAAGACTCTCCTTCTGGCCACCCAGCCGGTCGCGGTTGGCCACCAGGATCAGCCCTTCGTGGCGCGGAAAGCCGTGTTCTTCCAGGTTCAATAATCGCGCGGTGATGCCCTCGTCTCCCAGTCGGCGGGGCAGCGCGAGACGCTGCGGTGTCATCACGCCGTCAAGCGACTCATCGACCATATGGATGACGGCACTGAAGTTGACGTCCACCAGCTCCAGCTCTTCGATGGCAATGCCGTGGGGCTTGAGCAGCGCTGGCAGGAGAAGCTCACGACTCTCTTCGACGGAGTAGCCGATTCGCTTGCCCGCCAGCTGGGCTGGGGACTCCATGGTGCCGTCGTCACGCAGCAGCAGCCCCGCCAGGGGCAGGTCCACCAGGGTGCCGATCCGAATCAAGGGCAGGCCTTGATCCACCTGCAGGTGCAGCAGCGGCTGGCGACTCACGGCCAGATCGATGCGGCCGGCGGCCAGCAATCGGGTTGGCAGGGTGGGATCGGCTGGGGTGCTCAGGGTCACCTGCAGGCCTTGTCGCTCCATAAGTCCCTTGTGCTGAGCGATCAGCAGGGCGGCGTGCTGGGGCCCGGGATACCAGTCGAGCATGATCTTCAGCGGCTTGAGCGGTGGGGGCGTAATGGGCTCAGGAGGGGTTAGTGTCACCCGGGGGGGCTGGTCAACCACTGTGCTTGGCTCCGAGGATTCTGAGAGTTCAGCGGACGCTGCATCCTGTGCCGTGTTATCGGGGTCAGCGACGGCGGCACTATCGTTTTGTTCGGTACCGGCGGAGGCGTTTTGTTCGGTACCGGCGGAGGCCGAGTCCTGTTGGGCCAGCGCCATGATCGGCACGGTCATCAGGGCTATCGTCAGGGCTGTCATCAGGGCTGCCATCAGTATCATCGGCGCCATTATCCCTATGAGGGCAGGCACAACAATGGGGAGGCGCTTGAGCTGGGCGGGGTCAGGCATGCAGGGGCTCCGGCAGTGGTGCCGGTTCGTAACCGGCCGGCAGCAAGAGAGTGTATCCGCTGCCGGGAAGGGCTGACCAGCCCTGCCGTCGGCGTCGCACCGCTGCGGGCCTCATGCAATAATGCCGTATATGCCGCCACGAGGATGCCATGGACACCATCAATACCATCTTCATACTCAGCGGCTTGTTGATCGGGCTCAGCGTCCTGGCTAGCCGTCTTTCCAGCCTTGTGGGATTCCCCCTGCTGCTCATCTTTCTGGGGTTGGGCATGCTGGCGGGGGAAGAGGGCCTGCTTGGCATCCAGTTCGACAATTACTCCGTGGCCTTTGTTATTGGCCACGTGGCGTTGGCCATGATCCTGCTGGATGGTGGGCTTCGTACCCGCCTCAAGACCTTTCGCGTCGGCTTTCGTCCGGCGCTGTCCCTGGCCACCCTGGGCGTTTTCATCACCAGCGGTATCGTCGGCGTGTTGGCCATGTGGATCTTCGACCTGACCCTGTTGCAAGGGCTGCTGGTGGGGGCCATTGTCGGCTCCACCGACGCCGCTGCGGTGTTTTCGATGCTCAGCGGGCGCGGGGTGAATCTCAACGAGCGGGTGGGTGCGACTCTGGAGATCGAGTCGGGCACCAACGACCCCATGGCGATCTTCCTTACCCTGGTGCTGGTGGAGATGCTGGTCGGCGAGCTGAGCGGCGCGGTTGATACCCTGCTCCTGCTGGTGCAGCAGTTTGGCCTGGGGCTTGTGATCGGAGTGGGCGGTGGCTGGCTCAGCGGTAAGCTGCTGCGCTGGGTGGACCTTGCCCCCGGCCTTTACTCGCTGCTGGCTCTTGCGCTGGGCTTTAGCGTGTTCGGCATCACCAGCTTCCTTGGCGGCAGCGGCTTCCTGGCGATCTATCTGGCGGGGCTGATGATCGGTAACCAGCCAGGGCGTCATCTCAACTTCATCCTGCCGGTTCATGACGGCCTGGCCTGGTTGAGTCAGATCGGGCTGTTCCTGGTGCTGGGCCTGCTGGTCAATCCCAGCGAACTGCTCGAATATGCGCTTCCCGCCAGCCTGGTGGCGCTGGCGCTGATCTTCGTAGCCAGGCCTCTGGCGGTGCTGATCAGCATCAAGCCCTTCTTCAAGTTTCGCTGGCGAGAAACCGGTTTCATCGCTTGGGTGGGGCTGCGCGGTGCCGTGCCGATTGTGCTGGCGATCTTTCCGGTGATCGGCGGGGTGGAGAATGCCACCCTCTACTTCAACGTGGCCTTTGCGGTGGTGCTGCTCTCGCTGCTGATTCAGGGCGGCACCCTGGGATGGATGGCGCGATGGATGCGGGTGCAGGTGCCAACGTCCGTCACGCCCAACCAGCGCGGACCGCTGGGCATTCTCCCCGAAAACGACTTCGAGATGTTTGTCTACGAGGTGGAAAACTCGGACCTGGAGGATGTGCCGATTCGGCTGTTGCGCTTTCCTTCTGGGGCGCTGATCTCGGCGCTGTTCCGCGATCATGTGATGCTGCATCCCAAGGGGAGCACCCGCCTTCAACTGGGTGACGTGATCTGCGTGATCGGTCGCAGCGATGATCTGCCGGCGCTGAATCGACTCTTCAATGGCGATGCCAAGCTCAAGCAGGAGCGCGCATTCTTTGGCACCTTTACCTTCGCCGGCGATGCCCGAATGCAGGATATTGCCGACGTCTACGGCCTGACGCTCAGCCAGGCAGAAAAGGAGATGACCCTGGCGGACTTCATCTCCGTGCGCGTCGGCGGCCATCCGGTGGTGGGGGATGACGTGGACTGGCACGGGATTCACTGGGTGGTCAGCGAAATGGAGGGCAATAACGTGACCAAGGTGGGCTTGCGGCTCTACTGAGTCGTTGCCGCCTGCTGGCGAATCTCGACGCTGACGTCCACGGACGTTTCTGGTGTTGCCAGCCACATCATGCCGTCCTGAAGGGTGGCATTGAGCTCCATTCCCCTGGCGGCCAGGCGGCCGAGCTCGGTAACGCTTTGCGAATCGACGTCGATGACCGTGAGGTTGGAGAGACTGCGCAGCTTGTTGGCCAGCGGCTCCCACCAGAGTCGCGACCCCTGGCCGCCGTAGGTATAGAGCACGACCTGTCTTGCGCGCCCGCAGGCACGGCGAATCTCGCGCTCATCCGGTTGACCGAGCTGAATCCACAGCTCGATGTCCCCCGTGAGGCTCCGGCGCCAGAGATCCGGCTCGTCCTCAGCGCTGACGCCTCGTCCGAAGGCAAGATCCGGATGGGCGTGACGGGCAAAGGCCAGCAGGCGCAGCATCATGCGTTCATTGGTCTCGGAAGGATGCCGGGCGACGGTCAGTGAATGTTCGTTGTAGTAGTGCCGATCCATGTCGGCGATTTGAAGCTGTACCTTGTGAATGCTTGCCTTGAGAGCCATTTGCGACGTCGCCGGGTTTAGGGATAGGGGAAGGAAGCCTGGTGCACTGGGCTTTGTTATTGTGATGTGCACGGTAGGGCCACGTGAAGCGCCGATACTTAGGGTCGGCCTCGACTGAGACGCGGTCAGCTCCTGGCCCCGAGATTATCAGCACACCCTCCATGGTGAGGATCTTCTTTCGATAGAGAAAGGAACGCGATTCCACGACCCGCCGCCTTGGCGTGATACATGGCCTCATCAGCCGCGTGGGTGAGGGCCTCCGTATTCTGGCCATGCGCCGGATAGAGCGCCACTCCGATACTGGCCGACAGGCTTAGCGGGTGGTCGTTGAGTGGAAAGGGGGTGGCCATGGCTTCGCAAAGCTTCTCGGCCACTTGCTGCGCTGTTGCGCTGTCGATAGGTCCTTGCAGCAGCACCGTGAATTCATCACCCCCGATACGGGCGACCAGGTCGGTACCACGCAGCTCTCCACGAAGCCGCTCACCAACCTGTCGAAGCAGCGCATCGCCAGTGGCATGGCCATAGGCGTCGTTGATGGGCTTGAATCGGTCCAGGTCGATGAACAGCAGGGCCAGGGTTTGCGCTTTCCGTTCGGCAAGCTGGATCGCGTGATTCAGGCGGGAGAAGAATTCGGAGCGGTTTGCGAGCCCGGTCACCGGGTCGAACTGTGCGAGCCGACGATACTTTGCTTCACTGGCCAACAGCGAGGCTTCCAGTGCCTTGCGTTCGGTGATGTCGTTGACGTAGCCGGTCCACAGGACGGTGCCGTCACCGAGCTTCTGGGGCTGATCATGAGCTTCCACCCACTGGAGGCGCCCGTCGCGGTGCAACATGCGAAATTCGCTGTGCCAGGGGGTTAGGTGCTCGGCGGCATGCAGGCTTTCACGAATGACGCGTTCACTGTCATCCGGATGGATCAATCCCATCAGCGTGTTGGCATCCGCCAATGCCTCAGCCACTAACACGCCGAACATCGTCTCGGCTTGCTCGCCTACGAAGGAGTAGTACCAGCGGCCGTCGGGCGCCATGCAGAGCTGGTAGACAAACCCGGGCATAAAGGCGGCCACCGCGTTTAGCTGCTGAGCGAAGTTGCGTGACCAGGTGATGTCACGAGCCGAGACGATTAGCCGCTGGGTACCAAGCGGCCCCATGGGGCGAAGGCAAACATGCCAGGTACGTTGACCACTGGGCACCTCGTAGGGCTGCTCGAACTCGACGGTGGTGCCCTGAGCCAGGCAGCGCCGGTATTCCACGGCCAGACGTTCTGCGTCTTCGGGGGGAAGCAAGTCTTCAAGACGAGCGCCTTCGGCCTGCGCTCGGGAAAAGCCGGTGGCCTCGACGAAGCTTGCATTGACCCTCAAGAAGCGAAAGCCGCCATCAGTTTCCGCCGTAACAACCATCAGCGCATCTGGGGAATGCGCGAAGGCGTCTTGAAGCAGGTCCATCGGTGCTCCTCGAGGCAGTGAGGCCGGGCATCACCGTTATCATACCCGACGAATCCGCTATACGCGCCGATGGCGCTGCCAACGTTGCGGGCACCTCACGGCATATCGGCGTCTCCAAGGGCACGCTCAGCAAACATGTGACAACACTCGAAATGCCGGATGCTTCACCACGGTAGATGACTGAGTCGCTGCACCGAGACTACTCCGTCAACTGAAGAGTGAAGGTCAAGATGTGGGTCAGCAGACATTGGAAAAAGAAAAAGCCGCTGGAATCAGCGGCTTTTTCTATAAATACTGGCGGAGGGGCAGTCCGCATTGTTAAAATCCAGGCATTACCGCCAAAGTCTCTTAATCCATTGTTCTTTAGCATTTTTTCTGCCTTTCTTGTCCAAGAAAATCCAGGATGGTGCAGCAAATGCCACGTGTAAAGTATGGGCTGGAGTATGGGCCAGGGTATGGTACGGTGCTCATAATGACACCGAGGAGACGGCCATGGGCAAGCTCACCACACGCGGGGTACAGAAACTGGTCAGGGAGGCCAAGCCAGGGCTGATCAATGATGGCGAGGGCCTATATCTCAAGATCGGCAAGACAGGAGGAGCGAGTTGGATATATCGGTACAGGCGACATGGAAAGCTCCGCGACATGGGCCTTGGCAGCTGCGTTGACGTCAGTTTGGCTGAGGCTCGCTCACAGGCCACGGATAACCGCAAACTCGTCAAGGAAGGCCTCGACCCTTTAGAGGCCAAGATGGTGGTGGACCAGGCAGAAGTGGTAACCCCTACCTTTGTAAGCTGTGCAGCCCGCTACATCATGTCCCACCGCCGCAGTTGGCGGAACGCCAAGCATGCTCGGCAGTGGGTCAGCACCTTGAAGACCTATGTTCGACCGGTGATCGGATTCAAGCGAGTCGATGAGGTTACCACTCAGGACGTCTTGAAGATCCTGTCACCGATCTGGACCAGCAAGACTGAGACGGCCAAACGAGTACAAGGACGAATCGAAAACGTCCTCGATTACGCTGCAGCGCATAACTACCGAGACTCTGTAAACCCGGCCCGCTGGCGGGGTCATTTGGACAAGCTGCTGGCCAAACCATCACGTGTCAAAAAGGTGTTCCATCACCCTGCCATGCCATACGACGAGGTCGCGGCCTTCATGGCCGACCTCCAGAGCCATACCAGCATTTCCTCCAAGGCGCTGCAGTTCTTGATCCTGACAGCGACACGCACCTCGGAGGTCCTACGCTCGGAGTGGCCAGAAATCGACCTGGACAATGAGACCTGGACTATCCCCGCCGAGCGAATGAAGGCTCGCCGTGAGCATCGAGTGCCGCTGTCCCGGCAGACGGTGGAGTTGCTTACTCAGTTACCGCGGGTGAAAGGCACCAACTACGTCTTTCCCGGCGCTCGCAATGGACGACCCCTCTCTAATATGTCTATGCTACAGCTGATGCGCGGAATGGGTTACGGGCTAGACGGTGAACGTGGTGACTTCGTGCCTCATGGCTTCCGTTCAAGCTTTCGCGACTGGACCGGCGAGGTTACCAGCTATCCGAGGGATGTCGCCGAGATGGCGCTGGCCCATGCCATAGAAAATAAAGTAGAGGCGGCGTACCTCCGCGGTGACCTGTTCGAGAAGCGGTGGGCGATGATGCAGGATTGGGCAGACTATATACTGCCGGTTGGGAAGCCGGGATTATTCGGTTTAGACATGTCGGAACTAGGTTCCTCACATCGATACTAGACTGCTTTTTATCGTCTTCCTCTATGTTTGTTTTGCAAGATAGTCTTGAGTAAAAATTGGGTGGTTTCCATGTATGATCCTGAGCAGGTTGGTCAAGAAATTATTTCCATAGATAAGGCTATCAATTTACTAGGGATGAATTTTCGTGACTTTGCAGAAGCTATAGTGCAAGAGAATATTTTTTTGATCATTCTTCCCAAGGATTACCTAAGTATTGGAATCAGGAGCAAACAAAGGTTAGAAGCAGACCTCAGTAACCCTCCTAAAAGTAACCCATACGGAATCTTGCCTGAAAATCCTGATGGATTTATTCCTCGCCTAAAAGATAATGAAAAGTTACTTAACACTCTTAGCTTGAAGTCTTGCGAGCCATATGAGGTCGTCTACACTGATGGCAAATATAGGTTTGGCAAGTCTGCAAACCCAGGTGAGCTGGTAGCTTATTATATCCAGAAGCAAGACGTATTAAAAAAGAGACTCTGTGGCGATCTTACATAAGGTCTGTTATATCAAATTATGACTATAAAAACCAGGAATTTTATTTCAAAGATGAAAGAGCTTATTCATTAAATGTTACTAAAGAAGAGATTTTCATATCTTCTGAAAATGTTTACTCTCTGAAGAAGAGGCATGCAGGGCTCCTCGATTTCAATTTCGACGATATGGATGGCTATCAACCTGGGGTTTGGTCAAATCAGTTTATTCAAGATATAAACTCAATACATAGCGTCCTCATCAAAAATAACTTAAGAAAGCGGTCCGCTAAAACAAAGAAAATTTGGGAGGAGCTTGTCAGGGATGTGCTTAAAAAACGCTGGGAAGGAAAAACTATATCACAAGATGTGTGCCTGAAATTTTTCCCTAAGGTAGTTACCGAAAATTTGAATTATTCTGTAAACATAAAAAACCTAGAGATCCGGGATGATCAAAAATCCAGAAACAGAGATGATTCAACAGATTTAATTCTGCTTCTTGATATCGCGGCGGAAGGATACTACAAGCAGCGAAAAGGGTTTGCAAAAGAAGAACAGGTTCATGAAACATTGAGAAAAGTCGGGATGACAGCAAAGGAAAACATGACCGCTTTTTATAGCATTATAATTAAGTGCGGAAAAGAAAGGAAAGGAAAAAATAAATAAGGTGATCCCCCTACACGGTGATCCCCAGCTTTGTCCGGGTCTATCCGATCATCTTCATTCCTGAGTGAACCCGGTGGATAAGGCAGGAGTAATGTAACCGGCCATTCCGGCGCATCATTTCTCGAAGTGGCCTGACCCTCTACGCTGATCCCGTCATTCACCGACGGAGAATCAGTACTCATGCCGACGCAGCGCCACACACGCTATCCTGCCGAGCAATGGCAGGCCTGGATTGACGAGCAGTCCCGCAGCGGTCAGTCCCAGCAGGTGTTCTGTGAACAGAAGGGCCTGTCCAAGAGTTCGTTCCAGCACTGGAAGCGTCGACTGGCATCAGGAACGTCTGTGATGTCTTCATCTTCCGCTACCGCGTCGCCGCTCTTCGCGCCGGTGTCGCAACCGGAGGAAGATGCCATCGATGACGAGCCGCGTGGCTGGGAGATCGAGCTCGACCTGGGCGACGGTGTTTGCCTGCGTTTCCGGCGAGGTGGTCGGTGAGACCGCCCGTTCAGCTCTGGCTGTGTACGCAGCCCAACGACATGCGCCGCTCTTATGACGGCCTCGCCGCCATGGTACGGCGACAGCTGGGCCAGGATCCCCTGAGCGGGCACGGTTTCCTCTTCATCAACCGTCGACGAAAGCGTAACCTTTTGGCGGTCGGACTGAATGCGCTTGTCATGTGTCAATTTCATTCCACAGGGCCAGGATTCTTGGCTTTTTTAATCCGCTGCTTCACTTCTTCCTCTGACCTTGTCTTGTTGCCGTAGTGCACGATAGCGTGACAATTTGGACAGAGAGGAACCAGATCCTTGACCGGATCGACTTCGTACCTTGCGCCCACCTCTGACACAGGAACTCGATGGTGGACATGAATGAAGCCCAGAAACTCTGCCCCGTAAACCTCTCCGAAGTCGAAATCACAAATTGCACAGCGCGAACCGTGAGCCTCGATGCACGCTGCCCGAGCTGCGGCGCTGCGTTCGTAGGCATTGACGGAAACCATACGCTTCCCACCTTCCCACATCGACTCCGGCACTTCTTGTGCAAGAGCTGAAGTGCTGTCGGTCACCTCTAAGGCAACGACTTTGAATCCTAAGCTCGAAAGTTTGGGCACGACCGAGGCTTGGCCTCCCGAGAAATCGGTATTGCGCAAAGGCTCACCAAACTGATGCTCGTAAGCAGCACCAACGATTGCCTTGGAATCGTATTGCTTGCCATTGTGGATGAGCATAAACATTAGGGCCTTGCCGTACCCATATTGCTCCAGAAACTTGGTCCTCCCGAGTTGGTCACACTCGGCAATCGCCTTAAGGACAGCGTCACGGTCCGATAGGTCTCGATAATTTGCCACTTTCTACCTCAATGACGTCTAACACCTGAATTAAGCCGCGCCACTAAGCGGCTTCGGCTTGAATGAATTATTAGGCGAAGCCCCTATGGTGTCGCAACCTGTTTATATGTTGCGAGCTGGCAGACACGTTCCTTGAGTAGTTCAATGCCGTAATCTGAAACGATAACAGGCTGCAAAGTACCTCCGTCTGAGATGCTTTCCGACCACCAAAACTTGGATTCCGCGTCACGAAACGACAGCCATGCCCTCTGCGCCTCTCTCAAAGAGACTTTTTCTTCCGAGGATAGCAGAGCCATCAGTTCACGATACTCTCGGTTTAGCTCTTTATCCCAGCTCTCATACGCTCTACCTTGAGCATTACGTATATCCACCGTGACCCCGCCACTTTGATCCATCTCTCGTTGAAACTGGAGGTCAATTGGATGGAGGCGGCCAGTACCACAGAATGTCTCTGCCGCAAACACGCACGGCGCAAATGATACAAGTGCAACGGTTAAGAAAGTCGTCTTCATCGTGTCTCTAGTTTCACCTAACAGTTGTATTATATTGCGTGCTTGGTATTCCGCTTGAACGTGCCCGCTGCTTTTTTCAGCACGTCGGTTTTGGGTCGCCAGCTGCCGAATTCTATTATTCAGCATAGACTCACATTCCTCATTCGGCCAGGAGCGGACGTTAAGGTCATTCTGATATAATACTTGCGTTAAGCCGTGCCGAGACGCGGCGTCGGCTTGAACGAATTGTTAGGCCAACAGATCACCGAAGCTGTTCAACGCCAACTGCCTTGTTTACACCTTCAACCTTCATATTCCAGCCACCACTCGACTGATAAATCAGAACGTCAGGCATATAGGCGTAGTTATACTCGTAATAATACTCGGTCTGTATCCAGATCTGACCATTCATAAGTTTGACGACCGTTTCTCCTTCCCAGCCCTCAAACTCCCCGTCGATCTGAGACTCGATTACAGATTGAGCCAATACGCCTGATGTATAAGCGGCAGCGCCAATGCCAAAGCAAAGAGCCAATATGAATGCAATGCTAAACGCTTTGGTTGTATGAAACATGATTCTCTCCTGTGGTCAAAGTTTCAAGCACCGACGACGAAACCGCGCAGCGACTTTTACGTAAGGGGTGGCATGACTTGTTAGGCTTGCTACCCAAGTTAGGACTTAACCAAAGACACAAATCGCAGGCTTCTCAACAAGTCTTCGCTGAAGACTGTCCTTATTCGCTTCTTAAGCTCCTCTTCGCTAATTGATTCATTGATTTTGATAGATAACGATGAATCATTTTGGGCAACGTCAATAATTCCGTCTATTTGTTTCAGGTCGTCACGAAGTGCACCCACATACATTTCGTAGTCATCAACTTCAGGCAAGAAAGGGATTGTTGAGGATAGATCCCCCTTATCAACCGGGCGAATTTTGAGAATGTATATCATGCTTTTTATTTCTCGCTATTCTTCAAAAAACTTATGTCGTTCTTGATAAATCGATAACCCCAATAAGCAATCAAAGGAGACATGAAAACTAATGCCGCAGCAGGTGCATCCCTAGAACCTTCGAATAGAACTCCGAGAGGAAATAGAAAATACAAGATACTGACTACAATAGCGATTCTGTCTTTCTTGTTCATAAACACTCCTAACGTTGAATTGCTGGCACTGAAGCCTAACGGTAATAAACGGCGCGTTCTATGATTAGAGGACGTGCCATCACGTTTGCACAGAAAATGCAATCTGACAAAATTATCGTAAGCCATGATTCTTATCAATATTGACTAAAATTGGGCTGTATACCCATAACCGCACGCCTTTGCTGTTACCGCCATGTCGGCTTTGGGTCGATAAATGACCTTTGCCTGCGGAAGAAGCTGGTAAGTCAGACATGTCGCATTTCATATGCCTATTCTAATGTTGGAATCATCTTAGCATTTCCATGCCGGGCTTGCCTGCCTCGGATGGCTCCATGGCGATTCGTCCCTTGGCAGATAGGGTCTCCTACCCGATACTGTATAAATATCAGGTATCGAGGAGGCCACCATGTCGCATGACCCGCTGATCCCCGCACACCCAGCCCCGCCATCACAGCCGCTGCCTTATCCGCTGTTGCTGACCAGGGCCGGTCTCTCAGGCTTTCCCAGCCCCGCACAGGACTATGAGGGCCGTACCCTGGACCTCAACGAACGGCTGGTGAAGCGGGCAGCATCGACCTTCTTCATGACGGTGACGGGCGACAGCATGGAAACCTTGGGCATCCAGGCTGGTGACCTCCTGGTGGTCGACAGTGCTATTGAGCCCCGGCCGGGTCATATTCTGGTGGCTTCGGTCGAAGGCGAGCTGGTGGTGAAGCGCTATGAACTACAAGGCAACCGTACCTTCCTGGTATCGGGCAACTCACGCTATCCACCGATCCCCGCCGCAGACCTAAAATGCCAGGCCTGGGGTGTGGTAAGTGCCGTGGTGCATGAGTTCCTAGTTTAGGGCAGGGTGGCAACGATGATCGGGCTGGTCGACTGCTACTGGGTAGGATCAGCAACGCTGCCACTTTGGGGGTGGGACAAAAGCGTTGGCCGATACTGGGTCAGTTTACTTGACCATTAATAGTCTTCCCTGCCTGCTGTCGTCGTCGGGCAAATTTGATCCCGGATTAGTTGCCAATCGCTTTGTTCTCAACTGTTGACGGTTTCATCAGCTGCTCAAAGAAGTCCATGTCAGCCGTCAGGAGGTGTTGCTTGACGAGCTTGTTGACCAGAAAGTCGATGACATCTCGCGTGGTCACGGTTCCTGTCTGAGCCTGATTGCGTAGCTTACGCGCGCGGCTAAGCAGTCCGTTGTGGGCTTTTTGATGTTTGTCGAACCCGTCATAGCCGATGTTGGCGAGGATGTCCTCTTCATCGGAAAAATGTTGCGTGCAGTGTTCGATTAGTTCATCTGCAAGCAGCAGGAAGTGTTCCTTGCCGACAGTTTCGTCTAGGCTTGCGGAAATCATTTTATTGCCCAGACGGAACAACTCCTGGTGCTGTTGATCGATCAATGGATGACCGCATTCGTAGATCGGTTTCCACGGCATCAGGACCGAACTGTCAGCGTCCTCACCGCTGATGAAACGGTCGGTAATCGCATCAGCGCAAACCACCCGATTGCGCCCTTGGTACTTCGCGGCATACATTGCCTCATCGGCTCGCTTAAACCAGCTCAGGGCCGTTTCACCGCGCTCCAGCTCGGCCGCGCCAATACTGACCGTGATATCACCTTCTAAATCAAAACGGAACTGGCTGACCGCTTGTCTCAGTCGCTCGGCAATGAATCGAGTAGCCGAGATAGCGGTGTTAGGTAGCAAGATCGCGAATTCTTCGCCACCCCAGCGAAACAGGCTGTCTACCAGACGAACCTGCTGGCTCATCAAGGCTCTTCGTCGTCGGGTGTGGAATTCGCCCCCGTCGTTGAGCCACGATAGAGCCTCCACGATGACAGGAGGCATGGCATGGACGGCACCCAGATTCTGACCCTCGGCCTGGGCCTGGAAGCGCCC